>CAYFNN010000032.1:0-1896 GCA_964344465.1 uncultured Bifidobacterium sp. | reverse complement strand
CAGCATTTCCCATCCCCACCAGGGGATGTCTACGTCGACGTAGTTGCCTGACTCAGACGCAGCGGCAACCAGCTGCGATACGACATGGGGGGTCATGATTTCCAACGAGCGTAGTGGTAACCGAAGTCGCCGGTAGCGACTTTTCTCCGATTACTTTGTGTCAGTTTTCGCACCGCCAATGATCGCTTGTGCAGCCGCGAGGCGCGCGATGGGAATTCGATACGGCGAGCAACTCACGTAGTCGAGACCGGCCCGATAAAAGAGGCCAATCGACTCGGGGTCGCCACCATGCTCGCCGCACACACCGAGCTTGAGTTTGCGCTTGGTCTTGCGACCGCGCTTCGCTGCAATCTCGACGAGTTCGCCGACACCGGTTTGGTCGATGGTCTCGAACGGATTGCGCTTCAACAGCCCCGCTTCGAGATACGCCGGCATCATGCGGCTTTCGACGTCGTCACGGCTGAAGCCAAACGTCATCTGCGTAAGGTCGTTGGTGCCGAAACTGAAGAAGTCGGCATGCACGGCGAGTTCGTCGGCACGAATCGCCGCACGTGGCGTTTCGATCATCGTGCCGATCGTCACCTGCGGACGCTTCGCCTTCTTGCCGGATGGCGTTGTGCGTGGTCGCGCTGCAAAGTCGCGCAACACACCCTCGACCCAACCTCGTGCGAGGGCAAGCTCGTCGTCGGTAACGGTGAGTGGAATCATCACTTCGACGACCGGCTGGTAGCCCTCGCTCGCCACTTGGTCAGCGGCTTCCATGAGTGCGCGAACTTGCATGGCATACAGGCCCGGCTTGATGACTCCGAGGCGTACGCCGCGCGTGCCGAGCATCGGATTGACTTCGGCCCAAGCGTGGGCGGCCTTCAACAGCTGCTTCTCTTCCGCCGAGAGACCGCCGGTTGCGGCCTTGATCTCAAGCTCATCAACACGCGGGAGGAATTCATGCAGCGGCGGGTCGAGCAATCGCACCGTAACGGGCAGACCGCTCATCGCGCGCAAGATTGCGGCGAAGTCTTCTTGCTGCACCGCACGCAACTCTTCGAGTGCTGCGGCCTCTTCGGCGGCGGTGTCGGCGAGAATCATTCGGCGAACCACCGGCAGGCGGTCGGGTGCCAAGAACATGTGCTCGGTACGGCACAGACCAATGCCTTCGGCGCCGAAATCTCGGGCGACTTTCGAGTCGTCACCCGTGTCGGCATTGGCTCGCACGTTCAATTTGCCCTTACGAATTTCGTCGGCCCATTTGAGGATCGTGTGAAACTCTGCTGGCGGCTTCGAACCCGCGAGCGTAAGTGCACCGAGCATGATTTCTCCGGTTGCACCGTCGAGCGAGATGGTGTCGCCTTCGCGCACCACCGTGTCGCCGACGCTGAACTGCTTGCCGTCGATCTTGACGGCGTCGGCACCGACGACCGCCGGGGTTCCCCAACCGCGCGCCACGACCGCGGCGTGGCTGACGAGGCCACCACGTGCGGTGAGAATTCCCTTGGCAACCATCATTCCGTGCACGTCTTCGGGGCTCGTTTCGTTGCGCACGAGGATGACCGCCTCACCTGATTTGGCGGCAGCTTCGGCGTCGTCAGCGGTGAAATACACCTTGCCGACGGCGGCACCTGGCGACGCTGCCAACCCTTTGGCAACGGCCTTGGTCTTGTTCGCAAACTGCGGGTGCAACACCGAATCAAGATGATCGGCAGTGATGCGCATGAGCGCTTCTTTCTTGCTGATCTTCCACTTGTATTTGCCGGTGCCACCGTTCTTCACCATCTCCACTGCCATGCGCAACGCGGCGGCGCCAGTTCGCTTGCCGACTCGAGTCTGCAACATCCACAACTTGCCGTCTTCAATCGTGAACTCGGTGTCGCACATGTCTTTGTAGTGGCGCTCGAGTCG
>CAYFNN010000031.1:0-12415 GCA_964344465.1 uncultured Bifidobacterium sp. | reverse complement strand
AGCAGTCCATAGGCGAATCGCCCGCGCACGGTGAAGTCGGCGGAGAGAATTCCGGCCTCGGTGCCGTCAGAGATGTCGCCCATTTCCACCGCAAGATTGCGGCGTTCAGCCCAGCGGGTGTACATGCGCAACAACATCGCGCTCCAGTCCTGGGCATCAATACCACCGTCTTTGGCGTTGATCTGCACGATCGCGTCAGCCTCATCGTGTTCGCCGATAAACAAGCTGCGCAGTTCGACTTCGTCGAGTGCGGCACGGGCACGCACGATTGACTGCTCGATTTCAGGTTCTTGTGACGCATCGTCCGCCTCACGCGCCATCTCATGCAAGACCTGGGTGTCGTCAAGCAAGCGGGCAATCCCGTCGAACTCGGTCAAGTCGCCTTTGACGCCCGCGTATTCGCTATTTACGCGCTTGGCATGCTCTTGGTTGTTCCACAAGTCGGGCTTGGCGATCTCGGTTTCGAGTGCAACCAACCGCTCGCGCAATTCGGCAATCTTCAAATATGCACGGGCTTCATCAACGCGACGAGCCACTTCTGCGATGTCGGTGGTGAAATCTCTCATCGTGTATCACGCCTGCGCGCGGGCCCGCGTGTTAGCCCCTGCCGTGACAGAGTTTGTATTTCTTGCCCGACCCACACGGGCACGGTGAGTTGCGCGGCGTGTTCGACCAGTCGTCGGCTCGCTTCACCACGGTGCCAGCGGGTTGATTGCTCGCAGGCCCACTCGAGGCACCAGCGGTCGGTGCGCCGCCACCCTTGGCAGCCGTTCGAGTCGGGGCACGCTCGGAGTCGCTCGATGACGTCTGCACGTTGCTGACGGTCTGTACACGTTCGGCGGATTGATCGTTGCGAATCACCTGAACGTGCATGACATATTTGACGAAGTCTTGGGCGATGCCCTTCATCAGCGCACCGAACATCTCAAAGCCCTCGCGTTGCCATTCGGTGAGTGGGTCTTTCTGGCCCATTGCCCGCAGGTTGATGCCTTCTTGCAGATAATCCATTTCCTCGAGGTGTTCGCGCCAGCGCTGATCGATGATGCGCAGCATCACCTGTCGCTCGATTTCGCGCATCGTCGGTGCACCAAGTTCGGCCTCGCGCTTTTCGTAGTAGGCCGACGCATCGGCCATGACGACGTCGTACATCTCGTCGGTGCTCGAGCATGCAGTGAGTGAGTCGTTGGTTACGCCGTGCGGCCAGAACGAACGCAATTCGATGACCAGGCCGTCGATGTCCCACTCGTCGTCAGCTTCCGAGACGCAGTGGGTTTCGATGAGCGAGTCGACAGCATCGGCAAGATATTCGAGTGCTGCAGCCTTCAGATCACTGCCCGAGAGAATCTGGTCGCGGCGCTGATAGATGATTTTGCGCTGCTCGTTCATTACTTCGTCGTACTTGAGCACGTTCTTGCGAATTTCGGCATTGCGCTGCTCGACGGTGTTCTGCGCGCGCTCGATTGCTTTGGTCACCATCTTGGCTTCGATTGCCTCGTCGTCGGGCAGGGCGCGACCCATCACCCACGACAACGCACCGGTGGCGAAGAGTCGCATCAACTCGTCGTCGAGGCTGAGGTAGAAACGGCTCGATCCCGTGTCGCCTTGGCGACCCGCTCGCCCGCGCAACTGGTTGTCGATGCGGCGACTTTCGTGTCGCTCGGTGCCGAGCACGTACAGCCCACCGAGTGCACGAACTTTTTCGCCCTCGTCACTGCACACTTTGCTGAATTCGCGCACCAGATCGGCCAGCCGTTCGTGCGCCTTACGTCGGGCCGTGATGTAATCCATCGGCATCTGTTCGAGCGGCAACGGCAGCGCAAATTCATCGAGCAAGGTGTCGGCGTGATGGCCTTCCTTCAGCACCTGGCTACGCGCCAAGCCTTCGGGATTGCCACCGAGCAGGATGTCGACGCCACGCCCCGCCATGTTGGTGGCCACCGTGACCGACCCGATGCGACCCGCCTGAGCCACGATTGCGGCTTCACGCGTGTGCTGCTTGGCGTTCAACACCTCGTGGGCGATGCCACGTTGCTGCAGCTTGCGCGACAACACCTCACTCTTTTCGACACTGACCGTGCCGACCAACACCGGTTGACCAGTTGCATGGCGATGCACGATGTCTTCAACGACTGCAGCAAATTTGGCGTTCTCCGTCTTGTAAATGAGGTCGGCTTCATCAACGCGCACCATCTGACGATTGGTGGGAATCGGCACCACATTCAGACCGTAGGTATTCATCAATTCGGCAGCCTCGGTTTGTGCAGTGCCGGTCATTCCCGCCAACTTCGAATACATGCGGAAGTAGTTCTGCAGCGTGACGGTGGCGAGCGTCTGGTTCTCTTCCTTGATGCGCACGCCTTCTTTTGCCTCAACCGCCTGATGGATGCCTTCACTCCAGCGGCGCCCCTCGAGAATTCGACCCGTGAACTCATCGACGATCTTTACTTCGCCGTCTTGCACGATGTAATCCTTGTCGCGGTGATACAACACGGCGGCTTTGAGTGCAACCTGCAACTGATGCACGAGGTTGCGTTGCACCTCGTCGTAGAGGTTCTCGATGCCGAGTTGCGCTTCGACCTTGTTGATGCCCGATTCCGTCGGCACCACGATGCGCTTGTCTTCTTCGACGTCGAAGTCTTCACCGCGCACCAGCGTGCGCACGATGGAGGCGAACTTGTAATACAACGTGGCGGCATCGGCGATTCGGCCCGAGATGATCAACGGCGTGCGTGCTTCGTCGATGAGAATTGAGTCGACTTCGTCGACGATTGCAAAGTTGTGGCCGCGCTGCACTTTGTCGCCGACCGTCGCCGCCATGTTGTCGCGCAGATAGTCGAAGCCGAACTCGTTGTTCGTGCCGTAGGTGAGGTCGCATGCGTAGTCGGCGCGCTTCTCGGCGGGCGACGTGCGGACTCCCGGTACGACGAGGCCGACCGTGAGCCCAAGCCAGCGATGAATCTGACCCATCCACACCGCATCGCGACGCGCGAGATAATCGTTCACCGTCACGAGGTGCACACCCTTGCCGCCGAGTGCGTTGAGATACACGGGGAGGGTCGAGACCAGTGTCTTGCCTTCGCCCGTACGCATTTCGGCAACCCAGCCAGCGTGCAACGCCGCACCGCCCATGAGCTGCACGTCGTAATGGCGCTGACCGATGACCCGCTTGGCGGCTTCACGCACCACTGCGAAAGCTTCGACCATCAGATCATCAAGATCTTCACCACGCTCGATACGCGAGCGGAACTCCCCCGTCTTGGCCCGCAGCGCATCGTCGGAGAGCGCTGCCATCGATGCTTCAAGGGCGTTGACCTCAGGCACGATGCCCGCCAAGGCCTTGACTTTCTTGCCCTCGCCAGCCCGCAGAATGCGATCGAGCACTGCCATGAGAGGCTTCAGCCTACCTTTGCGACGCTATGCGTCTCGTGAGTTTGCCGTGGCGTTCAACGCCGTTCGGTGCGACGGAACATGCGCCACCACTGCACATCGCACCTCGCGTGCGCCGGCCGCGAGCAGCGCATCACACGCCTTGCGCAATGATGAGCCCGTGGTCATCACGTCGTCGACGAGCAACACTCGCAGACCTCGCACTACATGCGGGTGCGCGACATAGCGCGGGCCCACGCGTCGCTGATGTTTCGTGAGTCCGGTTTGGGCACGATGATCGACTCGTCGCAATGTGCGACGACGCGGCCGTTGCATCGCACGCGCCACACCGCCCGCCACGACGCTGGCTTGATCGTGCCCACGCAGACGGATTCGCGCTGCCGTAGTGGGTACCCACGTGACGACATCCGGCCGCCACTCTGCGTACACACTGCTGAGTCGACGGCCCAAGTGCACGCCGAGGCGAGCTGATATCCAACGTCGATTACGGAACTTCATTGCATGAATCGCCCGACGCAGGTCGCCGCGATACACGCCGAGCGACACGATGTGTAACTGTGAGCACCCATCACCAACCTGCAACAGCCCATCACGTGACATCGCGAGTCGCTCGATTACGACGCGTGTGAAGTACGGTAGCGAGGTGGTTGGCAACGGTTCAGCGTCACTGCCACCGATGGCGACCGATCGACTGCCTGAACGCATCACCCGTTGTGTGACCGGGCTCGCGCTCTTTGGCATCGGAATTTCGCTGCAGATTGACGCGCGCATCGGTGTTCCGCCGTGGGACGTGTTTCACCAGGGTGTTGCGGCGCGGCTTGACCGCAGTATTGGCACGGTCATCATCGCAACGGGCGCACTCCTACTGTTGCTGTGGATTCCCCTACGTCAGAAGCCGGGGCTCGGCACGCTGTTGAACGCGTTGGAAATCGGCTTGGTCGCCAACCTCGTACTCGATTGGCTACCCGAACCTGAGTCGCTCGTCGTGCGCGTACCGATGATGCTTGCGGGCATCGTGGTGACGGGTCTCGGTTCAGCCGTCTACATCGGTAGTGGCTTGGGGCCTGGGCCGCGCGACGGACTCATGACTGGGCTCGCAGCGCGCGGGCTGCAGATTCGCGTGGCGCGCACGGGCATCGAGGTGATCGTGCTCGTTATCGGCTGGTTACTTGGCGGTCAGGTGGGTGTCGGCACCGTCGCGTTTGCTGTGCTCATCGGGCCAATCGTGCAGCGGTTGCTGCCGCGATTCGTGATGCGGCCGCGCGACGCGAGCTGACTGCGCGCGACGCGGGCGCACTACGCGACGCGACCTAGTAGCGGTAGTGCTCGGGCTTGAACGGCCCCTTCGGGTCGAGATCGAGATACTCGGCCTGACCGTCGGTGAGTTTGGTCAGTTTTGCGCCGAGTGCACCGAGGTGCAGTGACGCCACTTTTTCGTCGAGGTGTTTGGGCAACACATACACACCGATCGGATACTTCGCAACATTGTTGAACAACTCGATCTGCGCGATCACCTGATTGGAGAATGAGCAGCTCATCACGAAGCTCGGGTGGCCGGTGGCGCAACCGAGGTTCACGAGTCGACCTTCGGCAAGCACGATCACCGCATGACCGTCGGGGAACGACCACAAATCGGTTCCGGGTTTGAGTTCGTCGCGCTTTGCGCCACTGCGCGCCAGACCCGCCATGTCGATTTCGTTGTCGAAGTGTCCGATATTGCAGACGATGGCGTTGTGCTTCATTTTGGCCATGTGATCAACGGTGACGATCATCTCGTTGCCGGTTGCGGTGACGAAGATGTCGGCGTCACCGACGACATCTTCGAGCACGTCGACCTGGAAACCCTCCATCGTCGCCTGCAGCGCGTTGATCGGGTCGATCTCCGTCACGATCACGCGCGCACCCTGGCCGCGCAAGCTCTGCGCGCAACCCTTGCCCACGTCGCCATAACCGCACACCACAGCAACCTTGCCGGCGATCATCACGTCGGTGGCACGGTTGATGGCGTCAATCAACGAGTGGCGACACCCGTAGAGGTTGTCGAACTTGCTCTTGGTGACGCTGTCGTTCACATTGATCGCCGGGAACAGCAATTCCTTGCGCTCGGCCATCTTGTAGAGGCGCTTGACACCCGTAGTGGTTTCTTCCGTCACGCCACGAATGCCCTTGGCCATACGAGTCCACTTCGTCGGGTCGTTCTTCAGGCTGCGCTGCAACAGGCCGAGCACGATCGCCAGCTCAGGGTTCGATGCCGTCGTTGGGTCGGGAACCTTGCCCGCCTTTTCGTATTCGACGCCCTTGTGCAAGAGCAGCGTGGCGTCACCGCCGTCGTCGAGAATCATGTTCGGGCCGTCACCATCGGGCCAGGTCATCATCTGGTCGGTGGCCCACCAGTACTCCTCGAGGGTCTCGCCCTTCCAGGCGAAGACCGGCACACCATTGGGCTCTTGCACGGTGCCGTTGGGGCCGACGGCAACTGCCGCCGCAGCGTGGTCTTGTGTGGAGAAGATGTTGCAGCTGGCCCAGCGCACCTCGGCGCCGAGTTCGACGAGTGTTTCAATCAGCACGGCAGTTTGCACCGTCATGTGCAGCGAACCAGAGATGCGGGCACCCTTCAGCGGCTTGAGTGCACCGTATTCCTTGCGCAAGGCGCGTAGACCAGGCATTTCATGTTCAGCAAGGTGGATTTCCTTGCGACCAAATGGCGCGAGCGACAAATCGGCGACGCGATAGTCCTTGCGCTGAGCGAACGTTGATGACGACATGGCTGACCCCGTTTCAGAACTGCATGATGAATGTACGTGTCGGGCTGGGGCCTGCTGGCACCAATCGGGTCAGCCGACGAACCTCAATGCTAGTCGTCGCGACGATGTCGGCGGTGGCGACGGAGACGACGATGTCGGCGGTGGCGACGAAGACGAGCGTTAGTCGTGAAACGTCGGCGCGAGACGCTCGGCGGCAACTTTCGCCATGAGGCGGTCATGTTCCGCATCGTTCACCGTGGTGGCCTCGTCGATGAGCATCACGGGTATGCCGTCGCGCACGTCGTAGCGACGACGCAACCGCGGGTTGTACAACGCATCTTCGTCGGCGAAGTAATACAGCGACCCCTTGTCTTGGGGGCAGGCGAGAATCGAAAGGAGCGTGGCGTCGAGCGTTGGCACGACCATCACGCTACGCGGAATCGCGCGGCGCGACTACGCGGTAATCAGCTGCAGTAGTGCGGCCACCTCGTTGTCGCATTGCTCGCGGGTCGGCGCTTCGAGATTGAGGCGCAACAATGGCTCGGTATTCGACGCACGCACGTTGAACCACCAGTCGCCGCAATCGACGGTGAGACCGTCGAGACGATCCTGCGGATACTGCGAGTACTTCTCTGCGACTCGCGCGATTACCGCATCGATGTCTTTGACCTGGGTGTTGATCTCACCGCTGTTGGCATAACGTTCGACGGGCTCGCGCAACTTCGAGAGTGGCAAGCCGGTACGACTCATCTCCCCCAGCACGACGAGTGCGGCGATCAGACCGCTGTCGGCGCGGTAGTTGTCGGCGAAGTAGTAGTGCCCGCTGTGTTCACCGGCAAACACTGCCCCGGTGTCGGCCATCACCTGCTTCATGTACGAGTGACCGTTCTTGGTGCGCCGACCAGTGCCACCGTTTTCGGCGATCACCTCGGCTACCGCGCGCGATGAGATGAGGTTGTAGAGAATCGTTGCACCTGGGCGACGCTGCAAGAAGACTCGCGCGAGTATCGCCGTCGTGGTGCTGCCCGACATCGTGCGGCCTTGCTCGTCGACGAGAAACACGCGGTCGGCATCACCATCGAACGCAAGACCCACGTCGAAACCACCGGCGAGAACTCGCGCTTGCAGGTCGCGTTGGTTCGCAGGCTGAATGGGGTCGGCGGGGTGATTCGGAAACGTGCCATCGAGTTCGCCGTACATGATTTCGAGGTCGATCATCGGCAATCGATCGAACACCGCCGGCACAACGAGCCCACCCATGCCATTGGCCGTGTCGGCCACCACCTTGAGCGGCTTCATCGCCGAGACGTCAACGAACGACAGCACGTGCTTGGCGAAGTCGGCCAGCAAATTTCGGTGGGTCACGAGCGAGGGGTCGCCGACGACTGTCTGGCCGAGCACGCCACGCGCCAGTTCCCGCAGTTCACGCAGGCCGTTGTCGATGCCGATCGAACGCGCACCAGCAGTACACATCTTTATGCCGTTGTACTGCGCCGGATTATGGGAGGCGGTGAACATTGCGCCCGGAATATCCATCACGCCGCTGGCGTAATACAACAAGTCGGTGCTCGCCAGACCGAGATTCACCACTGCCACACCCTGCGACGTGAGACCCTCTTCGAATGCCGCCACGAGACCCGGGCCCGAGGGTCGCATGTCGTGAGCGACCGCCACACGCTCGGCGTCGGTGAATCTCGCGAACGCCACGCCGAACGCCCGAGCCAGTGGCTCGTCGAATTGTTCGGGCACCGTGCCGCGCACGTCGTAGGCCTTGACGACCGCGTCGAGATCAGCCATCGCGGTCAGAGTAGCGGCGCGAGACGACGACGCCGTCGCCACCGCACCAATACGGCGATTCCGCCGATGGTCAATACGTAGGCGAACAGGTCGAAGAACGACCAACCGAACGACAGGCGCACATCGGTGCTCGTCGGCACCACCACCATCATGTTCGGCGCCACTCGATACGGCCCCTTCGCCCCGGAGACATTCCAGTTGGGAAAATACGACGTTCGCACCAACACCGGCACGCCGACGTTGTCGACGGTGAACGACACACTGCTACGACCCTGCACGACGTTCGAAACCACGACTGGTGCGAGGTTCACCTGGGTAATCGGCTCGTTGGGCACGACGATGTCGACCCGACGGCCCGACTCGCCCGGCTCGCCGATGCGACGATCAACATCAACGCGTGTCAGGATGCGCTGCCACTCGTCGGGGCCGTCGGCAGCCGGCAGCGCAACCCAATCGTTGGGATTCTGAAACCAACTCGTGCCGACCTCGAGCCAACGCTCTTTGGCGTCACCTGCGTGACCAACTGCGACGTCCTGCTCGGCGGCACCATCGATGACCACAGGTTGCTTAGTTAGCGGCACCACCAAGTCGCTCGCATCGACCTGATAAATCACCCATGGGCCGCTGCGTGCCACCTCGCGCAGCGCCGGCTGTGCCGACGCTTCGCGAATGGCTTCAGGGGTGAAACCCATGTAGTAGCGCACACCGAGTTCTTGCAGATAGCGCACGCCGAGAGCAGCCTTGTTGTCGTCGTAGCGCAGCTCACGCACGGGGTTGCTGCTCTGCTTCGACATCGCCGCAGCAGCGATGAAGTGATACGGCGTTGTCGCTGACGCCTCGAAGAAGAGACCTTCCATCGAACCGATGCAGCCGTTGGTCCAGTGCGGCAACAACATGAGCCCCATCGTGGTGCCGTACTTGTTGGTTTCGCCGCTGTTCTCCCACAGCGCGCGGCCGCAGCCGTAACGCGGATCCTCGCCGATCTGCTTCATCGTCTCCACGAGTGCGCGGTATTCGCCGTACGCGTTCTTGCCCTCATAGCCGGTGAAGTTCCAGCGGGCCCAGCCGTCGACGAAACCGTCGTTGCTCGCCGGCACGCTGATCGGTCCAACGCCATAACGCTGCGAACCATCTTCGAGTGTGCGCACCGAGGCGAACGGCAGCTCTTGAAAGCGAAAACCGATAATCGAGATGCACACGAACGACACGACGAGAGCAGTCACCACATTGAACGACAATCTTCCACGTAGTGATGGGCCGAGTGTTTGCACCTCTCCAGACTTCGCAACACGCGCCGCCGCCCGCTCGAGGCTGATGTATCGCGCAACACCCACGATGGTTTCGTAAATGCCAATCATCATCAACATGTAGCGCACGAGATAGAGAAACGGCAGCACGCGCGGATTCCACAACAAGCCGATCACCGGCAGGCTCTCGCGCGCAACGAACACGGCGATGGCCAGAATTACTCCGTAGACACCCAGCCACGCCGCCACGATGTTGCGGCGCCACAACGCGGCGACGACACCCACCACGGCAAAGCCCGTGACCAGCACATCGAACACGATGTGCAGCGGGAAGAACATGTCGATCCAACCGTCGCCGTAACCACTCGGTTGAGGCTCGTACTTCATGTCGGTCATGTAGGCGTGATTGAGGAGAAACGGCACCACCCAGAACGCCGACAGCAATACCGCCGTACCGATCACCGGCACGCCGTACTTCCACTTTGCGGGTTCTTTGTGCATCGCAAGAATCAGCAGGTACCCGAGGAATACGAACAGCAGCACGATGCCGTGACTCAGCGCCGAGAGCGCCAGCAGCACGGTTGCCGAGATGCGATAGCCGCCGGTTTCGATGCCCCGCCAAAACACGCCGAGACCGAGCACCGCAAACGCCAACGCAATGGAGAACGAGAACTCACCCGCCATCGTCGACGCAATGTTGCCGCCATAGATGGTGAAGCTTTCGTCGAACAAAAAGACCGTGCTCGCCACCACGAGCAGCTCAGGAATCGGAAACGCCAACCGCGCGAGACGCCCGAACAACCAGGTGCACAGTGGCAGCGCCAGCAACCCCGCAATGGCGACAAGTTTCAGCGCGACTCCGTAGGGCAACACGATGTCGAGCACGAGGATGAAAATTGCGGGCAGCACCATGTAGAAGCGGTACATCGGCAGTCCCGAGTACCAGTCGTTGCTCCAGCCAGACAAGCGGAATGATGCGAGCAGGTGATCACGCAGATACGCCGGACCATAGACGTGGGCGCCCATGTCACCACCCGTCGGGGTGTTGTTGCGGAAGATCAGCGACGGCTGCAGAGTGAGAAACACCATCAGCGTGGTGATGAAGATGAGCCCACCGGCGAGCAACAGTTTGGTGCGGCGCTCGAAGAACACCACGTCGCGCGGTGCCACTACATCGCGTGACGGCGTTTCGCGCGTGCTCGGGGCGAGTTCGTCGTTGGTCATGCGAGCAGGGTTCGATCGGGGGTGGTCAGTTGAGGGTCAGCAATGCCAACCCCGTGGCATTGAACGCTAGGTGCGCGACAAACGGCAGACCAAGTCGTTTGGTGACGAGAAAACACGTACCCAAAATCAGGGCGAAAGCAAAGAGGCCCGGAAACTCCGCCACGCGGCCATGCACGACGGTGAACCAGATGGCCGCAACGACCAGTGCGGCGATGTCGTTGAACCGGCTCTGCAGACCCGCCTGAATGAAACCGCGGTACACGAGCTCTTCCACTATCGGTGCGCCAATCACCACGACGACGAACAGCACCACCAGCCAGATACCTCGTGCCGAGTCGTACAACCCGCGGGCGCGATCTTCCACCTCCGAGGTGCTGAACGTGTCGGGAAACCACTGACGAAACGGCCACGTGACGAGCCCGACGACCAGCAGCTGCGACAGCACTCCGATGGGCACACCCCACAAATCGGTGAGACGAAATCGTGCGCGATAGTCGGCGAGCACATTGCCGGTGCCAGCGCGACGCGACAACACGACGAGCAGCACGACGAACGGCACCCACAACGTGAGTGCTCCGGCGAGCAAGAACCAACTCGGTTGATCCTGGCTCTCCAACGAGACGTCGAACAACGCCACCAGCGCGACTTGCGACACCGTGGCGAGGGCATAACACAGCAGCCATCCACCGATGACGAGCCGCAGCGGAAAGGCCGCGCGTGGCGTTGCGGCATGCGGCACTTCGTGGGCGTAGATGCGTTCGCCGTACGGTCGTTCGCCGTGGGGCGGGTCCCACATCTGGCGGGACATCGCCGTCAGCCGGCGAGTTGGCTGGGCAACACCACGCGGAAGCGATTACGCCGATCTTCGAGCCGCCACCCAGTGGGTGCTGCGAATCGCTGGCCGTGACGCTCGCACAAGTCGTAGACATGCGGGTCGGAGTGTTCGACGAGGTCGTCGATCCATACCGTTGCGGTTGCGTATTGATAAGAAAGCGTCATCGACGCGTGGTCGCTGCATGTGCTGCGCGAGCAACGACGAGCCATGTGACCAAAGTACCGATTCTGCAGGGAAACACGGTGGATACCCCACGGCAATCGCGCCTTAGCATGACGCCATGGCGAACCTTCCTCCCCCGCCGCCGCCACCACCATCGACACCACGACGGCCACGTTTCTCACGCGAACGAACTCCGCGCGGCAGTGATGACAAACCGAGAATGCCTCGATGGGCGGTGTGGGCACTCATCGCATTTGCCGCAGTGCTCATCGTGGGGCCACGACTCATGCCGACACCCGAGCGCACTCGACTGACATACACCGAGTTTCTCGATCTCGTCGCTTCTGGTGAGGTTCGGCAAGTCTCGATCAACAACCTCAACAACCAGATTTCCGGCTCGCTCGCCGACGGCCGCGATTTCATCACCACCGGCGCGACCATGCTTTCTGATGCCGACGAACAGCTGCTCAAGTCGAAAGGCGTCGACTACGACTACAGCACACCGCAGGGCAACTTCTTCACCAATCTGATTCCTGTCTTGTTGCCCTTCTTTTTGATCATGGCGTTCTTCCTGTGGATGCAGCGACGAGCGATGGGCCAGGCGGGCAACATCATGTCGATTGGTCGCAGCCGTGCCAAACCGTATGAAGCCGACAAACCGTCGACGACGTTCGCCGACGTGGCGGGTTATGACGGCGTGAAACAAGAGATTCGTGAAGTCGTCGACTTCCTGCGCATGCCCGAGCGCTTCAAGGAAATCGGCGCACGTGTGCCCAAGGGCGTGCTGCTCGTCGGCCCACCAGGCACCGGCAAGACCTTGTTTGCGCGTGCGGTCGCCGGCGAAGCGGGGGTCGGGTTTCTGTCCGTAACCGGGTCCGACTTCATGGAGATGTTCGTCGGCGTCGGCGCTTCGCGGGTGCGCGACCTCTTTCAACAGGCACGCAAGATGGGTCGCGCCATCATTTTCATCGACGAAATCGACTCGATCGGTCGCAAGCGCGGTGCGGGTCTCGGTGGCG
>CAYFNN010000030.1:0-13205 GCA_964344465.1 uncultured Bifidobacterium sp. | reverse complement strand
GCGACCGATGACTTCATCCCAATGCAGCGGACTCACTCCGGTACCAGGTCGCTTGTAGGTAATATCGCGCTCCTCGATTCGATGTCCACTCGGTAGGTCACGTGCCACCACGATGCTGCGTCGCGCATTGAGACGGGCAATCTCCTCAGTTGGCAAAGGTGCTTTCGAGCTCGAACCAAGCAGCACCTCTAATCTTTCAACCTCAGAACGAAATTGTCGTAGGTGTGCTGAAGTCATCGCGTGATAATGATCATTGCCGGGCAGTGTTGTGTCGTGAGTGAAATGCTTCTCGAGAATCACTGCCCCAAGCAACCACGCGGTGACTAGTGATGGCAGACCATCGCGCGGCACCGTGTGATCGGAATACCCCATCACACAGTCGGGATACCTGCGTGCGAGGTCGCCAATCATTCGGAGGTTGGCATGCTCGTCGGCGGTGGGATAGTTGAGAATGCAATGCAGAAGGGCAATCTGATTGGCACCCGCTGCCCTCAACGTAGAGAGCGCTCCGTCAATCTCGGCAACTGTCGAGGCCCCGACGGAGAGCACGACCGGCTTGCCCGTGTGCGCCACCCGTCGCAAAAGGGGCGTATTGGTGAGGTCGGCGGACGCCACCTTGAAGAACGGTACGAGTGGCGCAAGCAAGTCAACGGCTGCATCATCGAATGGAGTCGAGACGAAGTCGATGCCCACAGCAGCACTGTGTTGCGCCAGCTCGCGATATTCCGCCTCGCCAAATGCGTCGTATTTCTTGAACAATTCGTATTGCGACAGCGTGGCTTCCTTGGTGGTATCCCAATACGCGGGTGAGTGTTTCGATGCCAGTGTCTCGGCCTTGTACGTCTGAAATTTCGCGGCATCAGCACCACCATCTTTCGCCAGCTCAATCAAGCGTTTGGCAGTCGCCAGCGAGCCTTCGTGGTTCACCCCGATCTCCGCAATCACATATGGCTTATCGCCTTGCCGAACTCGGCGACTCCCCAAGTGAATGTGTGGGAGTGTCATGAAACGTCGTCTCCGTGCTTCTCTCGCAGGCGACGGTCGTGGTGACTCATCGCAGCTGTGTCGTTGGTGATGTTGTCTGCATGCCGTCGATAGCGATACAGCGGAAGTGCCACATGGTGTATTGAATACCGATCAAGGAATCGCACGCGCAGGTCGCGGTCTTCGTGACGCAAGAACGATTCGTCATAAAGACCGATATCAATCAGTTGCTCGGTACGGAACAGAATCCCACAAGCGATTGGCTCTTTTGAGGCATCACAGCGAGCCAATACTTCTTCCCGGTCGTCGACCAGCAGGTAGTCACAGGCAGCAGCGTCGATACGTGGGTTCTCGGCAAGAAAGAGATACAGGATTTCGAGGAAGGACGCATTGACATAGTCGTCGGCATCGACTCGCACAACGAACTTTGAGTGGGTTGACGAAATTGCCTTGTTCAGGCTTGCAGGCAGACCAATGTTGGAGTCGTTGTGGAGCACTCGAACGTCGTCTCCAAACGTCTTCAAGATGGTCGCGGTTCGGTCGGTGCTGCCATCATTCACGACGATGATGTCGAACTTCTGGCGAGGAAACGTCTGGGCGAGAAGTGACCGTATGCAGCGACCGATATATCGCTCTTCGTTGTGTGCAGCCACAATCACCGAAATCAATGTGCTCTGTGACATCACCGTAACGCTATGACACCTTCTCACCCAGTACGGGTGCGAGTGCACTGCGGACCTTATTCGGTAGGTCTTCTGCCATCTTCACCACGACCGGCAACGACACACAGCGTGCAAGTCGCGCGGCTGTGGCAGGAAATGCCGTGTTCAAATCACCGTGCGTTTGGACCAATTCGGGCATGTGCGACCAGGTTCCTGCGAAGTGCCATGTCACCGCCTCGGGCAGAATTTTGGTAGCTGACCCGGCAGCCAGTAGTCGATTGCGTACTTCCCGTGCACATTCGGCACTCTCAACCTCAAACACCAGAGCGTCTGCGGTTTCCTGCGAACCTGCAGGAACTGCCCGCGGAGTAACACCCGCAAGATCGCCGACTGAGCGCCATAAGGCATCGCGATTGGTGCGTTGGCGACGCACCACGTCATCGAGTTTTCGTAACTGAGCCAAGCCGACCGCGCCTTGTAATTCGGTCATGCGGTAGTTGAAACCGCTGCCCGACCGCGTATCTTCCCACCGCGGCACGGCAGGGTTGTTCTCATGTCCGTGGTCATGCCACGCAGCGGCTCGCTCGTAGTCGGCTTGTTGCTGAAACACCACCATGCCGCCTTCACCAGTCGTCATCGTCTTGGCATAGTCGAAACTGAACGTACCCATACGGCCCCACGTGCCAAGACGCCTATCGTCGAGCGAACCTCCACAACCCCACGCAGCGTCTTCAATCAACACGATGTCATGTCGACGGCAGATCTCCGAAATCTCACGCAGTCGGGCCGGGGTGCCCAACATGTGTACGGCGATGACGGCCCGTGTGCGAGGTGTGATTCGTCGCTCAAGGTCGACGGGGTCCATGTTCAATGTGTCGTCGACTTCACAGCACACCGGCACGAGCCGAGCCTCGATGATTGCCTCGGCCGTGGCTACAAACGTGAACGCCTGGGTGATCACCTCATCACCTGGCTGAAGATTCAGAGCAGCCAGCGCAACACGCAAGGCAGCCGTACCCGAAGTCACCGCGAGTGCATGCGGCACATTCATGTACTTCGCAAACGCCGCTTCAAAATCGCGCACCTTGTAGCAGCCGTCCCGCAGTGCATCGAATCCATGCCGAAACAGCACTCCGCCACGGCGGAATACCTCGTCGATTTCTGCCTGCTCTTCGGCGCCGATCATCTCAAAGCCGGGCACTGCTTACATCCTCCGAAAAATGTCAATGACTCGCTCGTTGGTGAGCACCGTACGAAAATTGGCTCCCAGCGCATTGGTCAGAGGCTTGGCGTGCACCACGGTGGCTGCGACGAGCGCGTCAAATTGTTGGTCGGTCAGATCGGCACACACTCCGGTGGGAAGCGAGACACCCTGCGACGCAAGCATGCTTCGAAACTCTCGATGAGCGTCGGGGTAGAACTCGCCGAGGGCGTTCAGCGCAATGCAATTGGCAACACAGTGGTGCAGACCGAGCACCACGCTTAGCCCCGCCGAAAAAGGATGCACGACACCGACGTAGCTCGTGGCGATTGCACAGCCACCGAGATAGGACGCCACCATCAGCTGCTCTCGTGCGTCGGCGCTCATCATGTCTTCGCCGAGGAACACCTGCCGACACAGATTCACGGTCTCGCGAGAATATGCGTCACCGACTGCGTTGCGATACGAACCTGCAAGCGCCTCAATGCAATGGATGTAGGCGTCCATTCCCGTATAGAAATATTGGCTGCGCGGCACGGTGGCCGTAAGGTCGGGGTCAAGCACCATTTGATCAAACACCGTGAAGTCGCTGTTCATCCCGAGTTTCACGCCGGTTTCGGTGTTCGTCATCACACACGTGCGCGTCGCTTCTGATCCGGTTCCCGAAATCGTCGGAACTGCGATCTTGTGTACTGCTGGTACTTTCACGAGATCCCAACCCTGATAGTCGGCTGCTTTTCCGCCATTGGTCAGGAGATTGGCCACGGCTTTGGCGGTGTCCATCGTGGTTCCGCCACCGATTCCAACGATGGTTGCAGGCGTCTTTGCCAACTGAGCACGCAGTTGAGCAGTTATCGCATCGATTCCACTTGTGGTTGGCTCATCGGTCACTTCGACGAAACGCAGGACATCGCTCTCTCGACGACCAAGCTTCTGAAGAATCTCGTGCTGGTCGCGGAAGTATTCGTCGACGAGATACACAACCTGGGCATCTCCCCCTATCACCGCACGACGTGTGTCGACGAACGCCGGCAGTTGTGCGACTGAACCGCGACCAACGGTGAAACCCCCGACATTACGCACCACCTTGATGCCCGTATCGAGAATTGAGGTACTCATCGGCGAGAATCGGCTTCGCAGTTCAGACGACAAAAACGAGTCGCGAGTGAATGAAGCACCGACCACATTCTACGGTGAACCACATTGCAGGATTCCTCGCCCAGACTCACGAGAAGAGTCAGTGCGCACGACAAATCACAACTATTCTCTACGCCATGCCCGAACTCACGGGATCTTTCGACACCGCCAAACTTCCGCGAATCGCGCCGGGAACCGTCACGGTGACCATCGCCCGCACCGTCAAACCTGGTCTGTCTGCAGAGTTCGTGGCGTGGTCGGAGGAAATGCTGAGCGCCGTGAAGTCGTTTCCCGGATGCTTGGGGGCCACGATGCTGCACCCTGGTGCCGAATCAGATGAATACCACATCGTCTTTCGGTTCGTCGACGCGGTGCATCTACGGCAGTGGGAGCGTTCAGCAGAACGCAGCACCGTGCTGGCGAAGTCAGATGAACTGATCACCGCCGAACGAGTCACGGTCACCGCTGGAGCCGACGAATTCTTCTCAGCCCAAACTCAGGTTGCGCCTCACCGCACGAAACTCGGTGGTTTCCTCTCGGAGGTTGCTTGGGTGTATCCACTCGCCCTCGGCTTCACCATTCTTCTCGGGCCATCACTCAGCTCGCTAAACGTCTTCGTACGCGCGCTGATTTTCACCGCGCTCATCGGCCTGACCTCACGACTTGCCGTCGCTCCGTTCCGCATTCGATGGCATCGTCGTCGAATGCTGCCGCAGGATCAGCGTGTCGATAAATAGCGAGCAGTGGTGGCGGGGGCAGGATTTGAACCTGCGACCTTCAGGTTATGAGCCTGACGAGCTACCGGACTGCTCTACCCCGCGTCGGGTCTCCACAGCCTACCGTCTGTTGCAATGAACTTCCGTAGACGCCGTCGCGAACTTCGCGAGTCCCTCGCGCAGATGCGAAACGATCTTGATGGTTTACGGTCAGATCTTGAAAAGCGCAACGTCGAATTGCGTTCGATGAATGACGCAATCAATGACGTCGGCCACCGACTCGTGGCATTCGACGAACGGTTGACACTCATGAGCACCACCCTCACGAATCAATTCCACGAACTCGACGGTGAAATCCAGAAACTTGCTGCAACCTCCGATACCGCTACCGCCGAGCGGGTCGAGCAGTTACGAACGAGCCAAACTCGCCTGGCCAGCGAACAGGCGCGCTACGCAATTGCCTTTCGGCAGGACCTCGCGGAACTCGCCGAACTCCTGCGTCGTGCGCGCTAGTACCGCACGATCAACCAGCGAATAAGGACTGTTGCCTAGATCATCCCTCGACGAGGGCGATGGCGCGACGCAAGAGATCACGGGCTTGCGCCAACTTCGATTGATACTCGGCAAAATTCGGTGGACTCTGCGCGAGGGCGGCATTTGCCTCATCGAACAGGGTGTCGGCTCGTGCCAAGAGTTGCGCTGCAGTGAGTGTGTCAACGTCTGACGCAACGGTCGTCGTTGTCGCGGTACTGGTGTTGCCGCTCGTATCGGTCGATGGGTTAGTTGACGAGTCGACGGGTGCAGTGGTGCCATCGTTGATGCGCTCACCAAGATTGGTCGTGAATCCAGGCAGCAAACGGGCAACGGCTTCGGTGAGGCTGTCGGCCATCACCACGCGATTGTCGTATGACACCAAGAACTTACGAACGAAGATTTGCTTGGCACTCGGATCGTCCGGACGCACGAAGAGCGGACGAACATACATCAGTCCTCGTTGTACGGGTACTACCTGTAGGTCGCCGAAGATCACACGCGAGCCACGCTGATCAAGCAACGTAATCTGCTGGGCAACCACCGGATCACTGCCGAACTCTGCGGCGACCGTTGCTGGCCCCTCGGGTAGCGGCTCGGGCATTTCCAAGACGCTGATCTTTCCGTACGAACCCGGATCACTCGACACCACCATCAATGCACGCAATTCCTTGCGGGCGTTGTCTGCCGAGAACGGTACGAATGGCCGCACCATCGAGAACGTCGGGTCACCAAGACCATCGGCGCCGTGGAACATCGTGTAGTACGGCTCAAAGCGCAACACGCTTGCATCTTGCACATCGATGCCCTCGAGCCCGCTAATTCCACTGCTTCCGACTACGCCAGTAACTGCCTCCGGTTCGGTTGCTGGGGCCTGGGCAACGCTCCATGCTGCGTCGCGATTGAAGAACAACGTCGCATCGTCGAACTGATAACGGCCGTACACATTGGTCTGTACTCGAAACAAGTCCTCTGGATAGCGGAAGTGATCAACGAGCGCCTGCGGCGCTTCGGTGACTGCCGAGAAGAGATTTGGGAAGGCGTTTTGCCATGCGGCGACGAGTGGATCACCTTCATCGACGATGTAGAAGGTGACATCACCAGTGAACGCATCGACGACGGCTTTCACGCTGTTACGCACATAGTTGAACGGTGCATTCAGTCCGCCGCCCGGGGAGAGTTGGTCGACGTTGGCTTGTTGGGCATAGGGGAATCGATCACTGATGGTGTAGGCATCGAGCACCCACTGCACCGTCCCGTCAACAACCACTGGATACGGATCGGCATCGAATCGCAGGAAGGGCGCGAGGCGCGCCACTCGCTCGGTGACATTGCGATCGTGGAGGATGCGCGACTGTGATGTGATGAGTCCCGAGCCGAACAAGTTGTATTCGCCGTAATTGACCGCGTAGGCGACCCTGCGCAAGGTGGATGACAGTTGCACTCCACCGGTCGTGGATTCCTTGGTTGTCGACCCTGTACACGGTTGCTCAATCTGCTCGGTGTTGACGAGCGCATACTGATCAATGCCTTCGCCAAAATACAGCTCGGGGCGTGTGACACCGAGGTCGAGGTAGACCGGGCGGCCGTCGTTCGTGGTGCGACTTGCCGGTGCGGCAATCACGTCGCAGCCGTGGGTGTACAACAAGTGACGAGACACCCAGGTGCGGTTTGGAATACCAGCGGAGTTCAACTCGCGGGCCGACACCATCACCTGCTGCACTCGACCATCGACTTCATAGCGATCAACGTCGAGGTCGCGCACCGCGTAAAACGAGGTTTGACCCTCGTCAAGGATGAATCGGTCGCGCATCTGGAATGGATCAAGCTGTCGCACGTTGCGCAATGGAGCGGGGTTCGTGTTGAGTGCGGTACCGTTCAACGGCTCGAGCTCCACAAGTTCTCGCGTAATTTCGCCCAGGCCCATCGCAAACTTTGTCGCTTCAATATTGCGGTCGATATAGGGCAACTCTTTCGTGCTGACGTTCGGTTGCACCGAGAAGCGCTGCACGATTGCTGGGTATACCCCGCCAGCGGTCACGGCGATCACGATCCACAACATCGTTGCAAGAATTGGCAAGCGCCAACCCCGTTGCCGGAAGTTGGCCAAGAAGAGCAATGCGACCGCAACAGACACGAGAATCATGAGTTGGGTGGCAGGGAGTTGGGCGTTGACATCGGTGAACGTTGCACCTTGTACGACACCGCGCGTCGAGCGAGTCAGGTCGTATCGCGAAAACCAGTAATCCACTGCGCGAACCAGTGACATCACCGCAAACAGCACGCTGAGGTGGAACTTTGCCTGCGGGGTCACCTTGCGGCCCTGAATTTGCAAACGAATTCCGCCGTTCAGAGCGTGGGCACCGGCCGTAACAAGCGCCACCAAGATGAGTGCGGCAAAGGCCCAATCGACGACGAACTGGATGAACGGCAATCGCATGAGATAAAACCCGGCGTCCTGACCGAACAGCGGGTCGACGAAGCCGAACTGCGTGGCGTTGCGGAACAGCAGCCAGTCTTGCCATTGCGACGCCGCAGGTGAACCAACAAGAAACCCGAGCACCAGCGCGACCGCGAGTCGAAACACGGCTCTCCTACCGCGCGTCAGGTTGCGGTATCCCGCCAGGGCCTGCTCACTTGCCGTGAGGGGCAGGGTGGCTGGTCGCACACGATCGGCAATCCACATGTTGAGCGCGAGAACCGCGGCAAATACCAGAGTGAATGCCGTCGCCAATCCGACGCGCGACAGCAGGATTCCCCAAAACACATCGGTGCGGTTCAACGACTGATGCCACAGGATGTCGATGTAGAACGCCGCGATGCTGCGCGCCGAAACGAAGAGAATGACGAGTGCGATGAGCAACACCGACAGCACGACCCGACTTCGGCGAGGGCGACGCAGAGTAAAGCCACCGCGCGGAAACAGCGGTTGTCGAGGCAAATCCCCTGGGATGCGCATCGCGCGTCAGGCTACTTGTCGGCTGGAATCACGAGACAGCGACAACCGTCATGGGCAAGTGGATGCACATGACCCGTTGGAAAGGGCTCGCCGTGGCGAATCTTGCCGGCGAGGGAATTGTCTTGTGCGTCGGCACAGGCTGGACCACCGGCATCAACCACCCAACACACCAGGGTCTTCGCGTCACATGTAGTGAAGAGACCTCGTGCGTATGCGAAATGGGCGACATCAGTCACCGCGTTGTTCAACTTCTCAAGACGCAGCCGCTTGACCATATTTCGTACTGCGCCCACGAGTGCGTCGCGATTATTGCCATGTTCTTGAAGTGCAACCCGCACTTGATCGTGCAGATGGCGCAACAAATCGTTGACGATGATTCGGGAAGCGCCATCCATCACACCATCAAATGCCGACGTGCGTAAGTCCGCACGGCGACCCGCGTGAATCGTGCGTGCCGCCTCAACCGCAATTGTTGCAAGGTCTTCGCGCAGCGCATCGGTGTACCGACGTGACTGCGTCTCCATCTCCGGCAACACCGCCTCGGGATGAAGTGCAGTGCGCTTGCCACCGAGATGGGTGATGATCGCATTCTCATCGTCGGCCAACAGTCGCTTGGCAACGCGCATCATCGAGGAGTGCACTGTTGCGATCGTCGCAGCGCGATGTTCGAATATCGCCTGGTCGGAGCGCAGAGCTTCTGACTCCGACTTGGCGAGATCGGTGCTCGTTTCGGTCGCCACGCGGTGAGAACTCGCAGCGCGGAGGCGCTGAAACAACTCGTCTACCTTGTCGCCGCCCGTTACATTCTCCACTGGTGCATCGGTCGTTGAAGGCACCGCTGGCACGGGCTGCGCCTCTACTCGCTCGAATACTGGATGCAAGGGAGTTAACTCAACTTTCGGGGCCGTCTCCTCTTTTTTTCGGCGATGGTCAAACAGATTCACAACTTCGGCGATGGTCTCGCCGGTGTGTACCTCGTCGACCAGCGTCGACTCGGGCGCAGTTGACTGCGGTTCGTCAACTACAGGGGTCTCTTCAGTTGTGGTCGTGTCAGTCGGGATCGAGTCCTCCTGATGCCCCCGCTCGTCGTTATGTGTCGGCTCGTCAGTGTCCGTCGTTGTGGTCTCGACCGGTGTCGTAGCGGTAGCGATGCCGCGGTCGGGTGTGTGGTCAGCATTGGGATCTTCGAACTTGCGGGCGTCGAAGAACTGGGTGTCTGTATTGCGAGTTGGTCGCGGTGGGGGCGGAGCATCCGGGGGTGCCAGAGGCGGAACAATTCCGACTTCACGAATCGCATCATCAAAGGCGTTCAAATCACCGACCACTCCGGTTGCTGCGTGACGGGCACGCTCAAATGCAGTGATCAGTCGCTCGCGCTCTTGCACCAACCGTTCGAGCTCACGCCGGGCTTCTTCAGTGCGCCGAGCGACATCGGCGAGCACCCGTTCGCGATATTCACGAACCTCAGCAACCATCTCTCGACCCTGCTGCTTGGCGAGCTCGATTTCCTGCTCTGCTTCACTCGAGACGTCCGTTCGGCGGCGCGACGCCTCCGTGTTGGCTTCTTCGAGCAGGCGCGTTGCCTCGCGGCTGGCCTCGCGCACGATGGTTTCCGCCGACTCGGCAGCTCGATCGCGCATGGCCTGGGCGGCCTCACGTGCGGCAGTCAGCACCCGTGCAGCTTCGGCGCCCAAGAGCTCGGCAACCGCTGCTTCATCAATTGTGCTCACATCCACGGGGCCACGCGCCTGCAGCGCCTTCAATTCGTTCTGGAGGAATCGCTCACGTTCAATTAGTCGACCGATTTCCACCGACACTTGCCGCAGAAAGTCGCGCACTTCTTCTTCGCTGTATCCACGCCGCACCAACGTGAACTGAGCAGACGCCACGGCAGCCGGCGACGACGGGTCGGGTCGCTGGATGTCAAGGGCCATGCCCTCAAGAATACGCCTGCGTCAGTCGCTCGGCGCGGCACTCTCGAACGGGTCGCCACCGATTTGCTGCAGAATGTCGAGCGCGTCTTGCAGAGTTGCCACTGTTTCGACACGCATCGCTGCACCGCCGATTCTTCGTGCAGCACTGATGTCGTCGGCTGACTGAGAAGCAGGTATGAGGAAGATTCGCGCGCCCGCATCGCGGGCGGCAACGGCTTTCTGACGCACTGCACCAATCGCACCGACGGTTTCGTCAGCGTTGATGGTGCCAGTGGCAGCAACGATGCTGCCGCCGGTCAGAGAACCGGGTGACAATTCGTCAAGGAGAGCGAGCGTAAAGGCGAGACCACCCGAAGGTCCGCCGATGGAGTCGGTATCAATACCGATCTCAAATGGCGTCTTGATCGAGCGGGTATCGCGCGGCATGATGCCGATAATCGTTCGGCCACTTTCGTCGGGTGCGGTGATGAGCTCGACCCGCAGAGCGATTGGTTCGTCTCCCCCAGCTCGGAGAACTTCAATGGATACCACATCGCCAGGTTTACGCCCAGAGACAACATCGATGAGCGACGGCAAAGTAGGCGTCGGTTTGCCGTCGAAGGTCACGATGATGTCATCGATCAACAGCTGTAGGCAGGCGCTCTGAGGTCGTGGCGCGTCTTCGCACACCAACTCATCAACGACTACATCTCCGTAGGTGAATTCCGACTCGATTCCAAGTCGAGTGAACGCCACGAACTCGGCTACCTGCTTCGAGGAAATCATCGCTTGCGAATTTGCTGCGCGTTGTTGAGCGGGGGTCTGTGTGCCGAAGCGTTCCTCGAAAGTCAAGACTTCAACGTCATCATCGAGCCAAGCTGCGAATGTGTCAAGCAGCGTCAGTTTGCTACCGAGGGCAGTGACAAAGAGTGTGTCGGCGTCGCTCGGATATCGCGTAGCAAACTCGGCAACATCGTCGCCAAATGTCATGCGATCTGCAACCGACTCGGCGGAGCCCGGGGCTATCTCCCACAGTCGCATCGGCACGAGTGCTGCCGCCACCACAATCAGCATCATCAACCAAGCGACCGTGACGGTCGGTAGTGCCCACCACACACGACGCGCGGACGACGCCCGTGCGGGAGGTGGGGGCGGTGGCAAAGGTACGCTGGAGGTCGCCGTGCTGACGACGTCGTTGCTTGTGGCGTCCATGACCGTCACCGAGGTTACGAGCAGAATGAGCCTCGTAGGCGTGGTGGCCGTGTTGGGCTTGCTCCTGCTCGCACGGGGTGCGAAACCCCGCCAGAAGTCAATGGCCGCACAGCCGACCCGGGTCTTGCGTCTTGAGCCTCTGCCAGTCAGACGAGGTCGTGCGAAACCGCCTCTCCATCTCCTCCCACTCTTGGCAGTAGCCGGCGCCGCCGGCATCGGACTCGGCGTAGGTTTCTCACTCCTCTTTCTTCTCACCTTGCAGGCCGCAGGTCAGGGAGCCGGCTGAGCGATGAAAATTCTCGTTACAGGCGCGGATGGATTCATCGGCTCACACCTCACCGAACGGCTCCTCAGTGATGGTCACGAGGTGCGGGCGCTCGTGATGTACAACTCATTCAACTCCTGGGGTTGGCTAGATCATCACGCAAGTGCTCCACCCGAGAATCTGGAAGTGGTTGCGGGTGACATTCGAGATCCTCGCTCATGTCAGATAGCGGTTCGCGGCTGTGATCGAGTGGCCCATCTCGCCGCTCTGATTGCAATCCCGTATTCATTTGAGGCGCCGGATTCATATGTTGATACCAATGTTCATGGAACCCTGAACATGCTGAATGCAGCACGTGATTTTGGAGTCAATCGATTCGTTCAAACCTCGACGAGCGAAGTTTATGGCTCAGCACAATATGTTCCGATTGATGAGAAACATCCAGTAAATGCCCAGTCCCCATACGCTGCTTCAAAGACTGCTGCCGACCAACTCGCCCTGAGCTTTCATGCCGCGTACGGGCTACCGACGGTGGTTGCACGACCGTTTAACACCTACGGTCCTCGACAGTCCGCAAGGGCCGTAATTCCCACGATCATCACGCAGCTACTTAACGGAGATGAGGTTCGCCTTGGAGCACTCCACCCAACTCGAGACTTCTGCTTTGTCGAAGATACGGTGTCGGCCTTCGTAACCGCGATCACTTCAGACGGGGGTGTTGGCGAGACCTTCAACTTTGGCAGTGGATTTGAAGTCTCCATCAAGGAGACCGCTCAGCTCATCGGCAAACTGATGGGCAAGAACATTCGACTTACCATCGACGAGCAACGATTGCGACCAGGGAGTTCCGAAGTCGAACGGCTCAGCGTAAACGTCGATAAGTTTTCCGCTTCATTCGGTTGGCAGGCAGAGTTTCCCGGAGCATCGGGACTAGAAAACGGGCTACAAAAGACCATTGCGTGGTTCTCCAACGAAGCAAATCTCGCGCGCTATAAGGTCGCGCGCTACAACGTTTGAACGTGACTGTCGTGCCTGAGAGCAGCGAACTCATTGAGGCCCTTCACGATGTTCTCGGTACGGAAGTTCGACGACCCATAGCGCTGCATGAGCCAGAAATCACCGCCGAAGAAGAGCGTCTCGTAGGCGAGTGTTTGAAGAGCGGTTGGGTGTCGTCTGTCGGATCGTATGTTGCACAGTTTGAGAGCGAATTATGTTCGTTCACGAAGGCAAAGTATGCGGTTGCAATGGCGAGTGGAACTTCGGCACTGCAGCTTGCTTTGTATGCGATGGGGGTGGCTCGCGGCGATGAAGTGATCGTCCCAGCTCTTTCCTTTGTTGCTACGGCAAACGCGGTGGCACACTGTGGTGCAGTTCCCCACTTCGTCGACAGCACCGAGTCTGACCTCGGCATCGACGCACAACGGCTGCGGCAACATCTTTCAGCAATTGCGCAACGCCGCGACGGGGCGACATTCAACAAACTGACCGGTCAGCGTGTTCGCGCAATTGTTCCGGTGCATGTGTTGGGTCTTGCAGCCAACATCAGCGAAATCATTGCCGTAGCAGATGAATTCGGTCTGCTCGTAGTCGAGGATGCTGCAGAAGCTGTAGGCACAACCATCGGC
>CAYFNN010000029.1:0-13427 GCA_964344465.1 uncultured Bifidobacterium sp. | reverse complement strand
GGGTTGCCGTGGTCCATACCGAGGCTCTTTAATCCCACATCGGCAACGACCCATTTCTCATGTGTGGAAATCACGGTGCCGAGAATCGAGAGCGCCTGACGAAAGGGCAGCCCGAGCGTTGAGTAATACGTGTCCATCAACGCGTACGACCCCGCCTGCACCTCAGTAACGCCGGTGTCGCGTAGATATTCGGCATGCACGTCGTGATTTCCGGTGCCGCCGGCCGACACCACGTCGCCGCCAACGTCGGCTGCAGCAGCCCGAAGTACCTGCATCGCGGCGAGTGTCTCTCGCTGTTGCGCCGTGCGATCGTCGCTCACCATCAAGTGACCCTCGTAGCCCATCACCCCACGCACTTCAAGGCCACGCGAGCGAGCGAGTTCAGCAAGGCGCCCGGCATCACTCGGCGCGCATCCGCAGCGCGGCAGGCCGATGTTCACGTCGATGAGCACGTGGCGAATTCCCGAGTGGGCCGCGGCATCGATGGTGGCGTCGGAGTCGACTGCGACGGTGACCATCGCTCGGTCTTGTACGTCAGCGAGTTCGCGTAGTCGCGCAACGTCAACGACTTCATTCGCGAGCAAGAGGTCGTCACCCAAGCCGGCATTTGCCATGCCGATCATCTCGCGCACCGTGGCACACGTGAAACTGCGGTGTCCCTGCCGGCGTTGCAATTCGGCGAGCGCGGTGCTCTTGTGCGCTTTCACGTGGGGCCGCAGCCTGGCGCCCGGCAATCGCGCAGACATGGTGGCGAGGTTGTGCTCGAGTGCGTCGATCTCGACCAACACGGCGGGGGTAGGAAGGTCGTGCACCGATCGAGGCGTGTTCGTGCCAGGTCGATGGCTTGGCAAAGTCGTGCTCATTCGTGCCGGCGGAGAGACTCGAACTCTCACTGGCGGCGTCCTAAGCGCCGTGCCTCTGCCATTGGGCTACGCCGGCCCGCTTTCGTTCAGGGTAGTAGTGCCGCTGGTCGTTTGACAGAATGTAAAGGTGACTGCCACCGCCGTGCCGAATGCACAGCCCGACTCAGCGTCGAGCGCGCAGCACGGCGCAATGTCTCGCGACACGGCGATGATCGACCAACTCGGTCTCGCCGACCACGTCGTGAATGAACAAGCTCTCGCAGCGAGCGTTGCTCGTTGTCGCGAACGCAAGGTGGTGTTGCCCACATTCGCCCAGCTCGCTGACCCGCGCAAGATTGACGCGTCGATCACCAAGGGTGTCGATAAGAACGCACCCGATGCCCGCAATCTCTTTCGTGTGCACTGGTACAACGACATGGCGGGCGAGCGCGTTGCAGTGCCCGACCACATCGTGCTGCCATCGTCGCTCACCGGTGTTGAGAGCCCCATCATCGTGATGTTCGGCGACCGCTTCCCGATGATCACTGCGCACAAGGTGCTCGCTGCATACGCATGTCTTGCGCCGCGCATCATCACCGGGCAGTTCGACCCCACGCAGCACCGTGCGATTTGGCCATCAACCGGCAATTACGCGCGCGGCGGTGTGGCGATCAGCAAGATCATGGGTGCCCGCGGCGTTGCGGTGTTGCCCGCTGGCATGTCGCAAGAGCGCTTCGACTGGCTCGATAAATGGACGAGCGACCCGAGCGACGTCATTCGCACGCCGGGCACCGAAAGCAACGTCAAAGAGATCTACGACGCGTGCAACGAGATGCGCAAAGACCCGCGTAATTTCATCTTCAACCAGTTCTGCGAGTTCGCCAACCACCTCGTGCACTGGCAAGTTACCGGCAATGCGCTTGCCCACGTGTTCGACACCGTGCGCGCGCGTACTGGCAACGACAAGCTGCGTCTCGCTGCATTCACCAGCGCCACGGGTTCGGCCGGCACCATCGCCGCAGGCGACCGATTGAAGGAGCTGTTCGGCACTTCGATTGGCGCCGTCGAGGCACTCGAGTGCCCGACGATGCTCGAGAACGGATTCGGTGAACACAACATTCAAGGCATCGGCGACAAACACATTCCGCTCATTCACAACGTGATGAACACCGACCTCATCATCGATGTCTCCGACCGCGCCACCGACGAACTCGACGTGTTGTTCAACACCGACGACGGCCTGCGCTACCTGCACGAGCGCAAGCAGGTGCCCGAGGCCACGTTGCACGTGCTGAAGCACTTCGGCTTTTCTGCAATCGCCAATGTGATTGCCGCCATCAAGGTTGCCAAGATGCGCGGTCTCGGCGCCAACGACGCGCTCATCACCATCGCCACCGACGGCGCCGACCTGTATCCGAGCGAGCGTCGCAAGACACTGGCCAAACGCTTCAATGGCAGCTTCGGCACCACCGACGCCGCCGAGGTGTTCGCCGAACATCTTGGTTCGGTCACCACCGACAACATGATCGACTGCAACGAGCGCGACCGCAACCGTGTGTTCAATCTCGGCTACTACACCTGGGTCGAACAGCAGGGCACACCGGTCGACGTTTTCGAGGCCCGTCGCTCGCAAACCTTCTGGCGTGATCTCCGCCGCTTCGTGCCCGCGTGGGATTCGATGATCGACGACTTCAATCGTCGCGTCGCAGGGTGATGACGCCGCACCGCCGCGGCCGACGATGAACGACACCACGCTCCCGCGCGCCAACCCGCGCGCAAAGCCACCCATCGTGCGCGGGCTGCGTTGCGCCGCATGCGGTTCGCGCGTCGACGTGAAGACCCCGATGTCGTGGCGTTGCCCGAACGCGCTCGACAACGATCGTCACCACGTGCTGCTCATCGAAAGCGACGTTGCGCCGTTGCGTCGCACCAAGCACCAGAACCCGTTCATCGCATTCCGCAGGTATCTCGCATGGGACGCCTTCGCCGACGCCAATGGCATGAGCGAAGCCGATCGCGACTCGCTGATCGAGGAACTCGACACCACCATCGCCACCGTGGCTGGTACCGGTTTTGTCTTTACGCCGTTTGCTCGCGCCGACAAGTTGTCTGATGCCCTCGGGTTCTCATCGAACGGTGGCGTCTGGGTGAAAGACGAGACGCACAACGTGGCCGGTTCGCAGAAGTCGCGGCATCTCTTCACCGAGCTGCTGCATCTCGTCGCGGCAGAGCGCCTCGGTCTTGTGCCATGGGCGAGTACGTCGCACTCGGCTCGCGGCGCTGCAACTGGCGCGGCGTCGGCTCGTCCGCCGCTTGCCATCGCCAGTTGTGGCAACGCAGCATTCGCCGCCAGCACGCTCGCTCGCGCAGTTGCCTGGCCGATTCAGGTGTTCGTTCCCGAACACGCCGACGCCGCACTCGTGCAACGGCTGCGTGCACTCGGCGCCGATGTGGTGCATTGTCCGCGGCGCAGCGACGACCCGCCCGGTGATCCCTGTGTGCATCGTTTTCGCGAAGCGGTGCGCGCCGGTGCGGTTCCGTTCGGCGTGCAAGGCCCCGAGAATGCGTGGTGTCTCGACGGCGGGCGCACCATCGGTTGGGAGATGGCCTATGTCGCCGAGCACATGGAGCCGCCACTCATCGCACGTCTCTTCGTGCAGGTCGGTGGCGGAGCCTTTGCCGCGAGTCTCGCCGAGGGCTTCCACGCCGGCGGCACACGGGCCGCGCTGCACGCCGTACAGGCCGAAGGCTGTGCACCACTTGCCCACGCCTGGCAAGCGAGTGCCAAATACAAGACCGCACTCGATGCCGCTTCGCACTGGAGCGAGTGCATGGTGCCATGGTCGCAGACGCCGCACTCATTCGCCGACGGCATTCTTGATGATGAAACCTACGACTGGGTTTCGGTGTGTCGCGCGATGCGTTCCAGCGGTGGCTCACCCGTGGTTGCGAGCGAACGGCATGTGCACGAGGCCTACGCACTTGCACATCGCACCACCGACATCGACGTGAGCCCGACTGGTGCGTCTGGTCTCGCAGGGTTGCTTGCCGCCCGCGAGCGTGTGTCGAATGACGAACGTGTCGCCGTGGTGTTTAGTGGCATTCGTCGCGAGACACCAAAGCCTGCGTGAAACTGCCGCTTGCGTGAGCACTCAAGGCCCGGCGAAGCGTTAGCCTTGCGCGCATGACTCAACCGTTCATGTCGTCGACAACTTCCATTCCCGCAATGCCGATGGCACTTGACGGGGGAATGGATGCCCGCAGCGACATCTTCAACCGTTTGCTGAAGAGTCGAGTCGTGATGCTGGGCTCCGATGTTGACGACGCCGTCGCCAACCAGATCTGCGCGCAGTTGCTCTTCCTCGAAGGTGAAGACCCCAAGAGCGATGTCTGGCTCTACATCAATTCCCCGGGCGGTTCGGTGACTGCCGGCATGGCAATCTACGACACCATGCAATTCATCTCCTGTGATGTCGCGACCGTCTGTGTCGGTTTGGCCGCGTCAATGGGGCAGTTCCTCCTCACGGCTGGCGCAAACGGCAAGCGATATGCGCTGCCCAATGCTCGCATCATGATGCACCAGCCACTCGCTGGTCTGCGTGGTCAGGCCGCCGACATTGCAATTCAGGCCGAGCAGTTGGCATACACCAAGCGCCGCATGGCCGAGCTCACGGCGCACCACTCGGGCAAATCGGTCGAGGCGATTCAAAAAGATTCCGAGCGCGACCGTTGGTTCACCGCCGAGCAGGCCAAGGATTACGGTCTGGTCGACAAGGTCATCGTGAAGCGCGGCGAAATTCGCTAAGGCGTTCGGTCGACGGCAAGGCCCGTTGACAAATCGACTCCGCAGGTAGTCGCCACATACATCGCGGCGCGGTCGGCTGCGGCTTCGGCCGCGTACGAAGCATCGGCCACTGCCTGCAGGCTCTGCGGGTCATTGACGTTCACGTCGGCTGCTGCGGCGAAGATCTCTCGTAGAGCGAGAAAATCTGCTTCGACCTCGAGTGGCGCGACCTCTGCCAGGCGCGAGTAGTGATCGACGAGTTGTTCGACGTCTTGTTGAGTCTTCGGCGGTGCCACGATCTCGTCGATGCGTTCGGCGAGCACACGACAGAAGTTGGTGGCGGTGCGTGGTGTCTCGGCACAGCCAACCACCGTCAGTGCCGCAAATACCGCGACCGCTACGAACCGTCGACTCACACCACGTTGGTGAAAAACCATTTCCCGTTCAGTCTCACAGACTGCGGGTGCGGTCATCGGCATTCGTCGCTGTGGCGGGCCCACTCATCAACCAGAACGAGGGGGCCAATTCTCTGTTTGCATCTGCGCGTTCCACCACATTGCTCGGTGTCGTTGGTCGCGCCGTCGACGTTGAAGTACACGTCGGCACCGGCCTGCCCGGTTTCACCATCGTTGGTCAGCCCGATGAAGTGTGCCGAGAAAGTCGCGATCGTGTGCGTGCGGCCTTCTTGTCGCGTGGCTTTGCGTGGCCCAATCGTCGCATCACCGTGAACCTCGCGCCGAGCGGCGAACGAAAGGGTGGCGCGGGCCTCGATTTGGCAATCGCCATCGCGGTGTTGGTTGCCGACGAGCAGTTGCCGCCCAACGTGCTTGCCGAGCATGCATTCGTCGCCGAGCTCGGTCTCGACGGGTCGCTTCGTGATGTGGTGGGGGCGGCACCGCTCGTTGCGGCAGTGCGCGATCGTGCGGTGGTCGTGGCACCCGGCAATGCCAGGGCGGCCGCAGCAGCCGGAGCCCGACGTGTGTTCGCGGCACGCGACCTCGCGCACGTGGTGGCATGTTTGCGCGGCGACGACCAATGGCTTGCGCTTGACGACGCGCCGCCCGAGCCGGCACTCGACGCGGTGCCTGACTTGTGCGACGTGCGTGGTCAGCCCGTGGCTCGGCTCGCGTTGGAAATCGCCGCCGCGGGTGCGCACCATCTGTTGTTTGTCGGCCCACCTGGCGCGGGGAAGTCGATGTTGGCTCGACGACTGCCGGGCATTCTTCCGCCGCTGTCAGACGAGCAGTCGCTGTCGTGCACGATGGTGCACTCTGCGGCGCATGTAGCGGTGCCGCTCACGGGGCGGGTGTCGAATCCACCGTTTCGTTCCCCGCACCATTCGGTGTCGTTGGTGGGCATGATCGGTGGTGGCACTGCAGCGATGCGCCCTGGCGAAGTGTCATTGGCATCCGAGGGAGTGCTGTTTCTCGATGAGCTCGGCGAGTTTTCCCCGAGTGTGCTCGATGCGTTGCGTCAACCCCTCGAAGAGGGTGTTGTTCGTGTCTCGCGCGCCCGCACCACGTTGAGCTTGCCTGCGCGGTTCTTGTTGGTGGCTGCTGCGAATCCGTGTCCGTGTGGTTCGGGTGCGCCCGGGGTGTGTGTCTGTGACGATGCCGCTCGCGCCAAGTATCTGCGACGTTTCTCTGGGCCGCTGCTCGACCGCTTCGACCTACGAGTCAGTGTCGGCTTGCCGCGCGTTGACGACCTCGTCGGCTCACGTAGTGGCGAAGCGTCATCGTTGGTGCGCACCAGGGTGGCGGCCGCGCGTGCCGTCGCGTTGTCGCGCCAAGGCACGGTGAACTCGGCGCTCGCCGTCGATCAACTCGACATCTCCGCCCCGCTAACGCCATCGGCACGTGCAGTATTACGCCGAGAACTCGAAGCAGGTCGACTTAGTGGACGTGGGTTGCATCGCGTGCGGCGCGTCGCACGTACCGTCGCCGACCTGCAGGGCGAGGGCGGTGCGATTGCCGAAGACCACGTGTCACTTGCGTTGCAGATGCGTACAGCGTTGGTCAATCTCGTTGGCGGCGTGCGATGAACGATCACGGTGTCGTTGCGGCCGCACTCGCATCGCTTCCGGGTGTCGGCCCCGCACGGCTGCGCACGCTCGTGACCTCGTTGGGCGTGCACGATGCGTGGCGCACCATCACTGGCGAGCTGCCCGCGCGCGACCATATTTCGGCGTTGCTGCGCGACGGCGACCTCGGCACGGTGTGGCGACGCGAGGCAACCCACGACCTGCTCGAACGCACTGCAACGGCTCTGCAACTCGGCAACATGCGCGTGCTCGTGGTCGGCGACCCCGAGTACCCGCAGGTGTTGCGTGCCGATCACGCCGCACCCGCAGTGTTGTTCGTGCGCGGCAGCCTTGCCGCGTGTTCGAATCGGCGTGTCGGCATCATCGGCACCCGTGCGGCAAGTGCGGCTGGTCGGCATTTCGCGCGACGTCTGGGTGCGCAACTGTCATTGGCAGGCGTCTCGGTGGTGTCGGGTTTGGCGCGCGGTATCGATGCAGCCGCCCATCGCGGTGTCGTCGAGGCGAGTTCCGGTGAGCATGCTGGCGCACCAATCGGCGTCGTGGCGTCGGGGCTCGACGTGGTGTACCCGCGCGAGCATTCGTCACTTTGGCTCGACGTAGCGACTCGCGGTCTTTTGGTTTCAGAGTCGCCGCCTGGCTGCGCGCCCGACGCATTTCGGTTTCCGCTGCGCAACAGAATCCTCGCGGCGCTTAGCGAGGTGCTCGTGGTGGTCGAGTCACGCGCCACGGGTGGCTCGATGATCACGGTGGAGGAAGCCGCCAAACGCGGTGTTGCGGTCATGGCGGTGCCGGGTTCGCCGCACATCGCAACCAGCGAGGGAGCCAATTTGTTGATCACTCAGGGTTGTGCCCCGGTGTGTTCGGTCGATGATGTGCTTGTGGCACTCGGTCTTGATCATCGCCGCACACTGCGCGTGGGCGACTCACGACCCGCGCCGTCGACGGCAGATCGTCGCATCGTCGACGCCTTGACCCAACGACCGATGACCTTCGACGAACTCGTGGCAGCGCTCGATGCACGAGCCATCGATGTGGCGTTCGGCCTCGGTCGGCTGGAAACCAGCGGCTGGGTGGTGTGCACTGCGGGCTGGTGGGAGGCACTGCTCGTCGCATGAGCATCACGAACTACCGTTTTCGGCGTGGCAACCACGTCGCTCGATCTGCGTCACTGGAACCTCGACGGGTTCGTCGTGTCACTCACCGCTGCGGCCTCCAACACCGTCGGCGCCTACCAGCGCGATGTTCGCCTGTTTGCCGAGTGGGTCGCGCGCCACGGCGTGCAGACCCCCACGAAGGTAACGAAGGCTCACGTTCGCTCGTACGTTGCCTTCCTCACCACGAGTCGGCTGGCGCGCCGCAGCATCGCCCGCAAGAAGGCCGCTCTCGCGCGATATTTCGGCTGGCTTTCTCGCAATCGCAAGATCAAGGTCGATCCGACGGTGGGGGTGAAGACGCCCGGCGACAAAGGACGCCTGCCCAAAGTGCTGACCGCCGAACAACTTCGCGCGTTACTCGAGACGCACCCCGAAGATCATCCGCGCTGGCGACACCTGCGCGACGATGCAGTGGTCGAGTTGCTCTACGGCAGTGGTCTGCGCGTCAGCGAACTGTGCTCGCTCGACGTCGATTCGATCGATGCACGTCGCGGCACCCTGCGGGTGATGGGCAAGGGAGCCAAAGAACGTCTCGTACCCGTGAGCAAGCCATCGGTCGACGCGGTACGCGACTGGTTGAAGCTTCGACACGAGGTGGCGAGCGAATCCAACTCGAAAGACTCGCTCGCGCTATTTGTGAATCATCGTGGCAAACGCATCTCGGCGCGCGACGTACGACGCCTCATCGACGACCGCGCACTCTCGCCAACTCATCCACACGCGCTACGGCACACCTTCGCCACGCATCTGCTCGACAACGGTGCCGATTTGCGGGCCGTGCAAGAACTTCTCGGTCATGCCGACGTCGCCACGACGCAGCGTTACACCCATGTCAGCAAAGAGCGATTGAAGACGGCGTACGGGGCGTCGCACCCGCGAGCATGAACCCGCGCCCTGAACGCCTTGACGTCGACACCGCATGGCAGCGGTGGATCACCGACAAGCAACCCGCCGCGCGCGACTGGCTCGTCGTGCACTATGCGTCGCTCGTGAAGTTCGTCGCTGGTCGTATCTCTGCCGGCCTGCCCAAGCGGGTTGAGACGAGCGACCTCGTGAGCGCGGGCATGGTGGGCCTGGTGCAATCAATCGATCGCTACGTGCCGCGCGACAACTTGAAATTCGAGTCGTATGCGATTCCACGAATTCGCGGGGCGATACTCGACAGTCTCCGGGCACTCGATTGGGTGCCACGTTCGGTGCGCGCGCGATCTCGCCAAATTCAACAGGCCATCGCCGAGTTGCAGAACTCACTGGGTCGCTCGGCAACTGAGGCGGAGATCGCACAGCGCCTGGGCATCGGGGTCGATGAACTCAACGAGTGGCTGTCCGATGTGGCGTCGAGTGCGGTTGGTCCGCTTGATCACGTTGCGCTCGACTCGCAAGCACCAGTTGATGCATCAGACTTTCAGCGGGCTACCAACCCTGACACGGCATTCGAATCGGGCGAGTTGCGCCGCACGATGCACGAGGCCATTCGCAAACTGCCCGACAACGAGCGCACCACCTTGTTGCTGTACTACGAGGAAAATCTCACCTTCGGCCAAATCGGTGAAGTGCTTGACGTCACCGAGAGTCGCGTCTCGCAAATTCATGCCAAAGCGGTGTTGTCGTTGCGCGCCTATCTTTCAGCCGCACAGTTCAACTGATCCGCTGGTTGCACTCGTGGTGACGAATGCTGCCCAGTCGGTGGCGAGGTGCGTCGCATGATCTCGTTGCTGCTTGCTGCTTGCTTGTCGTTGCCCGCCAACGCCACGGTCGTTGACCCGTTCCGCGCGCCAGCCTGCGAACGCTGTGCTGGCAACCGCGGCATCGAATTCGCGCTGGCAACATCGACCGTCGTCGCCGGGGCACCCGGGCAGGTGGTGTTTGCTGGTGCCGTCGGTGGACGCAACTACGTGGTCATTCGCCATCGGCACGACCCGCAAGTTCGCGTGACCTACGGCGGTTTGCGCAGCGTGGCCGTGCAGCCCAACGACGTGGTGCGCGTTGGCGCAACGCTCGGTGAAATAGACGGCCTGTTGTTCGTGGGTCTGCGTGTGGGGGAGACGTACATCGACCCCGCACCACACATCAACGCCTCCCACGCCGGTGGCGCGACCTCGCCCCCTCGGCCCCCACGATTCCGCGTCACCCTCGGCGCTTCGCCCCTTGCCCAGCGAGCTGCATGTCCGGCGCCAGAAGAGACCCGATAGCGTGCAGCGAGGTCGCAACCGCGACTGTCATACCCACAACTTCATCCACGGTTCGCAACCTGCGGTCGCTTCGGCGCAACGAATCGTGTTTCAACCGCAAGGAGGAACATCATGGCAATCGTCAGCATGCGTCAGATGCTTGAGGCAGGTGTCCATTTCGGTCACCAGACCCAGCGGTGGAACCCGCGAATGCAGCGCTTCATCCACGGTGAGCGCAACGGCATTTACATCATCGACCTCGAACAGACCCTCGAGCGCGTCGAGACCGCCTATAACTTCGTTCGTCAACTCGTGTCGGGTGGCGGCGTGGTGTTGTTCGTCGGCACCAAGAAGCAGGCGCAAGACCCCATCAAGAACTACGCCGAACGCAGCGGCATGCCCTACATCAACGAACGCTGGCTGGGTGGCATGCTCACGAACTTTGGCACCATCAGCAAGCGAGTTGCCAAGATGATCGAACTCGAGCGCCTTGCAGCGTCGCCTGACTGGGCGCAGATTCCCAAGAAGGAAGCGCTGTTGATGTCGCGCGAGCTCGCCAAGTTGCAGCGCAACCTGTCGGGCATTCGCAACATGGTGCGACCACCAGATGCCATCTTCGTGCTCGACACACAAACCGAGCATCTTGCGGTGACCGAGGCCAACAAGCTGAACATTCCGGTAATCGCAGTTGTCGACACCAACGTGAACCCCGATCTCGTGCAGTTTCCGATTCCTGGCAACGACGATGCGATTCGCGCCAATGAATTGATGACGCGTGTCGTCGCCGAGGCCATTGCTGAAGGTCGCTACATCGCCGAGAAGGCCAACGGTCAGGTGCAGAACGCCTCGACCGCGATGGTCGACAACGCCGAGTTTGCCGCCGAGCAAGCCCGCGCCCGCGCCGAGGCCGCAGCGGCCCAAGCCGAACGCGACGCCAAGCTCGCCGCGGGAGGTGCGCAGTAATGGCGATCAACGCCAAAGACGTGCAGGCGCTGCGCCAGGCCACTGGTGCAGGAATGATGGACTGCAAGAAGGCACTCGAAGAAGCCAACGGTGACGTCGAAGCAGCAAAAAAGTGGCTGCGTGAAAAGGGTCTGTCGGCGACTGCCAAGCGTGCCGATCGTGAGAACACCCAGGGCGTGGTTGCGCTGTCGATCGACTGTCCGCTCGCTGCAGTGGTGAAACTGAAGTGCGAAACCGACTTCGTCGCTGCCAGCGAGAAGTTCGTGGCCGAGGCCAACGAATTGGCAAAACTGGTGCGCACCAAGGGCGCTGCGGCAGTCAGTGAGCGCAAGCAGCAGCTTGAAGACCTCCAGATCTTGCTCAAAGAGAAAATTGAGCTCGGCGATGTGGTGCACTTCGAGGCTGCACCCGGCAACATCATGGATTCCTACATCCACATGCAGGGTGGTCGTGGCATCAACGTCGTGGTGGTCGAAATGAGCGGCGCGAGCGAAGAACTCGCTCACGACGTGGCCGTGCATATCGCCTTTGCCCGCCCGAAGTATCTGACCCGCGACCAAGTGCCCGCCGAGGTGGTGGCGGCCGAGCGCGCCACCCTCGAAGTCGCCACGCGCAACGAGGGCAAGCCCGAAGCGGCCATCGCCAAGATCGTCGACGGCAAGCTCAATGGCTTCTTCAAAGACCTCTGCCTGCTCGAGCAGCCGTACGCCAAAGACGACAAGAAGTCGGTGAAGCAAGTCATTGGCAGCGCCAGCATCGTGCGATTCACCCAAGTAGAAATCGGGTAATCTCGTAACTTGCATGGCCCCACGCACCCAGCCCCGCTGGAACCGTGTGGTCTTGAAATTGTCGGGTGAAGCACTCGCCGAAAAGACCGGCTTTGGTCTCGATAGTGGCGTGCTCGACCAACTTGCCAACGAGTTGAAGGGCGTGCGCGACGAGTTTGGTGTCGACATCGCGGTGGTCGTGGGCGGCGGCAACTTCTGGCGCGGCGTCAAGGGCAGCGGTCGCGGAATGGATCAAGCGCAGGCCGACTACATGGGCATGATTGCCACCGTGATGAACGGTCTGGCGCTGCAAGACGCACTCGAACGAGCCGGGCAGTTCTCTCGTGTGATGACCGCCGTCGAGATGCCGAAAGTTGCCGAGCCGTACATTCGTCGGCGATGCGAGCGACACCTCGAGAAGGGCCGCATCGTGATTTTGGCAGGTGGTACCGGCAATCCATTTTTCACAACTGATACGGCGGCAGCGCTGCGCGCCGCAGAAATTGACGCAAAGGCAATTCTGAAGGGAACGCACTCTGGCGTCGATGGCATCTACACCGCCGACCCGAAACTCGACAAGAGTGCGACACGATACAAACAGCTCACTCATCTCGAAGTAATCAACAAGGGTTTGCGCGTGATGGATTCCACCGCAATCACGTTCTGCATGGACAACAAGTTGCCCATCGTCGTGTTCAATCTGTTGCAAAAAGGCAACTTGCGTGGAATTCTGCAGGGCGACGAGATAGGTACGCTGGTCGCGTGATCGACGAAACGTTGCTCGAGTCGCTCGAGAAAATGCAGAAAGCCGTCGAGCACGTGCAACACGAATTCGTAAATGTGCGTACCGGTCGCGCATCGCCGCACCTCATCGAAAAACTCAACGTCGACTACTACGGCGCACCGGTGCCGCTGCAGCAACTGGCGTCGTTTCAGGTGCCGGAGGCTCGACTTCTGGTGGTGAAGCCCCACGACCGCACCGCCATCGCAGCGATTGAAAAGACCCTCAATGCTGCGAACCTCGGTGTGAATCCGAGCAACGACGGCCAGGTCATTCGTTTGGCGTTTCCCGCGCTCACCGAAGAGCGTCGTAAGGAGTACGTGAAGGTCGTGAAGAACCTCGCCGAAGAGGGTCGTGTGGCAGTGCGCGGGGCGCGCCGTGATGCACGCAAAGTGTTGGAGACCGCCGAGAAAGATCACGACATTTCGAAAGATGATCTCGAGCGTGCCGAGAAAGACCTCGACAAGATGACCCAAGAGCACGTCGACATCATCGACAAGGCCGCGATTCGCAAAGAACAAGAAGTGATGGAGGTCTGACCATGTCCGATGATCGACGCGACGAATCTCGCCCCGAGCAACGTGATGACACCCTCTCAGACGACACAACGGGCAGCATCACCGACAGCACGCTCGACTTCGGCGAAGAATTTGGTGTCGTCAAGTTCGCCGACGCAGATGATTCGCAGCCTGCGTTCTCGGTTGATTCCACCGACACCGCAAAACTTCCGCACTGGAGCGATGCCCCAACCGGAGAATCGCCGCGATTCACCGCCGAACAGCCGGTGACCCCGCCGGCGTCGCCTGCGCCCGTCAGTCGTCCGGCCCCAGAGGGTCGCATTCGTATTGGCGTCGACCCCACCGACCCCCGCTTGCGACCGCGTTCTGATACGCATCCCACGATGCGTGATCAGACGAACCCAAC
>CAYFNN010000028.1:0-13608 GCA_964344465.1 uncultured Bifidobacterium sp. | reverse complement strand
TCAGATGACGACGTCAAGCGGGTCGTCGACGTGGCACGCGGTCTTGAGGGGCTCAAGCGGTCGGTCGGCATCCATGCCGCAGCGGTGGTGATCACCAAGGAGCCACTCACGGAATACCTGCCGGTACAGCGCAAGCCTGAGGCCGGCCAGAAGCCCGAAGATGCACCGGTGGTTACGCAGTACGAAATGCACGGCGTCGAGTCACTCGGGCTCTTGAAGATGGACATTCTCGGCCTGCGCAACCTCGACGTCATCACCGACTGCGAGCAGCTGATTCGACGTCGTCAACCTGACTTCAGTATCGACGCGGTGGCGCTCGACGACACCAAGACCTACAACCTGCTCGCATCGGCCAACACCATCGGGGTGTTCCAACTTGAATCGGCGCCGATGCGGGCCCTACTGCGCTCGCTCGTGCCACGCCGTTTCGAGGATGTCGCTGCCGTCCTCGCGCTCTACCGACCGGGGCCGATGGCCGAGAACATGCACAATGATTTCGCCGATTTCAAGAACAATCGCAAGCAATCGCGGTTCTTCCATGACGACGCTCGCTCAGTGCTCGACGACACCTACGGGCTCATGATCTACCAAGAGAGCATCATGCGCGTGGCGCAGAAATTCGCCGGCTACACCCTGGCCGAAGCCGATTCGCTGCGCAAAGCCTGCGCAAAGAAAGACCCGAAGGCGATGGCTGAGCAGCGGCCGAAGTTCGTGGGTGGCTGTGCCAACAACGGGTACGGAGAGTCGCTCGGTCGCGAACTCTTCGGCATCATCGAGAAGTTCGCCGACTACGCATTCACCAAGAGTCATGCATTCGGCTACGGATTGATCACCTATCAGACGGCATGGTTGAAGACACACCACGCCGTCGCCTACTTCGCGTGTTTGCTTACGTCGGTAAAGGGCAACAGCGATCGTGCCGCGGTGTATCTCGCAGATGCCCGCGCCAACGGCATCACGGTTCGTACACCCGACATCAACGAGTCGGGCGTCGACTTCGTGCCTGTCGACGACAAGCTCGAAGTGAGCTTTGGTCTCTCGGGCATTCGCAACGTCGGAGAGGGTGCTGCCGAAGCGCTGGTGGCGCATCGCGCCGAACATGGCCGATTCGCATCGTTCTACGATTTCATCGACCGGGCCCCCGAAAGTGTGCTCAACAAGCGCACGCTCGAGTCACTGATCAAGGCGGGTGCGTTCGACTCACTCGGGTGTCCGCGTCGTGGCTTGCTGGCGGTGTTCGAGTCGCTCGTCGATCAGGCCTTGCTGCGTCGCCGCGAGCGCGACCAGGGCGTGATGAGCCTCTTTGGCGACTCGGTTGACGACGCAACGGGTTTCGACGACCGCGTGCCGATTCCTGATTTGCACTACGACAAGGCCGAGCAACTACGTCTCGAAAAAGAGATGCTCGGTTTGTATGTGTCAGATCACCCGCTGCGTGGTCTCGAGCACGTACTCGGCCGCCGAGCTACCTGCGCAATCAGCGATGTCGTCGATCGCACCGAAGACAACATCACGCTTGCGGGTGTCATCACCGCATCCGAACGCAAGTACACCCGCAAAGGTGAAGCGATGTGCACGTTCACCCTCGAAGACATGGCAGGAAGCATCGAAGTGACCGTATTTCCAAAGACGTACCAGACACACGGTCACCTCGTGGCTGACGACCAGATCATCGTGGTGCGCGGTCGGCTCGACCGTCGCGATGAGGCTCGCACGATGCTGATGGCCAGCGACATTCAGGTCGTCGACGTGCCAAAGACCGGCACCGAAGCGTTGTACATAGATTTGGCGCGTCGCAGCGTTGAAGCACATGAGGTAAGCGAGATTCGCGAACTGCTACGCGAACATTCCGGAGACTCACCCGTATATCTGAAGGTGGGGAATCGGACCGTCGCACTCGGACCTGATTTCGCCGTGAGTATTCCCAGCGTCATCGGACAATTGCGTGCAAAGTTTGGTGAAGCAGTAAGCATCGGCTGACACGCGTCCGAAACGCGTTTTTCGCTGGCAGAATAGAGGCGATGAAAGTCGTCACTCGCGACGCAAGCGCGCTCACCGACGCCGATCTTGACGAATTCGCCTCGATGGGTGGGGCATTCGGCATCGGTGCGGTGTCGAAGGCCAAAGATCAGTGGGTGCTCGCCACGACGGCGCGCGAGGGCAACACGCTGGTGGGCTTCATGTTCCTCACGCTCGAGCGTCTCGGCGGTACGCCGTGTGTCGTCATGGGTCTGCTCAGCGTGAAGCGCATCGCCAAACGAGACGCAGTGTTGCGCGGTCTGATGACCGAGGCATTCCATCGTGCGCTCATGGCGTTTCCCGACGAAGATGTGGTGATTGGCGCCCGCTTCGTCACCGCTGACGCCCTCGAGGCGTTTGCTCCCGTCACTGACTTGATTCCGCGCCCCAAGCACAACGCCGTCGGCGAACAGCGCGCCTGGGGTCGTCGTCTCGCGCGTCGATACGCCATCGAGCCGCAGTACGACCAGGCAACGTTCGTCGCCAAGTCGAACGCGCAGTCGGGTTTCATCGACTACGAGCCGGTAAAGAAAGCCAAGATCGCCGCCGACATCGTTGCCTTCTTCAAGCCAGTGAATGTCGCCAAGGGCGGCGTGCTCATCGTGCACGGCTGGACGATGGCCGAGTCGCTGGCCAAGCTCGGCAAGAAGAAGTAGCGCGGCCGTCGCCGTGAGCGACGCATTCTCTCGGCTCGTGCGCTCGCGTCGAATGGTGCGGGCATTTCGTCGCGAGCCAGTCGATCGTGCGATGTTCTCCCACATCGTCGATCTCGCGTCGCGATCACCGTCGGCGGGCAAGACTCAGGGCTGGCATCTTGTGGTGCTTGAAGGTGACGACACCGTTCGGTTCTGGCGCGCCACGATGAGCGCCGAGACACGAGAGTCGTTTCGCTGGCGGCATCTGCTTGATGCTCCCATGATCGTGCTGTCGTTTGCCGACCCACAGGCATATCTCGAGCGGTATTCCGACGCTGACAAAAGTGGCACCGGGCTGGGCAACTCCGTCAATGCATGGCCGGCGCCGTACTGGACCATCGACGCGTCGTTCGCCACCATGACACTGCTACTTGCCGCACACGACCAAGGTCTCGGTGCATTGTTCTTCGGTGTCTTCAACGGCGAATCGCAGTTGCGCAGTGAGTTGCAGATACCCGAACGACTGCAATTGGTCGGCGCAGTTGCCCTCGGCTATGAACGTCATCCGACAGATGAGGAATCTGACGACCCAGCATTCACGCGCGGGGCGAGTGCGTCACTACCGCGCGCCGCCGTCGATGAAATCGTGCACTTCGGCGGGTGGTAACTCAGGGTGTTTCAGGTGCCCAGGCGAGTCATTCATGCATCACGCTGATAGCGCGACACGCAACGCTGCGCTGAGTTGGTCGCGCGAGGTTGCTGGCGCCTGACACGCATATTGACGACAGACGTAGGCCATGCCGTCTTGGCGGTCGGCAAATAACGGGGTATCGAAGCGCTCACCCCACGCCAGCACCACCGTCGGCAGCCACTGCGAGTGCAGGTACTGCACGAGTTCGCCCCGCTTGCCGGTGACGGCGATCTCCGTGACGCCGACATGGTGCAGGTGTAAGGCACACATCAAATGGGGGAATGCCGTCGGGGCACTCTCGACGATTCGTGCGAGCAGCTTCATCACTGCCTCGGCATGTTGGCGATAGTGCTCGACCCCCGTGAGAGCACTGAGTCGCTGCAGCGCCACCGCGGCCACCGAATTCGCCGACGGAGTCGCATTGTCAATGAGGTCCTTTTGGCGCACGATCAGCCGTTCGCCGTCGTCGGGGGTCGTGAAGAAGCCGCCCTCGACTGGGTCGAGGTGGTGGGCGATGAGTTGATCGGCGGCCTCGCGCGCGAGTTGCACCCAGCGGGCAACACCAGTGAGTTCATAAAGCCGGGTGAACGCATCGACGAGATTGGCGAGATCGGCAGCCATCGCAACGTGTTTCGGGGTTGCGTCGTGATGCCAGGTGCGCCACCACCTGCCGTCTGCGTTGCGCATGGTGCCGGCGAGAAATTCACCGGCGCGCTGTGCAGCTCGAGCCCAATCGTCATTGTGAAAGGCTGCTGCCGCTTCGCACAATGACGAAATCATGAGGGCGTTCCACTCGAGAATCACCTTGTCGTCAAGACCCGGACGATGGCGTGTGTTGCGTGCCGCGAGGAGGAGGTGACGTATCGTCTCCACGTCGTCGTTGCGCAACAATTCGCCCCGATGGTTGAGTCGGCAAGGAATCGACTTGCCTTCGAAATTGCCGGTGTCGCTGATTTCATACCACTCGAGCGCGGTCTCCACGAGGTGCTCGGGCACGACATGGCGCACCTGTTCCGGCGTGAACACATAGAAATGCCCTTCGTGTGAGTGGCCTGAATCGTCGATCGAGTCGGCATCTTCGGCGCTAAAGAACGCGCCAGCCGGTGAGGTGAGGTCACGCAAGACATAGCCGATTGTTTCACTCACCACTTGCCGCCACTTTTGCTCGCGCATGATCACTGCTGCGTGCAGATACGGGCGAATCAGCAACGCCTGGTCGTAGAGCATCTTCTCGAAGTGGGGCACGAGCCATTTTTCGTCGACGCTGTAACGCGCGAAACCACCGCCGAGGTGGTCGTACATGCCGCCAGACGCCATGGCGTCGAGGGTGGTCGTCAGCATGTGACGAGTGCGCGGCGACTCGTCGTTGAGATACGAGCGCAGCAGCACCTCAAGCGCCATTGTCGAGGGAAATTTTGGTGCGTTGCCGAAGCCACCCCAGCGGGCATCGAAGTCGGCGTCGAAACGTTGCACCGCAGCCTTGAACACGTCGATTGCCGGAAGGTGTTCGTTCGCAGTGATCTGAGAAGTGCGACCGATGTTCTCCACGAGCGCCGCCACGTTGTTGTCGATGTCGTCTCGACGATTGCGCCAGGCATCGTCGATGGCGGCCATCAATTGCAGAAACGTCGGCTTGGGGTAGTACGTGCCGCCGAAGAACGGATGCCCATGTGGTGTGAGAAACACCGTCATCGGCCAGCCGCCGCGTCCGGTCATCGCCTGTACGGCATCCATGTACACACTGTCGACGTCGGGGCGCTCTTCGCGGTCGACTTTTACGTTCACGAACAGCTTGTTCATCACCTCTGCAACTTCGTGGTCCTCGAAAGACTCGTGTGCCATCACGTGGCACCAGTGACACGCGGAATATCCCACCGATAGCAACACCGGCACGTCACGACGGCGTGCCTCGGCAAACGCTTCATCGCACCACGGCCACCAATCGACCGGATTGTCGCGGTGTTGGCGCAGGTACGGCGATGACTCCGCAGCGAGGCGGTTCATGCGGACTGGAAAATTCTGCGTCGAATCATGCGCCGACGGCGTGATAGCCGCCGTCGACGTGCACGATTTCGCCCGTCGTGGCGGGAAACCAATCAGAGAGCAAGGCACAACAGGCGCGTGCAACGGCCGTGGAGTCGTGAATGTCCCAGCCGAGTGGTGCCCGCGACGCCCAGATGTCCTCGAATTGGGCAAAGGACGGAATTGATTTTGCGGCCATCGTGCGGATGGGGCCAGCTGCCACGAGGTTGCAGCGCACCTTGCGTGGGCCCAGTTCGCGGGCGAGATAGCGGCTCGTTGACTCAAGCGCCGACTTTGCGACGCCCATCCAGTTGTAGGCAGGCCACGCAACCGTGTTGTCGAAGTCGAGCCCCACGATGCTGCCGCCGTCACTCATCAGCGGCACGAACGCGTCGGCAAGTGTCTTCAGCGAGAATGCCGAAACCTGCACCGCCACCGACACGTCTTCCCAGGTCGCTGCCATGAGGTCGTCTCCCAAACACGCGGCCGGGGCAAAACCAATCGAATGCAGCACGCCATCGACGCCACCGAGGTGTTCGCGTGCCGTCTCGCGCACCGATGCCACATGTTCGGGGTTCGTCACATCGAACTCAGCGACCGCCGGCGCCGGCGAGAGCTTCTTTGCCGTTCGCTGGGTGATCGACAGACCGCGACCGGCACCGGTGAGCAACACCTGGGCACCTTCAGCAATCGCCAATTCTGCGACACCGTACGCCAATGAAGCATCGGTGAGCACGCCCGTGATGACGAGTCGCTTACCCGCCAGAATCGCCACGTCGCTACGGTAGTGGACATGCCCGACGCACTTGCGAGCATCGGATACGTCGGAGGCACCGGCCCCGCAGGCAGCGCTCTTGCGGTGCGATTGGCTTCAGTGGGCTACCGGGGTTGCATCGGTTCGCGAACCAAGGAGCGTGGCAGTCAGGTGGCCGCCGAAATGTGTGCAAAGTGGCCACGTCATTCACTGAACCTCGTGGGCGGTGACAACGTTGACGCGGCGTCCTGCGACATCGTCGTGCTCGCCACACCGTGGGATTCAGCGGCAACCACCGTGACGGAACTCGCCGACCACTTGCGCGGCAAAATCGTGATCACCATGGCGAATGCGCTCGTGCGCGTGGGGAAAGAATTTCAGCCACTCATTCCGCCGCGGGGCAGCATCGCCGCGCACGTGCAGGCGGCGATACCGCATTCACGCGTAGTCGCTGCATTCCAGCATCTTCCGGCCACCGAGCTCGGGGCTCTCGAACATGAAGTCGACAGTGATGTCCTGATCTGCTCGGATGATCGCGATGCCACCAAGACGGTGAGCGAAATCGTCGGGCGCATTGCAGGTTGCCGGCCGCTGAACGCGGGACTGCTTTCGAATGCCTTGGCGATTGAAGCATTGACCGCCGTGTTGTTGCAGTTGAACGTGCGATACAAAACCCGCGTCGCACCTCGTTTCACCGGCATCAACTGAGTTTGCGGCCACGGCGTGCAACTCTTCGACACCGCGCGCCGAGAGATCGTTGAGTTTGCTCCGGGCAACGACGTGAAGATGTACGTCTGCGGCGTGACGCCGTATGACGCCACGCACCTTGGTCATGCTTTTACATTCGTGTCGTATGACATCCTCATTCGTCGATTGCTCGATACCGGTCGCAACGTCAAGTGCGTGCGCAACGTCACCGATGTCGATGATCCACTGTTTGCCAAGGCGCGCGAACTCGGCATTCACTACCTCGACCTCGCGGCACGCGAAGAGGCACGACTCAATGACGACCTGGCCGCTCTCGAGTTGGTGCCGATGTATTCGACTCCCCGCGCTTCGTCGGCGATTCCCGACATTCGGGGCTTCATCGGAATGGTGCTCGATCGCGGGTTCGCCTACGAGTCGGGCGGGTCGGTGTATTTCGACGTCGCTCGTTCAGCGCAATTCGGCTCGGTGTCGCACTATGACCGCGAGACCATGCTGGCCCTGGCCCGCGAACGCGGCGGCAATGTCGATGACCCGCGCAAGCGCGATCCGCTCGATTTCGTGTTGTGGCAGCCGTCAGCCAATGACGAACCCAGTTGGGACACCATCTGGGGTGCCGGGCGGCCAGGGTGGCACATCGAATGCAGCGCGCTGGCGCTGCGTGAATTGGGTACCACCATCGACTTGCACGGTGGTGGCACCGACCTGATCTATCCGCACCACGAGTGCGAGCGAGCCCAGTCAGAGGCCGCCACCGGGCAGCCGTTCGTTCGGCACTGGATGCATGTGGCCATGGTCTGGATGGACGGCCACAAGATGTCAAAGAGCCGGGGCAACCTTGTGTTCGTTGATGCGCTGCGCCGCCGCTACGACCCGCGCGCCATTCGCCTGGGGCTGATCGTGAACCACTACCGCCACGAGTGGGAGTGGGACGAAGGTCTCATCGATCGAGCCACCGTTCGGCTTGGCAATTGGCAGGGTGTTGCTGTTGACTCAAAGAGCGGCAGATCGCCGCAGTCACTGGAGGAGGCAGCACACGTGTTGAACACCGTTCGTGCCCGCCTCGACGACGACCTCGACTCACCCGGTGCCATTGCCGTGATCGACGAAGCTGCCGCCAGCGGTGTCGACGTAACGCTGCCAGCCGCATTGCTTGGGGTGCGACTGTGACGGGCGGCAAACAGTTTCCTGACTGGGTCTTCAACGGAGCGACGCAGTTTCAGACGCGGCTGCGCAGCACGCTGCAGCCTCTCGCCAGATTCGCATGGAAGTTCGAACTCAATGGTTTCGATCGTCTGCCCAAGAGTGGTGCGGCAATCCTGTGTCCGAATCACATCAGCTTCCTCGACTCGGCGTTTCTCATGTTGCTTGCGCCGCGCAACATCTCGTTCATCGGCAAGAGCGAGTACATGGATTCATGGAAGACCCGTTGGTTCTTCCCGAAGGTTGGGATGATTCCCGTCGATCGCAGCGGTGGCGAGAAGTCGCACGCGGCCCTCGACGCAGCCGAGCGAGTGCTGCGCCGCGGTGAATTGTTCGGCATCTTTCCCGAAGGAACACGCAGTCGAGACGGCATGTTGTACAAGGGACACACGGGTGCCGCCCGCCTGGCCTTGAAACTCGGTTGTCCGATCTTTCCGGTTGGCATCGTCGGCACGCGCGAAATTCAGCCACCAGATGCTCCATTACCGCGGCTGGGTGGCACCGTTCGCATCTCGGTTGGACGGCCGATCGAGGCCGCCCGCTACACGACGCGCAGCAACGACCCCATGATGCTGCGAGAAATCACCGACGAGTTGATGTTCGAGATTCGCGAACTCACCGGTCAGGAATATCGCAACACCTACGCCACAAAGAAGCGCACCGAGACGATCGTCGCAGACACCGCCGAGATTCCGCGCTTCACCGAAGCGCAAATCGCGGCCGCCGAGAAATCGCACGCGTAGAATACGTTGCGCATGTCAAGCGCAGCGCTGATCGACGTTCGGCTGCCCGACGGTTCGAGCAGGCAACTTACGGCCGGTGCGTCTTCCGCGACGCTCGCGGCGGCGATCGGATCGCGCCTGGCGAAAGCCGCAGTGGCGGCGGTCGTCAACGGTCGAGAAGCTGATCTCTCCGCGCCGCTCGCGAACGGAGACCAAGTTGCCATCATCACCGCCGACTCGGATGCGGGTCGCCACGTGTTGCGCCATTCGACCGCCCACGTCTTGGCGCAGGCTGTTTTGCAATTGTTCGCAGGTGCGAAGTTCACGATCGGCCCGGCCATCGAAGACGGCTTCTATTACGACTTTGAATTGCCGGGCGGTCGCACCTTCACTGACGACGACCTGTCGGCCATCACGCAGCGAATGAAGGAAATCGTCGACGCCGACCAGCCGTTCGTGCGTGCCGAGATGTCGCCGAGCGAGGCGCTCACGGTGTTCGCCGACCAGCCGTACAAGTGTGAAATCATCCAACGGGTCACCTCGGGCGCTGCTGATGCTGGCGATTCCGGCGAAGTCGGCGGTGGTGACAGCGTGAGCGTGTATCGCAACAGCGAGACGTTCGTCGATTTGTGTCGCGGACCCCATGTGCCGAGCACCGGCAAACTTGGTCACTTCGCGCTCATGAAAGTGGCGGGTGCATATTGGCGCGGCAACGAAAAGGGTCCCATGCTGCAGCGCATCTACGGCACCGCATGGGAGTCGAAAGCGGCCCTGCAAGAACATCTCGTGCGCCTCGAAGAAGCAGAGAAGCGCGACCATCGTCGATTGGCAGCCGAGATGGATCTGTTGTCGTTTCCCAGCGAACTTGGTGGTGGACTCGCGGTTTGGCATCCCAAGGGCGCCATCGTGCGCAAGCTGATGGAGGACTACAGCCGTGCGCGCCACCAAAACGGCGGCTACCAGTTCGTGTACACGCCGCACCTGGCAAATGCCAAGTTGTTCGAGACATCGGGTCACCTCGATTTCTACAAAGACGGCATGTATCCGCCGATGGAGATGGACAACGGCACCTATTACCCCAAGCCGATGAACTGCCCGATGCACTGTCTCATCTATCGCGACCGACAACGCAGTTACCGCGAGTTGCCGCTGCGGTTCTTCGAATTGGGCACCGTCTATCGCTACGAGCGTGCGGGCACGTTGCACGGGTTGATGCGCATTCGTGGGTTCACCCAGGACGACAGCCACATCTTCTGCACGCAAGAGCAGATCGGTGACGAGATCCGATCACTGCTCGATTTCGTTCTGTCGGTCTTGCGCCGATTTGGTTTTGACGACTTCACCTACAAGTTGTCAACGCGCGACCCGCAGAAGTCGATTGGCACCGACGAAATGTGGGACAAAGCCACCAATGCATTGCGCAACGCTCTCGAGCGCCTCGGCGTGCAGTACACCATCGGCGAAGGCGACGCAGCCTTTTATGGCCCGAAGATCGACGTCGACGTACGAGACGCCATCGGTCGCAAGTGGCAGCTCTCGACGATTCAGGCCGACTTCCAGTTGCCCGAGCGTTTCGGGTTGGAATACGTGGGCGCCGACAATCAGCGTCATCGTCCGATCATGTTGCACCGCGCCCTGCTCGGGTCTGTCGAGCGTTTCTTCGGTGTCTTGCTCGAGCACTACGGCGGTTCGTTGCCGACCTGGCTCGCGCCGGTACAGGTGCGAATTCTTCCGGTGACGAGTGCGCACGAGGCGCATGTCGCCACACTCGTCGAGCAACTTGCCAGCGATGGGTATCGAGTCGACAGCGTTGCGGCCGACGAACAACTCGGCAAACGAATTCGCGCTGCAAAGTTGGAGCGCATCCCGTATGTGCTCGTGGTGGGTGACGACGACGTGCGTGCTGGCACCGTGGGCGTCAACCCGCGCGGTGGAGAAGTGCAGCGCGACACGCCGTTCGATGCATTCCGTGCGCGCCTGGCGACGGACATCAACGACGGCGCAGACCGCTAGGCCGAATCGTGCTTGAGCGACTCTGGGCTGGCTGGCGCGCCGAGTACGTGGCGGGGTTCGGACCAGAAGGCAACAATGCTCCAGCGAGTGGCGAGTCGGTGTTCACTCGAATTCTTGGTAGTGGGCTGTCTGATGACGAAGCAAACATCATTCATCGCGGGGCGTTGTGCTTCGTCATCCTGAACGCGTATCCGTACGCCAGCGGACACTCGCTCGTGTTGCCGTTCCGTCAGGTGGCAAACCTCGAGGATCTCACTCAGCCCGAGAGCGATGAATTGTGGCGAACGGTGCGTGATGCCACGTTGGCAATCAAGAAGGCATATGCGCCAGTGGGTCTCAATGTGGGCCTCAATCTCGGTGCGCCGGCTGGCGGCAGCGTGTCACAGCACTTGCACGTGCACTTGGTGCCACGTTGGGTTGGCGACACCAATTTCACCGTGGTGACCGCCAACACCAAAGTGCTCTCGGAGTCACTCGCGACGAGCGCTGCACGACTGCGGGCAGCCTGGCCGAAGGGTGCGTCGTGACGAACCCCGACGAGATTCGCGATCAGCTACCCGCCGACCTCGACGTCACGGGATTCGTTGGTGCATATCAGTTTCCTGACAACAGTCGTCGACGGATTCCCGCCGTCATCTACTCGCTGGTGGCACTCGGCTGTCTGGTGCTGTGGTTTTCCCGACGCAACGATGATGGCTCGCTCGTCAACGACGGGCTCCTGTATGTCTCCCTCTTGCTTGGTGTGTTTGCGGCATACGTCTTCACGTCATCGTGGAAGATGACCATCAACGAGCGTGAGGCACTCGTGCGCGCGACCCAAGCAGTCGGCTTTGCAGTTGGTCATGCTTCGGCTCAACAGGTGTGGCGTGGGCTGCGCAGTCGTCCGACGTGGCGCGTGTTCTGCTACAGCGCACAAGAGCCCCCGCAACAGCGCGGTCTCGTGCTCGTCGACGCCGTCGACGGTCGCATCATTGAAACGCTCGTCGAAGAGAATCCTCGCGACTAGCCTTGACGCGTGTTTGACGGCAAGTTTCGTGTGCACGTCGACAAGTACGTGCGGCCAGTCGGCGTCACGCTGACCCGTACCAAGATCACCCCCGACCACCTGACGGTGATTGGTCTTGTGGTCGCCATCGCCGCCGCCGTTGCGATTGGGGCCGGCTACCTGCGGCTCGGATTGCTGCTCGTGATTGCTGCGGCGTTGCCTGACCTGCTCGACGGCGCCCTCGCGAAGGCGTCGAACGTTTCCAGCCAACGCGGGGCGTTCTTTGATTCAACGGTCGACCGCATCACCGACTCGCTGATGCTGGGCGGTGTGGCGTGGTATCTCGGCGACACCCGCGGCGGTACGGCCGCCGTGCTGCCATTTGCCGTCATGGCGGTATCCCAGTTGATCTCCTACCAACGGGCCAAGGCAGAGTCGCTGGGCATTCAGGCCAAGGGCGGCCTGATGGAGCGTGCTGAGCGCATCGTGGTGTTGTGCATCGGGTTGCTCTTTGACTCGGGTCTGTATTGGGTGATGTGGGCAATGCTGGTGCTGGTTTCGCTCACTGCAGTGCAGCGTTTCGTGAAAATCTGGCGATTGGCGGCGGTGTCGACAATCGCCGCGGAACGTCTCGAGTCGCGTCGTTCGCGTCGGGCGTCGCGGCGTAGTGCCTTTGCCGCACGGCGCGACCGATTGTCGTCGCGTCGTCGCGATGGCTGAACGCGACAGCCGCACACGTATACCTGGCCCTGGGGCTGCATTTCGTCTCGCGTCACTCATGGGTGCTGCAGTACCCGATGTCGTGGCGCACGGTGCTGCACTCGGCATGGGTGGATTCGGGGCACTCGCCATGCGTAATGAGCGAAGGTTGGTCGAGCGTCATCAGCGGCGAGTCTCGCCACATTTGAACGCCCTGCAGATGCAGCGGCGAATCAACGACGCCTTTCAGAGCTACATGCGTTACTACGTCGAGACCTTTCGGATGCCGATCTTCACGCCTCGCGAGATCGAAGCCGGCTTCAGTGTCGAGGGGTTCTCGCACATCGAAGCAGGTCTCGCGCAGGGCAAAGGCGTAATCCTCGCGCTTCCGCACGTTGGCGGCTGGGAGTGGGCCGGGCGTTGGTTGATTGAACGCGGCCACCAACTCAGTGCGGTGGTGGAGGTGCTCGACAACAAAGAGGCCTATCAAGCGTTCACCGACGTGCGACGTGCCTATGGCGTCAATGTGATTCCGCTCGATGATCGTGCGGGTGTAGCGGTGCAGGAGGCCTTGCGCGCCAACCACGTGGTGAGCCTGTTGTGTGACCGCGACATTCAGCGCAACGGCGTGGAGGTCGAGTTTTTCGGCGAACGCACCACGGCACCAGCGGGCCCGGCGTTTTTTTCACTGCGCACCGGTGCACCGCTTTTGCCGCTCGCGGTGTATTTCACCCGACGCGTGAACGGCCACCATGCTGTGGTGCGCCCGCCGCTCGAGTTGCCATCACGCGTTGGTTTGCGTGACGACGTCGCACGGCTCACTCAACGGCTGATGGGGGAGTTCGAGGGGCTCATTCGTCGCGCACCAGAACAGTGGCATCTCTTTTCTCCGAACTGGCCGAGCGACCCCGGCTACAAGAGCTAGCGAGGCCGTCGAGCGAGTTTCGCCCTTGAGCGATCTGGGCCCTCGAATTACGCCGCGTAGACGGCGAACAAGTTCGCAACGCCCTTGGCCTGACCGCCATCGACCGCTGACATCACCGCCACGGGCATCACACCGGTTGCGAGCCATGCAGCAAAACGATCACGCACCACGCTGGCCGGCCCCGAGATGGTGCAGTCATCCAGCCACTCGTCACGCATCACGGCGGTGAGTTCGT
>CAYFNN010000027.1:0-14248 GCA_964344465.1 uncultured Bifidobacterium sp. | reverse complement strand
CTGACTACCGTCGCCACTCGACAACACTGAACGCGCCGAGCCCATTGGGGTCAAGCAGACTCTCGGCTTCACGCACCCGACTGCGCATCGTCATGCTGTGCAGGGTCGGTGCAGCGGCCGAAGTACTCCACGCGGCTCTTCCATCGGCGACAAGTGACTCGATGCCATGTTGAAGCAAGAACTGCACCTGCGTTGACACGGCGCTCGGAGTCGGTAGTTGATCAAGCGGCACATCGACGGTGATGTCTTGGCTGCCCGCGGCCGAGAGATAGTGGCTGCCGCGTTCGTGGTGAGCGTAGGTTCGCAGCCACTCGCGCCACGGACGACTCGCCATCGCCGCCGTAGTCGTGCAGTAGTCGATGGCGAGTAGTCGACCGTGATCGAGTCGGTTCAGTACATCACGTACCCATGTCGTAGCCCGCTCACATACCGCAACACGCGCGCCGTGAGCCGTAACGGTAGGCAGCACCGACGGCAACTCATCACAGGTGCGCAGAATCTCGACCAGCCGGCCGCCGGCGTAGGCGACGTACGCCTCCTTCCAGCCAGAGTCGGACACGAAGAATCGAAACGGCAGGTTGTCGAGCAACTCGTTGGCGATGACGATGCCGGTGAATGCGCCGTCTGGTAGATCGACGCGTGACTCGACTCCGGCCGGATGCTGGGCGCGCTGCACGGCAGAAACTTCAACGGCCACATAGCGCAAAGCTGCACTGCACAACGGCTGTGCAGCGATGATTGAGCGGGCCAATGTGCCGGGCCCAGCTCCTGCATCGACCACGACGAACGGGTCAGGCTTACCCATTTCGTGCCACCATGCATCAAGTGCCCGAGCGACCACCGCGCCAAAGAGGGGGCCGACTTCTGGTGAGGTGAGAAAGTCGCCACGGCGTCCGGCACGACCCGAGCGCACTTGCGAACCCGCGAGTGTGTCCGCCACTCGCGGGGCCGTGTAGAAGCCGTCCTCACCATACAACGCCAATTCCATGAACCGATCGAAGCGAATCGCTCCGCCATGTGCAGCAATGTCGGCCAACAGCGATGCGGCCGCGCCGCTCGTCGGAAAACCGTCAGCCGCGGAAGGCACCGACGAGATCGGCGAGGTCGCCGAGATGCAGCACGGTGCCCGGCAGAATGCCAATCACCAGAGTGGCGAGCGCCGTAATGCCGAGTGCAATCTGAAGTGACGATGGTGTCACGACCGGTGCGGCGTCACCGTGCGGCACCGGTCGCATCCAAATTTCACGCATGATGTTGCCGTAGTAGCCGAAGGCGATCACTGAGTTCACCGCACCGACGACCGCCAGCACATACGCCCACGGTGTGGCATCGGTGAGCAGCGCCTGAAATGCGGTAAATTTTCCGATCCACCCACCGAGTGGCGGAATACCTGCCAGTGACGCAAGGAAGATGGTCGCGAGCACACCGAGTGCGGGCGCGTAGGAGAACAGCCCGCCGTACGACGCGATCTCACCGCTGCGCGTCTTGCGTGATACGGCAATAATTACCGCAAACATTCCCAGGTTCGTGGCGGCGTACGCCAACAGGTACACCACCACTGCACGCAGCGCCGACTCGCCGGCTGCCCCGCCCGCAACAGCAAGTGGCATCAACACGAAGCCACCTTGGCTCACCGATGAGTATGCAATCATGCGCACAATGTTCGTTTGTCGGAGGGCAAAGACGTTGCCGATTGTCATCGTGAGTGCCGAGAGCACCCACACGAATGGCTGCCACACATCGTGAGCGTTGGGCAGAGCCGTAAGCACCAATACGAGCAAGGCGATGAAACCGGCCGCTTTGCTGGCCACCGAGAGGAACGCGGTGACCGGCGTCGGGGCACCTTCGTAGGTGTCGGGCGCCCAGGTATGAAACGGCACTGCCGACACCTTGAACGCAAAACCAACGACCACGAACACCACCGCGAGGGCCTGCACGGCGCCGAATTCACCATCCAGTGCAATGGAGTCTGCGATAGTGACGAGCAACGTCGAGTTGGCAATGCCATACAACAGCGACATGCCGTAGAGCATCACCGCGGAGGCAAAGACGCCGAGCAGGAAATACTTGACGCCTGCCTCGTTGCTCTTTGGGTCGCGCTTGCGCCACGCCGCCAACATGAACGACGGAATTGACAAGAACTCAAGTGCCACGAACACCGACACCAAGTCGCGGGAGGATGACATCATCACCATGCCGAGCACACTCGTGAGCAACAAAAACCAGAACTCCCCGCGCCAATAGTCGCCTTCCTCCACGTGCGACGACGAGAGCAAGACCACGACATACCCTGACAACAGGAAGAGACCCTTCATCACCAAGCTGAATTCATCGACGACGTAACGACCGTCGAAGAGCGAGCGCACGGGATCCTCGTGCAGCGCAAGGGTCAGAACGGGAACGACCGCTCCGAGGAAGGAGAACCCGGTCAACACCGAGAGCAGCCACTTGTTGCGCTCGGAGGTGAAGAGGTCGACGAGCAACACCACGCAAAGACCCGCTGCCAGCACGATCTCGGGCGCGAGCGCGTGATAGTCGATGGACGGAGCCGTCCACGTCTCAGCGAGCGCGGTAGCGAGAATTGCGTCGAGTGCGGTTGCGGAGGTCAAACGTCAGCCCCCGAACGCGCGCAGGGCGCCCTGAACTGCGGGGTCAATGACCGAGAACAACAAGTTCGGTGCCACGCCAAAGGCAATGATTGCAACGAGCAGTGGTAGCCATGCGATCCACTCATAGGTGTTGACGTCGTGCAGATCGTGGTGGTCGTGGCCCTTTGGCGTACCAAACGCCGTGCGCTGATAGAGCCACAGCAAATACGCCGCGGCGAATACCGTGCCGAGCGCGGCAATCACCATGTAGGTGCGATACACCGTTACGTTCAGACCATCAGCAGGGTTGTATGCCGAGAGAATCGCAGGGAACTCTCCCCAGAAACCGGCGAGACCGGGCAGACCGAGTGACGCCATCGAGCACAAACCAAGAATCCACCCAAGACGTGGCACTTGCGTGAGCATGCCACCCAGCTTGTTGATTTCCAGCGTGTGGTAGCGCTCTTTCACGCTGCCAGCGATGAAGAACAACATTCCAGTGATCAGACCGTGAGCAACCATGCCGAACACTGCGGCATTCACACCGAATGATGTCAGCGTCGAGATGCCGAGCATCACGAAGCCCATGTGCGCCACCGATGAAAACGCAATCAGACGCTTCATGTCGGTTTGCGCGAGGCAGCCGAGTGCTCCGTAGATGATGCCGACCACCGCTAGCCCGCCGATCCACGGCGCCCACTCCATGGCGGCTTCGGGCAACATCGGAATCGCAATGCGCACGAAGCCGTAGGTGCCCAACTTCAGCAGAATCGCCGCCAGAATCACCGAGCCTTGTGTTGGGGCTTGAGTGTGTGCGTCGGGCAACCAGGTATGGAATGGGAACATCGGCACCTTCACTGCGAAACCGATGAACATGCCGGCAAAGATCCACACCTGCGCGTTCTTGGCGATTCCCGCACCGTTCTCGACGAGGTAGGGAATCGCAAAACTCTCAGCGCCGGTCTTGAAGAACATCGCGAGGAATGCGACGAGCATCAGCGCCGAGCCGAACATCGTGTAAAGGAAGAACTTGAGTGAGGCGTACTGGCGTTGCTCTCCGCCCCAGACGCCAATCATGAAATACATGGGCAGCAGCACGAGTTCGAAGAAGACGAAAAAGAGAATCAAGTCCTGGGCGATGAACGTTCCCGCCATACCCGTCTGCAAGACCAGCATCAGAATGAAGAACGCCTTGGGATTGCCCGGTGACGGGATGTGATCGAGGCTGTAGATGACCACGAGCAGAGTCACCACCATGCTCAACAGGTACAACGGCAGGCTGATGCCGTCAACGCCGATGAAATACGTGCTCTTGATGACGGAAATCCAATTGGTTTGAGCGACGAACTGCATCGACCCTGACTTGTCGAAATCAAACTGCAGCAGCGTGTAGGCGCCGACGGCGACCGTCGCGATTGACGTGATGAGCGCCACCATCTTGATGGCCGCTTCCTGCGCCTTCGGTGTGACGATCAGGATGAGCACGCCGAGCATCGGCAAAAAGGTGCCGACGCTGAGTACCCAGTTGTCGTCGCGAATCATTTGCATGGTGTTGTCTCCCGTGTGTTCAGGTGTTGAGAATGACGAATACGAGTGCGGCTACGGCGGCAGTAGCAAACAGCAGGGCTCCGTAGTGACCGACGCGTCCAGACTGCAGTGGCTGCACGGTCACGCCAGCAGCCTTGGTCGCGTCGGCCGATGCATTGACTGCACCGTCAACAAGACGCTGGTCGATGTCGCGATAGACCACTGCAGATATCGAACGCACGATGCGACTGACGGCGTGCAGAATGCCATCGAGCACGTGCTGATTGAACCAATACGCCGCTCGCGCCACCGGCCCAGAGATGTTGCCCACGATGCCACGTTCGTAGAGGTCGTCAAGGTAGTACTTGTTCGCCAACACGCGATATCCCGCACGGGCCAAGGCGTTTCGCTGCGTGAGACCGACGAGTCGCGGGTCTCGACGACCATAGAAGGCGGCGCTGAGCAGCCAGCTCACGATGATGCCGGCCAACACGATTGCCAGCGAGAGGAAGGCCTTTGACCACTTGAACTTGGCATGGCTCACCTGCGGGGCGTAACACACGCCGTCGACGGGTGTCTCGGTGCCGCAGGGTGACTTCGAGTGGCCCTCTTCGGCATTCGGTGCGGTGAACACGAGCGACTCGCCTGGGCCGCCAGCATGAGGCTCGACAACGACCACGGCACGCGGTTCAACCCAGCGCTTGAGGTATTCCCAAGATTCGCCGAACGGCGTGGCGTTGAAGAGACCGGCGCCGATGGCAAGCACCGCCAAGATGGCGATTGGTGCCGTGATCAGCGCACCCGATTCGTGTGGTCCGGCATGCGCATCGTGATCATCGTGCGACGTGTGCGTGTCGTGCACATCGTGGGCCCCATGGGCATTATGCGAGTCGTGCGCATCATGTTCGCCGGCGGCCGCTCCGCGCGGCTCGCCAAAGAACGTGAGATACGTAGCACGCGTCATGTAAGCCGCGGTGAGGAAGGCGCCACCCAAGCCAACGACCATGAAGAGCGAATACCCATTAGCGCCGACGTTGTCGATGATTTCATCCTTCGAGAAGAAGCCGGAGAATGGGAAGACGCCACACAGTGCAAGCGTCGAAACAATCCACGCAGTAAACGTCACCGGCATGTACTTGCGCAAACCACCCATGTCTTTCTTCATGTCAAACGAGTGGTGTGACGCACTATGACTGATTGAGCCGGCGCACAGGAAGAGACAGGCCTTGAAGAACGCGTGCGTGAAGATGTGGAACACCGCCGGCAGCCAGGCTCCGGCACCGAGCCCAAGCATCATGTAGCCCAACTGGCTCACTGTGCTGTAGGCCAACACACGCTTTATGTCGGTCTGTACGAAGGCCAGCGCAGCGGCAATCACGATGGTGATGGCTGCAATGATCATGATCACGTTTGATGACGGGCCCAAGATGTCGAGACCAGTGAAGAAAACCGGATACAAGCGGGCAACGAGGAACACGCCGGCAACCACCATCGTCGATGAGTGCAAGAGCGAACTCACGGGCGTCGGGCCGGCCATCGCATCGGGCAACCAGGTGTGCAGCGGGAATTGGCCACTCTTGCCGATGCACGCAATGAACAACGCCACGGCGGCTACGAGAATGACGGTTGAATCTGGCTCGCCCGACAGGGCCCACGCTGAGATTCCACGAATCGAGAAACCAGACAGACCGAGATTGGTGGTCGTCCACTCGTTGGCGGCAAAGAAGAGCACCGCGATACCGACCAGCAGCCCGACGTCACCGGTACGCACGGTGAAGAAGGCCTTCAGTGCAGCGCGACTATTGGCACCATCTTCCCACCAGTGGCCGATGAGCATGAACGAACACAGACCCATGATCTCCCACCCGAGGAGGAAGAGAATCATGTCCTCGGCGATGACCATCGCCAACATGCCGGCTGAGAACAATGTGAGCGCTGCAAAGAAATGTGTGTAACGGCGGTCGCCACGCAGATACTCGAGCGAATAGATCTGCACGAGAGTCGAAATGAATGCCACCACGACGAGCACGATCACTGAGAGGCCGTCGATGTGTTGGCCGATGGTGAATTCGATGCCGCCCGATTGCCACCACGTCCATGTGCGCACGACTGGTGCCACGAACTGCTCTTCACCCGCTGAACCGACGCGGGCAATCCACTGCCAGGCAGCACCCAGCGCCAAGACGAGGCTCGCTGCCAGTGACAGCACACCGATTTCGCTGCCTTTCTTCGGCAGCCTCTTGCCGAAGAACACGATGAGAAAGAATCCAACTGTCGGCACCAGCGGCGCCAACCAGGCATTGTCGAGGAACCAACCACCATCAAGTGGCGAGAGCACTTCTGAGGCAGCAAGCACGGTGGAGTTCATGGATGCTTAGCCCCGCATCTCACTGAGTTCGTCGAGGGCGATGGTGCGGCGATTGCGATACACGAGCAGGACGAGACCGAGGCCGACACCAACCTCTGCGGCTGCGACAGCGATGATGTACAGCGCAAAGGTATGCCCGTCGGCCGAGCCATTGCGAAGTGCGAAAGCCAGCAGGTTGATGTTTACTGAGTTGAGAATCAGCTCAATGCTCATCAATACGAGCACGGCGTTCTTGCGTGCGATCACGCCGTAGACGCCGATGCAGAACAGAATGGCACCAAGCAACAGGAATTGACTCGTCAACATCTGATCAATCCTTTCTGGCCAGCACGATGGCCCCCACGACGGCAGCGAGCAAGACGAACGACAGTGCCCAGAACGGCAGAAGGTAGGGTCCGAAGATTTGATCGGAAATTTCGGCAACACCGACCACCCGCGCATCACTCGGCAACTGCTCGTCACCGAATGACGACACTGTGGCGAGAGCCATCGCGGCCAAGAGCAACCCAGCGACGGGTATGCCAAGGCGCCAATATGCGTTGTTGAGGTCGCGCTCGGCGCCGATGCGGGCGCGAGTCAGCATGGTGCCGAAGAGGAAAAGCACCATTACGGCACCGATGTAGACGAGCACCTGGGTGACGGCGACAAACTCGGCGGCAAGCAACACGTACTGCGCTGCGGCACCGCTCAGCACCACCACCAGCCACAATGCGGCATGCACCACGTTGTCGGTAGTGACCACTCGCAAGGCACCGACGATCATCACGAGCGCAATGATTGCGAAACCTATGTTCTGAGCGACGAGAAGTTCAGCAGCAAACATGAGTTACTTCTTCTTTTTGTCCGCGCCGGCTTCGAGTTCGGGGGCTTCGGGCACGGTTTCCATCCACTCGCCGAGCTTGCTCTTATCGTGCAGCAAGTCGGCGATGCGCGGCTCGGAGTATTCATACTCGGGGCTCCAGAAGAGGGCGTCGAATGGGCAAACCTCAACGCAGATGCCGCAGTACATGCACAACGCGTAGTCGATGTCGAAGCGATCGAGCTTGTTGACCTGACGTGGCTTGCCGCCCTCACGGCGAGGCGGGGCGAGTTCTTTGTGACCTTCGATGTAGATGCACCAGTCGGGACACGAGCGAGCACAGAGCATGCACGAGGTGCAGTTGCCTTCGTGCAGGGCGATCACCCCGCGCGCACGGGTAGGTGGCGCTTCTTTTTCGTGCGGGTACTGCACAGTGTTTGCGCCCTTGGTGACGGTTTCAAACAGCGTGCCGAGTGTGACACCCAAGCCTTTGACCAAACCAGGAATCTTGGCCATCTACATCACCACCTTGAATACGGAGGTTGCTGCGATGTTGGCGAGCGATATGGGAATGAGCACCTTCCATGCAAAGCGTTGCAGTTGATCCTCTCGGAAGCGCGGATACGAAAAACGCACCCACATGATGAGGAAGGCAACGAGCATCATCTTGGTGATCATGATGACTGGGCCCGCGATATTCATCCAGTTCGCCACCGAGTCGATGTCGGACCAGCCGAACCAGGCAAACGGAACGCCCCACCCACCGAGGAACAGCACCGACGCGATGAGCGAAAACACGCCGGCCGTGGCGAATTCGCCGATGAAGAAGATGAGAAAGCGAAAACCCGAGTACTCAGTCATGTAGCCCGACACGAGTTCGCTTTCCGCAATCGGCATGTCAAAGGGGGCCTGTGTCAGTTCGGCCTGCACGGCAATCATGAAGACCACAAAGCCGACGAACTGCGTAATCACATACGGGTTGCCGAGACCGTCGAAGCCGAAGATTGAGCCGGCGTTCTGTGCGACGACGATTTGTTGCAGGTTCATCGTCTCGGCCTGAATAATCACGCCGATGACGGCAAGCACCATCGGCAGTTCGTAGGCAATCAACTGCCCTGCCGCGCGCAAGCCGCCAAGCAACGAATATTTGTTGGCACTCGCCCAACCCGCCATCAGAATGCCGAGAACTGACAACGACGACACGGCGAGGGCGTAAAAGAGACCAGCTTCAAAGTTGGTGAACCACGCGTCGGGCCCGAATGGCACCACGGCCACGAGCAGGAACGTGCTGACGAGCACCACGATGGGCGCCATCTTGAACACGCGTGCGTCGGCGCGCTCGGGCAGGATGTCTTCTTTCTGCAGCCACTTGCCGACTTCGGCCACCAACTGCAACGAACCGTAGGGGCCGGCCTCCATCGGACCGAGTCGACTCTGCATGAACGACATCATCTTGAACAAGAACACATAGACGATGGTGCCCGCCGGCAAGAGCACTGCGACGATGCCGCCGAGCACGCGCAACAACGACTGACCCCAATACGGCACTTCCACTGCCAGAAGTTCCGCCGAAAGTTGTGCTGCAAGGGTCATCGGTCGATGTCTCCGAGGATGAAATAGAGCGAGGCGAGAATCGTGACGATGTCGGGCACGTACACCCCGCGCAAGACCCACGGCGTAATCGAGATGTTGTTGAACGACGCCGAGCGAATCTTCACGCGGAACGGCCCAAGTTCGCCTCGCGACACGACGTAGTAGCCCATCTCGCCGAGCGGGTTCTCCGTCGAAACCCAAGCCTCGCCCTCTGGCACCTTGATGATCTTGGGCACCTTGGCCATGATCGGCCCACTGGGAATCGTGTCGAGTAGCTGGTCGACGATCTTGGTTGCCTCGCGCGTTTCTTGCAGGCGCACCCAGCAACGAGCGAAGCTGTCGCCATCGGGATGCGTCCAGACCTTCCAATCGGCCTTGTTCCACGCCATTGGCAATGGGTGGTCACGACGAAGATCCCAATCAACGCCGCTGGCGCGCAGATTGGCGCCGGACAAGCCGAATTGCAGCGCGACATCGCGCGGAATCACCCCGATGCCCCTCGTGCGTGATTGGAAGATTTCGTTGCCGAAGAGCAAGTCTTCAATCTGGTCGCAGAAGGTGCGCAGCTTCTTCATCACCGCTTTGGTTTCTGCGATCCAACCCTTTGGCAAGTCGTCCTTGAGGCCACCGATGCGGTCAAAGTTGGGGTGAAAGCGACCGCCGGTGGCACCTTCGATGAGGTTCAACACGTACTCGCGGTCGCGGAACGCAAAGAATACGGGCGTGATGGCACCCATCTGCACACCAAGGTCACCAAGAAACAGCGATACGTTCGCGATACGCGATAACTCAAAGAGAATCGTACGAATATGTTGGGCGCGCGGCGGAGCTTCGACTTCCATCAGCTTTTCTGCGGCGAGAATGAACGGCACTTCGTTCGCGAAGCTGCCCAACCAGTCGATGCGATTGACGAGCGTGGTCACCTGTGGATACGTGCGCACCTCGGCGAGCTTTTCGTAGCCGCGGTGCATGTAACCGCAGGATGGCTCTGCCCACACGACCTGTTCGCCGTCGAGTCGTGCAATGATGCGCAGCGTTCCGTGAGTGGCAGGGTGCTGCGGGCCGATGTTGAGCGTCATGCCCTCGGTTTCGAGTTCCACATTCAGGCGCGAGTCGGCGGCCTGCGATGCGATGTACGCCAAGCGTTGTCGATCTCCGAGCATGCGGTCGGTGATACTCACTCTTCGTCACCGCCTTCACTGCCGCCGGGCAATGGCTCCACATCAACGATGCCCGGCCAAGGCTTGATCATGCGCGCGAGCAGCGGATAGTCCTTGCGCAACGGGTGACCCTCAAAGTCGCTCGGCAAATACATATTGCGCAGATCGGGATGACCTGCAAAGTTGATGCCGAACATTTCATGGGCCTCGCGCTCATGCCAATTTGCACCGGCATACACATCGTGAATCGATTCAATTGTTGGTTGAGCGTCGGGCACATCGGCTTTGATCGTGACACTGACGTGCGTAACCGGATTGCCAACGCGGGCAAACACCTGCATACGCGTGTCGCCACCGGCATACCCAGGCCGAATGGTCGTATCGCGCACGGGTGCCGGCTCGGTTGGGTCGTCTTCACCGCGACCATACGGTGACGGCAGCCAGTCAATGGCCGAGAGGAAGTTGAAATAGTGGAAGCCGAGCGTGTCGCGCAGGGTGCGCATCGATGACTTCCATGTTTCGGTGCGCACGCGCAGCCAAAGGTCGTCTTTGTGGAACGAGTCGACGAGCCGATCGCCGAGTGCCGCTTTCACTTCATCAACGGACACGATGTGCGATTGAGTGCTTGATGCGCCGGTCATGGTGTGTACTCAGTTGCCGACGACAACCGGCTTGCCCTTTCGTTCGGCGGCCGCGCTCGCATCGAGCGAACGGGTGCCTTCACCGCGCCAGCGCGCTCCCATGTCTTCGTTCTTGATGCGCTCCTGCAAGAGCACGATGCCTTCAAGCAATGCCTCGGGGCGTGGCGGGCATCCCGGCACGTACACATCAACCGGAATGATCTGGTCGACTCCCTTGGTAACGGAGTAAGAGTCCCAATATGGGCCACCACAATTCGCGCAACTGCCCATGCTGATGACGTACTTCGGCTCTGGCATTTGTTCGTACAGACGCTTCACCGCGGGAGCCATCTTGTCGGTGACAGTGCCCGAGATGACAACGAGGTCGGCTTGTCGAGGGCTCGCCGGGAGCGGAATCACCCCGAGTCGCATCACGTCGTAACGCGGTGAGCCGAATGCAGCACCCATCTCGATTGCGCAACACGCGAGACCCCATTGGTACACCCACAGGCTGTACGACCGACCAAGGTTGAACAGCGCCGATAAGGGTCGCGGCATGCGACCGCGCTCCACTAGACCCACCGCAATACTCCCTTGCGCCACGCGTACACCAGTCCCAAGAGCAAGACGAAGACAAAGACGCCCATTTCCACCAGACCAAAGGTGCCGTAACGCTCGAGTTGTGTTGCCCACGGAAAGATGAAGACAGCCTCAACGTCGAACACGACGAAAAGCAGGGCGAAGATGTAGTAGCGAACCTGGCTTTGCGACCAACCTTCGCCGACTGGGTCAACACCACTTTCATAGGTGAGCAGTTTTTCGTGGCCTGGGCGCGAGGGTCGCACCACTGATGACACCCACAACAGCAGACCGGCGAGCAGCACGGCGGCCAGACCGAACCAGGTGATGGTCAGGTACGACCGCAGAAAGTCTGATACGCCCGCAGACATCGGGGAAAAACTACTACGAAGCGACTTGGGCGAGAAACCAGTCGACGAGGCGCGCTGTGGCGGGTGCCCGCTCGGCAACGCGGTCGGCACTCATTTCACAAAGGTGCTTGGGGTCGATGCCAAGCCGTTGTAGCTCTGCTGAGCCCGTCCCCGTGCTCCACCGGGTGATGATCTCGGTCGTGGCTTCGGGGTGAAACTGCGTCGCGAGAAGCCGGCGACCAGAGAAGGCTTGCGCCCCGACGTCGCTGGTTGCAATGGTCACGAAGCCTTGCGGCACGGTGAATACGTCGTAATGCCATTGCAACCATTCCCCCGCCAGAAGTTCGGGGTGTGCCGTGCTCGACACCTTGTGCCAGCCGACTTCTGGAGTAGTTGAACGCGACACGGTTCCGCCGAATGCGTGCGCCGCAAGTTGTGCGCCAAAACAAATTGCCAGAACCGGAACCCCGCGTCGGGTGGCGGTACGTAGCAAATCGACTTCGGCAGCAACTTCTTTTGCGTTCTGTTCCCAATACACCGACCACTCAGAACCCAACAGCACAACGAGGTCGATATTGGCCAGCGACTTCCATTCACGGGGATACTCACGTTCATTGCGCTCGAAGGCAAAGCCGAGTTCGTGTAGGCGTGCGCCGACGAGGCCCGGGTCGGCGTCTCCACGGTTGCCAACCACCAGCGCACGCACAGCGATACCGTAGTTGTTGCATGAGCGTTGCCGCATGAGTGGTCTCGGTGCTCCAATCGGAATTGCGGTGGATGATGTGCGCGCGGTCTCCGAACGAGATCGTCGCATCGTCACGCACACGCCGGTTGCCCCTTCGGCATATCTCAGCGATCGATGCGGCGGACAAGTGGTGCTCAAGGCAGAGAATCTGCAGCGCACGGGTTCGTTCAAGATTCGTGGAGCCCTGAACAAACTGGCCTCACTTGGCGTTGAAGCGCGTAAGGGTGTGGTCGCCGGCAGTGCAGGCAACCACGCACAGGCCCTGGCATTCGCTGCGCGACACTTCGGCGTGCCGTGCGAGATCTATGTTCCCAATGGTGCTTCACTCGCAAAGATGGCAGCATGTCGTGGCTACGGCGCAGTCGTGCACGAAGGCGGCGAGTCACTCGATGTTGCCGTTACCTATGCCAAGAATCGTGCCGCTGAATCTGGGATGATCTTCTGCCACCCGTACGACGACCCCGTCGTCGTCACCGGTCAAGGCACTCTCGGAATCGAGCTCATTGACGACATTCCCGATCTTGCACAGGTGATCGTTCCGCTCGGTGGCGGCGGATTGCTGAGTGGTGTCGCACTCACCGTAAAGCAGTCACGACCGAACGTGCGAGTAATTGGCGTGCAAATCTCGTCATGCGCACCGTATGTGTACGGCAAGGCACCGAGCGGACCCGTACCGACCCTTGCAGATGGCATCGCGGTGAAGGTACCTGGCGACGTGACGGCGCCACTCATCGAACGCTGGGTTGATGACATTGTCGACGTCGATGAAGACAGCGTGGCTGACGCGATGATGTTGTTGCTAGAGCGTGCCAAGTTCTTCGTCGAGGGTGGTGGTGCAGTCGGAGTCTCGGCCCTCTTGACCGAACGCGTGAAGCCTGCCGAACACGGGGCAACGTGTGTCGTGCTCTCTGGCGGAAACTCCGACCTCGGGCTACTCACCGGACTCGTGCGACGACACGAGACCAACCGCGGTCGCCGGCTCATCGTGTTTGCACGAATCAGCGACCGCCCAGGTGGTCTTGCGAAACTGCTCACCTTGTTTGCCCACGAGGGCGCGAATCTCATTGAAGTCGAGCACGTGCGGGAAGGGGTAGACCTGCACGTACGCGAAACCGGTGTGCAGGTTGTGCTCGAAGTTCGTGGCCGTGAACATGTCGCCAGCATCATCGATGCGGCAAAGAAAGAGGGCTACGAGATCAGCGAAGTGACGGGGCGTTGACACCGCGAATTCTGCTGCCCGGCAAGCTCACCTCGGGCGCGACCGGCGTGCGGGGCGATAGCTATTCGAACGGACTCCTCTACGCCCAAGCCGTAGCACGTGCCGGCGGGGTGGTAACGACGGTTGCACCGCTCGGCAACCATGTTGAACATGTCTCGGACCTCGTAGCGGCGAGCGACGGCATCTTGATTCAGGGCGGTGGTGACATCGACCCGAAGCGTTATGGCGAATCACAACGAAGTGACATGGTGTACGGCATCGTGCCCGAGCACGACGAATTCGAGTTTGCAGTAGTTCGTGAAGCCGTACGACAGAACAAGCCGATGCTTGCAATCTGTAGAGGGCTGCAGGTGCTCAACGTGGCACTTGGGGGCTCGCTGCATCAAGACCTCGGTGACGTGCTCGAAGACCGCGAGAGTCACTGGAACACCTATCATCCGATTGCACTCGATGCTCAGTCACGAGTGGCGCGGGCAATGCTGACCGAGTCGCCCACGCGTTCGCATTCATTCCATCATCAGGCGTTGAAAGTGGTGGCGGCCGGACTTCGTGTCGTCGGGCAGGCCCCCGACCGAGTAATCGAGGCCGTCGAACACGAATCGTGTGCCTGGGTTGTTGGTGTGCAGTGGCACCCCGAAGATGACGCGGCGAATGAGCGCGAGCAGCAGGGACTTTTTGACGGCCTTGTGGCTGCGTGTCG
>CAYFNN010000026.1:0-14564 GCA_964344465.1 uncultured Bifidobacterium sp. | reverse complement strand
CGCCGCCACTCAGGCTCGAACCCGAGTGGCTCTTGTAGTTCGTCGAAGAGTTGTCGGGCGAGTTTGGCCACATGCACCGAGTGTTCGGGTCGGTCATCGCAACGATCAGCGAGCTGTTGCACGCTGTGCCGCGCAGCGTCGTATTCATCATTGCGTTCGAGCAGTCCCTCGCGTTGCAAGGTGTCGAGCAACAGACCCTCGCGCAGTGCATAGTCACTGAACATGATCGACTTGATGTCAAATGTTTCGACAAGACCTTCGAGGATCAGTGCACCAGCGAGAATGATGTCGCCGCGGTTTGCTTCGAGACCAAACTTCTTGATGCGATCTGGCACCGTTGCTGCCGACTGCAACGACTGAGCAACGGCTCGTACTTCGTCACCGGTGAATTCGAATCGATTCATCGAACGCGGCTCAGGTTCGCCGCGCTCGCGCAGGATGAGACGGGCGACGGTTTCGGCCGTGCCCGAAGATGCAGCGACAACCTCGAAGCCGAGCTCCTTCACTTCCGGTGCAACGACGGCAAGCGTCGAACGAATGAAGGCACGACAACTCGGTACTGCGCTTGGGTGCAATGTGGTGGCGGCAAAGAAACGATCGGTCAAGCGCACCGCACCAAGTTTGAAACTGCGGGCAAAGAGCACCTCGTCGTCGAGACCCACGACGACTTCGGTCGAACCGCCGCCAATGTCACAGACGAACATCGGCTGGTCGTGAATTCCGATGGCATTCAGCACCCCAAGGTGAATGAGTCGGGCCTCTTCGACGCCCGAAACGACTTCGATGTCGATGCCGGCTTCCTTGCGGGCACGCTTGACGAAATCTGAGCGATTTTTGGCCTCACGCACTGCGCTCGTCGCCACGGCCCTCAATTCCGCGTCGTGCGATTTGGCGATTTCAGCAAGCCGCACGAGACACGCGGTGCCGCGATCGATTGCGTCGTCGGTGAGGTGCTTCATGTCGCCGCCGCCGTGACCCAAACGCACGACTTCCTTCTCGCGGGTCACGACCTCGAAACCCCCAGGCACGGGCTTGGCGACGACGAGATGGAAACTGTTCGTGCCGATATCCAGCGCCGCCACGAGTTCGCTCATTCGAACCGACGATAGCCTTTGAAGTCCGAAGAGGAGCCTGATGTCCGACCTCAACACCCCCAAAGCCGCACCGCGCGCCCACATTCGCATTACCTACACCGGCCCCGTGTACCCACATTGGGAAATCGTCGGCACCTACGGCGAGCCTGAGTTGATCGAAGAGTTCGCGCGCCGCGCCTACATGCGACTCATGTACGTGTCACTCAAAGACAGTCAGTGCCGCCGCAACCGTGAGCGCATCAAAGTGGATGCCGAGAACGAAGGCATCAGCCTCGAGTGGTCTCCCGAAGAGGTTGAGCGCCAGCCAACTGCCTGAACGCCGGGTGAAACCTGCGTGACATCAGAGCGAACCCGCCCGACTCGACGCCCCAGCGCAGCCGTTGGTCGGTACGTTGACGACATCGACTCTCGTTTCATCAATCGCGAACTGAGCTGGCTCGACTTCAATCAGCGAGTGTTCTCGTTGGCGCTCAGCGACGACGTGCCGTTACTCGAGCGGTTCCGGTTTCTGGCGATCAGCGCATCAAACCTCGACGAGTTTTACCAGGTGCGAGTTGCGGCATTGCACGACCAAATTGCGGCCGAAGTAACTGATACCAGCCCCGACGGTCGCACGCCTGCGCGACAACGCGACGAGATATCCGCGTGGGTGCAGCACTTCACTGATGAGCAGGAGAAATTACTCGCAAAGCAATTGTTCCCCGCGTTGGCCAAGCACGGCGTGCACATCGTGCGCTGGCAGCGACTCGGCAAGCGGGCGAAGGAAGCGCTGTCGGCCGATTTCGAGAATCGCATTTTCCCGATCCTCACGCCCCTCGCCGTTGACCCGTCGCATCCGTTTCCGTACATCTCAAATCTGGCGCTGAATCTCGCGGTCATCGCCCGTGACCCAGAGACGCTCGACGAGCGATTCGCGCGTGTGAAGGTGCCCCGCAATTTCCCGCGATTCATCGCCGTGCCCGACTCGAAGGATTTCATCCTGCTCGATGATCTCATCGAAGCCCACCTGGATCGCCTGTTTCCGGGCATGGAAATCGTGACAGTCTCGCGGTTTCGCGTCACTCGCAATGCCGATTTGTCGCTCGACGACGAAGATGCCGAAGACCTATTGGCTGCGGTCGAGATGGAACTCCGCCGTCGACGCTTCGGTCGTGCCGTGCGACTGGAGGTTGAGTCGAACATCCCGACTGCGGTTCTCGACAAGATGTGCGAAGAACTCGAACTGGAGCGAGCCGATGTGATTATGAGTGGTTCGTTCGTCGAGCTGTCGGCCTTGCAGCAGCTCGCGAACCTCGACTTACCCGCCCTGCGGTTCCGTCCGTGGGCTCCGGTTACCGCGGGGCGACTCGCCGCGGCGCAAGATGCGGGGCGCTCGATGTTCGACGTCATCAAGTCTCGACAATTGCTCGTGCATCATCCCTATGAGTCGTTCAGTTCATCGACCGAGACCTTTGTCGAACAGGCAGCAAAGGATCCCAAGGTTCTTTCAATCAAGATGACGCTCTATCGCACCTCGGGCGACAGCGCAATCGCTCGGCACCTGATTCGTGCGGCCGAGTCGGGCAAGCAGGTGGCAGTCGTGCTCGAGTTGAAGGCTCGGTTCGACGAGGCTCGCAACGTGTCGTGGGGACGCGAACTCGAGCTCGCTGGCGTGCATGTGAACTACGGTCTGGTGGGTCTCAAGACGCACGCGAAGTGCATCCTCGTGGTGCGCGAGGAAGCCGGACAGATTCGTCGTTACGTGCACATCGCCACGGGTAATTACAACTCGGTCACCGCCCGAATCTACGAAGACATCGGGTTCTTCACCTGCGAAGAAGCCGTTGGTCGCGACGCAACGCAGCTGTTCAACTACCTCACGGGGTACGGTCGCGAGCCGGACTACCAGCAACTCATCGTGGCGCCGCACCAATTGAAGAAGGAAATCATCCGTTTGATCGAGCACGAGGCGTCATTCGGTACCGCAGGTCGCATCACCTTCAAGCTGAACGCAATTCAAGATCCGCAGGTGATTGATGCGTTGTATGCCGCGAGCGCTGCCGGAACCAAAATTGACATGGTCGTACGCGGTATCTGTTGTCTGCGGGCCGGGGTGCCGGGTTTGTCGGAAAACATCACCGTGCGCTCGGTGCTGGGTCGGTATCTCGAGCACTCTCGTATCTACCGATTCGACCATGGTCTTGACGGTCGGGAACCGCTGCACCTCATTGGCTCGGCAGACCTGATGATTCGCAATCTGGCAGGTCGGGTCGAAACGTTGGTGCGTCTCACCCATCCCAAGCATCGAGCGTGGCTCGACACGGTGCTGAGCTTCCTCTTTGACGACGCCAACGTGCACTTTCGTCTGCAGGCCGACAACTCTTGGGATCTCATCGGCAAACACCACACTGCCGCCGACGCGCAACGGCAGTTGCACGAGTGGGTCGTGGCCACCCAATCGCGTTGACGCCTTGTTCACTCAGTATTCAGCAAGAGGTGACCGTGAGTTCACCCAACCGTCGCCGCAGCCGCGCGGGGGTGTCGTAGCGTGCCTACCGTAGACGGCATGGAAGAAACCCGAAAGTCGTACCACTCGGAACTCGAAGACCTGCGCTCGCTCGTTGTGCGCCTTGGTGCTTCGGTCATCGAAGCAGTGCCGCGTGCCACAAAGGTGTTGCTGGCCGGTGACCTTGAGGGTGCGGACTATCTCGTGCAGTCCGACGACGAGATTGACGCCCGCGCCCATGAAGTGGAGAGCCGCACGTTCGAGATTCTCGCACTGCAGGCCCCGGTGGCGGGCGAGTTGCGCCAGTTGGTGTCAATCCTCAAGATCACGAGCGACCTCGAGCGCTCAGCCGATCTTGCAGTCAATATCTGCAAGGCAGCTCGTCGTATCTATGGCAAAGAAATAGACCCCGTCTTGCGCGGCTTGATTTCCAAGATGAGTGAACAGGCCGAGCAGTTGTATCAGGCGGCAATCAATTCATTTGCGGAAAACGATGCGGCCACTGCCGCTGCAATCGAAGACATGGATTCATTCCTCGATGCATTGCACCGACAATTCGTCCAGGCGATTTTTGAGACTCACGCTCGCGAGAAGATGGATCTACAACTCGCCGTGCAGCTCGCAATCGTTGCGCGGTTCTACGAGCGCATTGGCGACCACGCCGTGAACGTCGGCGAGCGCGTGCGATTTGCACTCACCGGATGGAAGCCCGAATTGCGGGCAATCGAGCGCCAACGTCAACGAGACGCCACTGGGGAGTTCCCGCTACCGCGGAACTAGCGACGACAGGACGGTGGCACGGTGAGTCTGCTTCTCGCGATCGCCACTTTTCTCGTCGGTGCCGCACTCGGCGTGTCGGTTGCCCGGCGTCGCACCCACACCCGCACATCGTCTGCGTCGGTTGAAGATTCGGTGTCATTGATACCGAGCAACGAGTCGGCGACGTTGGATGATGTGTTCGTCGCAGCGCTCGATGCCCTGCCCAGCGGTGTCGTGATTGCCAACCTCGATGCCACCATCGCCTTCAAGAACGCCGCGGCCCGTGGCATCACTGGTGTACGCCACATCGACGTACTTGTGGATGAGGCAGTCGAGAAACTCGTGCGTGATGCCGCAAGCGGTGGCGACCAGCATCGTCGATTCGAGACCGCTGGTTCCCCCTCGCGCGCCTTTGACATTCGCGCTCAACGACTGAGTTCGGGGCGAATACTTGCCACCGTTGAAGACGTCACCGAGCAGGCGCGTGTCGACAGTGTGCGCACCGACTTTGTTGCCAACCTCAGCCATGAGTTGAAGACACCAATCGGCGGTATTGCTGCACTCGCCGACACGATGATCGGGGAAGTTGATCCGCAAGTGATTCAGCGACTCACCGCGCGCATCGTGGACGAGTCGTATCGATTGTCGCGCATCGTTGATGACCTGCTGGATCTTTCACGAATCGAGTTCGGGGCTGCAGACGATTGGGAAGCCGTCGCAATCGTCGACGTAGTCAATGAAACCGTGGCGCGAATGCAACACGAGGCCACTCGTGCCGGCGTGGCCATTGAGGCCAAGCGGTTGCATGGGGTGCATGTGATGGGAGATCGCTCGCAGCTGGTATCGGCGCTGGGCAACCTCGTCTCGAATGCCATCAAGTACAGCGGCGACGGCAAATCGGTGACGATTGATGTGCAAGCGACTGCAGAGACCGTCAGCATCTCGGTAATCGATCAGGGCATCGGTATAGCCATGAAAGACCACCAACGAATCTTTGAGCGGTTTTATCGAGTGGATCGCGCACGCAGTCGCGCTACGGGCGGTTCGGGGCTCGGCTTGTCGATCGTGCGCCATGTGGTGTCGAACCACGGGGGCACGGTGTCGGTGGCCTCCGAAGAGGGTCGAGGCTCGACATTCACCATGATGTTGCCGCGTGTTAACGAGCCAGTGTCTGACAGCGATGCACCTGCAGCCGAAAAGAGTCTCACCCGATGAGCGCTACCAGTCAGCAACAAATCGTGATGGTGATTGAAGACGAGGAGGCGTTCATCGACGCACTCGTCGTCGGGTTGCAGCGCGAGGGTTTCGGCGTTGAAGTGGCACGAGATGGTGCCGAGGCGCTGCTGAACTTCGACAAAGTGAATCCCGACATCGTGTTGCTCGACGTGATGTTGCCGAAAGTGTCGGGTACCGATGTCTGTCGTGAAATTCGCAAGAAGAGTCAGGTGCCGATCATCATGGTGTCGGCCAAAGGCACCGAGATTGACACGGTGGTCGGTCTTGAGGTTGGAGCCGATGACTACATCGTCAAGCCCTACCGCATTCGCGAGCTCGTCGCGCGAGTGCGAGCCGCCTTGCGTCGAAGTCACGCATCTAGTGATGCGCCAACTGGTACTGACTCATCGGTGACGGTTGGTGAGATTTCGATTGACCCCGACCAACACGTGGTGGTGGTTCGTGGTCAGGTGGCCAAGTTGCCGCTGAAAGAATTCGAGTTGCTCTATGTGCTGATGGCGAACTCAGGTCGTGTCATGACTCGCGACACGCTGATTGATCGGGTTTGGGGCAGTGACTACTACGGCGACACCAAGACCTTGGACGTGCACATCAAGCGCTTGCGCTCAAAAATCGAAGCCGACCCGGGGAATCCGGTGTGCATCCTCACGATTCGAGGTCTGGGTTACAAGTTCGAGAAGCTTGCCTAACTGCAACGCAAGTTGAGCTAGAGCGTTTCGAGTCGGGCCAGCCACAGCCCGGGTGCAGCGAGTTCGGCGGGTGTTGGCAAGCTCTCGGCTGACCCCAGCAGTCGCTGAACACCGCCCTCGCCGACGCGCTCAACGACGCCGTCAATGAACTTCTTGCCAAGTGCGACGCGCTCGATAGTGAGGTCGAGACCCAGCAGACGTTCCACGAATACGCGGTCTGCCGACTGCGCCACGCGACGGCGACGCACGGCTTCGGCGATTCGAGTCGAGCCGCCCAGAAGCCGCGCCGTCACCGCATCCACATGATGATCCACCAATCCCACAATGGCGGCAGTTGCTGCGTCGAGAATCGGAGCCAGCCGTTCTTGTTGCGCAGAACGTGCTGCCCCCAATAGCACGGTGGGGTCAGACAAGAGCGAGTCGAGGATTCTCATCGGGTCACCTGACGAGACGTCGATTCGTGTGAGCCCTTCGGCAATCGAACTCGAGTCGGCGCGAAAACCACCTGCAAATTGTTCGACCAGTGAGCGCAGTCTGGTGCGCACCGACTCGACACCAAATACTGCATGGTTCACCATCTCGTGCACCAGCGCCCACATCACCATGTCGTCACGAGCAATCGACCATTCGTCGGCGAAGTGGTCGATGTTTGATACCACGAGCACCAAACGCCCGTGCGGTTCACGTGGCAACGGCAGGTCGTACTGGCCGAACGTGGTCGTCGCCAGCTTGCCGACGAGCGTGCCAACCGACATTCCAAGCATCGACGGCGCGATAAGCCGGCCCATATTCGAAAGCATCGCAATCGCGGCATCTTCGTCACCTTGCTCCGCTGGCGCAACCGGCTGGGCAAGAGCCTGGGCGAGAGCGTCGAAGAAACTCTTCCAGGTTGTGAGCGTGTGCTGCACCCACGTGGCACGGTTCATCACCTCGACGGTGGTGGCTGCAACGGCGAGCCCGGTGATTTCTCGCACGTGCATCTCTGCGACGCGCGCGAGTTCTTCGGTGCGCACTCGTCGTGGCGGATCAACGTTGTGTTCGACGGTGCCCTGCGTGGCTGTCATCAGGGCGGTTTGTCGCGCTACGTCCCACTGCAGTGGTCCTTGCGATGCCATGGCTCGTGCCAGGTTCGCAAATAGCGGATTCGTGAACGGATGCTCTGGCTCACCAGCGTCGTCGGGAGGCACGCGCCAAAGGCTAGGGCGGTGCGCAAGTACGCTGATTTGCAGATGAATGCCGATCGCATCGAGCTCTGCGATACGCCCCTCGATATCGGCGGCCTATACCAGTGGGCCCTCGACTCATCTTGTGGCGCAGTGGTGTTGTTCTCTGGCACCGTACGTGATCACGCCGAAGGTCGCACCGACGTGACTTCACTGACGTACGAGGCGTATCGTGAGCCGGCCGAGCGTGCAATGCGTGACATCGTCGCAGAGGCACGTCGCCGGTTTCCTGCAGTCGGGCGCGTCGCACTGGTGCATCGCACGGGCGAACTGGCGCTGACTGAATCGTCGGTAGTGGTGGTCGTTTCTGCACCGCATCGCCCTGCGGCGTTCGATGCGGCGCGATTCTGCATCGATGCATTGAAACAGAGCGTGCCAATCTGGAAGAAGGAACGCTGGAGTAGCGGCGAAGACTGGGGCACCAACGCTTCGACGCTCGTCGCAGCGCGCGATGTGCAGACGCCACGCAGCGAGGTAGTGCACTGATGGTTGCTGCGACCTCACTCGCCAGTCTCGTGTTCGCCGCGATTTCATTGGTGGCAGCGGGTTTGCTTGCATACCTGGTGGCCACCGACGACCGACGAGCAAAGCCTGTCGATGGTGCTGTGCAGTTTCGCCGCCATCTCGCAGCGTTGTCCGACGATTCTCGAGAGCATCTTCGTGAACAGATTCGAATCGCCCGCGATCGCCGTGGTGAGGCGTAGTCATGGCACGTGACCTGGCAATCGACCTCGGCACGGCGAACACGCTCGTCTACAAGCAGGGCGAGGGCATCATCATGAACGAGCCGACCGTAATCGCCAAGAATCGTCGTACCAACGAAGTGCTCGCGACGGGTCACGAGGCCTGGGACATGATCGGTCGCACGCCGAGTTTCATCGTGGCGGTTCGCCCGCTGCGCGGCGGAGCAATTACCGACTTTGAAACCACCGAGCAAATGATCCGACTGTTATTGAAACGAGCCGGCGTTTCGCGGTTCGCCCGCCCAAAGGTGCTCATCTGTGTGCCGTCGGCGATTACCGAGGTTGAACGTCGTGCGGTAACCGAAGCCACGCGCCGCGCTGGGGCCGCCGATGCCCAACTGCTTGAACAGCCAATGGCTGCTGCAATCGGTGCGGATCTCCCGATCGAAGATGCAGTCGGCAACATGGTGGTCGATATCGGCGGTGGCACCACCGAAACTGCGGTCATCAGCCTCGGTGGCATCGTTACCTTGCGCGCTGAACGCGTCGGTGGTTTCACCATGGACGAGGCAATTCAGGGTTGGGTGCGCAAAGAGCACGGTCTCGCCATCGGCGAGCGCACGGCGGAAGAAATCAAGATGCAAATCGGCAGTGCGATGCCGATGACAAACGACCGCGACGCAGAAGTGCGTGGTCGTGACCTCGTCACCGGCTTGCCCAAGACCGTCGTGCTCACCGCCGCAGAAATTCGCGAAGCGCTCGACGACGTCGTCACTCGAATGATCGACTCGGTGAAGGAGTGTCTCGCGGTGACGCCACCCGAGCTTGCGCAAGACCTGTTGACTCGCGGTATCTATCTCGTGGGTGGTGGCGCACTGCTGCGAGGCTTGCCCGAGCGTCTGCAATACGAAACCAAGGTGCCCGTGCAGCTCTCACCACAGCCGCTCGAAGCCGTCGTGCTCGGCGCCGGCCACTGCATCGAGAACTACCAGGCGTTGCGCGGCATGTTCATGGATGCCCGCCGCTGAACTGCGGTGCCTGGTGAGCCTTCGACACGTTCTGATCGATGCCGCTGTGTGGGTGGCGTGTGGTTTGGTCGTGGGTGTCACATTCGCTCGTCGTGACTGGCGACGGCTGTCGACACCGGGATTCTTCACCACGCTTCGTCGGTTTGAAAGCGACCACTTCTACGAACGACGTCTCTTCGTGCGCCGATGGAAGGAGCTCTTGCCCGAAGCGGGAACGTGGTTTGGCGGCATCAGCAAGCGTCGCCTGCCACGACGAGTCGACGGAGCACTGCAGCGATTTGCGGCCGAGTCACTTCGCGCCGAGCGTGTGCACTGGACTCTGCTCGGCGTGCTGCCCGTCGTCATCCTGTGGAGTCGCGGTTGGCTGATGGCAGCCAACATGGTGTTTGGTCTGATCATCAACGTGCCTTGCATCGTGGTTGCGCGCTATAACCGAGTGCGGCTCGCAAGAATCAACAGTCAGCGCATCTAACCTTGACGCATATGTTCTTGCGGGGAAGATTGCAGTGGTCGCTCTTGGCAATCACCGTGGTGAGCGGTGCCCTGGCATTCTTCTTTGCGCAACGCAACGACACAGGTATCGAAGCCGTGCCCACGACGGTCGCAGTGACCACGACCACGACGACAACGACGGTGTATCAGCCACCGATTACGTACGTGGTGCAACGCGGCGACACGTTGTTCGCCATCGCCAAGAGCTTTGCGGTCGACATGCAGGCATTGATGGACCTCAATGGCATCACAAACCCCGACCGAGTAGAAGCCGGCGACGAACTCGTCATGCCACCTGCGACGGGCTTCGTGCCAGTTGCACCGTCCACCACGATGCTGCCGTAGCGCGGCAACGTGCGCCGCGCGTTAATTAGTTTGAGTTGCTGGCCGTACGGTGTCGTTCGACGATTGCCACGATGTCGTGCATGATGCGTGAGATTGCGTAATCCTTCGGTGTGTACACGGCGGCAACGCCCGAGGCGATCAGCACGTCACGATCGTCGTCTGGAATGATGCCACCCACCACCACCGGCACCTGCACCGAGAGCGACGTGAGTTCGCGCAGCACCTCGGGCACGAGGGCAAGATGTGAACCAGAGAGAATCGACAGGCCGATCACATCGGGGTCTTCGTCGCGGGCCGACTCGGCGATTTGACGTGGCGTGAGGCGAATTCCCCCGTACACCACCTCCATGCCCGCGTCGCGCGCAGCGATGGCGATTTGCTCGGCACCACTTGAGTGACCATCAAGGCCAGGTTTGGCGACCAACAGTCGCGGAGGACCACCCGCGAGAGCAGCAGAGCGCTGTGCGACTTCTGCCAGGCCGCTGCTGCGTGGCGCTCGAGCCCCGCCGACTCCAGTCGGTGCGCGGTATTCGCCGAAGACGTCGCGCAGCGCCCCGGCCCACTCGCCAGTCGTGCCGCCAGCCTTGGCCAGCACGATCGACGCAGCCATGATGTTGCCGTCGCCTTGTGCTGCTTCACGCAGCGCCACGAGGGCGTCAGCGACTGCCCGCGAGTCGCGGCTTGAACGCCACCGTTCAACATCGGCGACGTGCGCTTGTTCGACTGTCGGATCTACGCGAAGGATGTTGTCGCTGCCACTCAGTGGCGAGGCTGCTGATTCGACGTAGGCGTTGACACCGACCACCGTCTGATCACCCGATTCGATGCGTCGCGTGCGTTCGGCCATCGAGACCACTAGTCGGCGCTTCATCTCTTCCACCGCTGCATACGCGCCACCCAGTGCCAGAATCTCCTCGAACTCCCGTCGGGCGGCGTCGCGAATCTCCGTGGTGCGTTTCTCGACGACGTGCGAGCCGTCGAAGATGTCGCCGTACTCGAGCAGGTCTGTTTCGTAGGCGAGCACCTGTTGCATACGCAACGACCACTGTTGATCCCAGGGGCGCGGCAAGCCAAGAGCCTCGTTCCAGGCCGGCAATTGAATGCTGCGCGCTCGTGCACGCTTCGACAGCGTGACACCCAGCATCTCGAGCACGATACGTTGCACGTTGTTCTCGGGCTGAGCTTCAGTGAGACCGAGAGAGTTCACCTGCACGCCGTAGCGAAAACGCAGCGCGCGTTCATCGGTGATGCCGTAGCGCGTTCGACCGATTTCTTCCCAGAGTTCGGTCATTGCACGAAGTTTGCACAGTTCTTCGATGAAGCGAATTCCCGAGTTGACAAAGAATGACATCGAAGCAAATACCTGCACGAATGCGTCATCGGGTACGTGTCCGCTGTCGCGTACTGCGTCGAGTACGTCGACGGCATTAGCCAAAGAGAACGCCACCTCTTGCACGGGCGTGGCGCCGACTTCCTGCAAGTGGTATGAGCAGACGTTCATCGGGTTCCACTTCGGCGCATTCGCCTGCGACCAGGCGATCATGTCGACGATGATGCGTCGTGATGCCAGCGGCGGGAAGATGAACGTGCCGCGCGAGAGATACTCCTTCAAGACATCGTTCTGTACCGTCCCGCGCAGATTGTCGGTCGCCACACCTTGCTCGTGGGCGTTGGCCACATAAAGCGCCAGCAACCACGCTGCCGTTGAGTTGATGGTCATCGAGGTGTTCATCGAGCCGGGCGGGATCTCGCGCATCAACGTGCGCATGTGGCCAAGGTGCGCCACGGGCACACCCACCTTGCCTACTTCGCCCCGTGCCAGCACATGATCGGGGTCGTATCCGGTTTGGGTCGGCAAATCAAAAGCGACCGACAAACCCGTTTGGCCTTTCGCCAAATTGGTGCGGTAGAGCGCGTTCGATGCCTCGGCCGATGAATGACCTGAATACGTGCGCATCAGCCATGGCTCGTCGCGTCGGCGCTCGGCGCGCGAGTCGGTCATGCCGTCAAGGCTAAGGAGTTCTCAGGCGTGCGATTGCGTTGCCAACGCCAGTCGTGCGAGGTATTCCGCCCTCGGGATCTCGGTTCCGCCGAGGCTTTCGAGGTGTGGGGTTTGCCATTGGGCATCGAGCAGTGTCATGCCCGAAGAGCGCATCACATCGACCAATGCCATCAGCGCCACCTTTGACGCATCACGTTCGAGGTGAAACATTGACTCGCCGGCGAAGAAGCGCTTGATTCGCACGCCGTAGAGACCCCCGATGAGTACGCCGTCGTCGTTGAATGTTTCGATGCTGTGTGCCCAGCCGAGTTCGTGCAGTGAGGTGTATTGCTGAATGAATCGCTCAGTGATCCATACATTGTCGTCATCGCCGCGGGCAGCACATGCACGCATGACACGTTCGAAGCAGGTGTTGATACGCAGGTGATACTTGCGGGCACTGCGACGCATCGAACGGGTGACATGCAAACCGTCGAGCGGAATCACGCAGCGCCGTTCGGGTGACCACCAGAAGAGTGAGCCATCGCCATCGAATGACTCCATGGCGAACAGGCCGTGCCGATAGCCGTCGATAATCGTTGCTGCGTCAAGGTCGGCACCTCGGCCGATCAGGTCGTCGTGGCGCGGCCACCTCTCGATGTGCGGCCAGTCATAGGCGCAGTCAGCAAGCGGCGTCGGCTTACGATCCCACCCTGAGTTCGCGCGCAGAAGTGCCAGGTCGCCCCACCGAGATGTCGGTGTGGTTCTAGTAGACGTAGAAGCCGGCTTTCGTCTTGCGACCCAGGCGGCCCTGAGCCACGAGTTCGCGCAACTTCGGGCGCGGCGCAAAGTTGTGGTCTCCGAATGAAGCATGAAGCGTCTCAAGAATCGACAACGAGGTATCTAGGCCCACCAGATCGAGTAGGGCGAATGGTCCCATCGGGAAATTGCAACCGCCTTTCATCGCGGTATCGATGTCTTCCATCGATGCGGTGCCATCTTCGAGCATGCGAATTGCATTGTTGAGATACGGGAAGAGCAATGCATTCACGATGAACCCGGCACGGTCGAGCACATGCACACCGTCTTTGCCGATGGCCCGAACGAATTCTGCTGCTCGCGCAATCGTGGCATCGCTCGCCGTAATTGGCCGAACTACTTCGACAAGTGGAAGCACCTGAGCGGGATTGAAGAAGTGAATGCCGCACACCTGGTCGGGACGATTCGTGACCTTGGCCATCTCAACGACGGGCAACGTGCTGGTGTTCGTGGCAAGAATCGCCGTTGAAGACACGCAGGCGTCAAGTTCGCGAAAGAGCTGCTGCTTGGTGGCAAGGTCTTCGACGACGGTTTCAATCACGATGCTGCAGTCGGCGAGTGCCGACAGTTCGGTGCTGGTTGATACGCGGGCAATGATTGCGTCGCGCTCGGTGGCGTCGAGCTTGCCCTTTTCCACCTGTCGTGCCAGACCTTTGGCCAGCTGCGTTTGGGCGGCGGTCGCAGACTCGTCGCTTCGTGCGCGAATGACTGCATGCATTCCACTGCGAGCAACCACCTCGGCAATACCCACGGCCATCAGACCAGAACCAACCACGCCGATACGCATGGTTGCGGCGCTGCTCACTCCGCCGAGCGTACCCCTTGGTGGTGGGAGCCGCAGAGTTCAGCCCATGTTCATCTCGCCAATGTTCGATATTGGGGGTGCCCGACAATTGACTCGTTACCCTGAGGCGCGATGACGACCGTTGATGTATCGAAATTCGTCAATGATGATCGACGCGTGATTCCGTTGTTTGCGGTGCACAACTTTCGCGATCTCGGTGGATATCCCGTGGCCGATGGCCGCCAGACGCGATGGCGAACGCTGTTTCGCGCCGACGGCCTGTATCGCCTTACACCCGAAGACGCCCGGTCGGTGGTCGACTTGGGGGTGCGCACCGTCGTTGACCTGCGCACCGAGAAGGAGGTTCGCACTCGCGGCACGTTTCCCGTACATGATCACGCGGTGACGTACCACCATCTGCCGATCATCGATGCAACCTGGGGTGAGACGGCAACACTCGAGACTGACGATGCGGTGGAGTTTCTCGTGTGGGCATACCGCGAGATGCTTGTTGAAGCGGCTCAGCGCTTCGCCGATGCGATGAACCTGCTGGCGGGCGAGTCGGTATTACCTGCGGTCTTCCATTGCGCGGCAGGCAAGGATCGCACGGGCATCCTTTCTGCACTGTTACTCGGCGTACTCGGTGTCGACGATGCAGTGATTGCCGCTGATTACGGGCTCACCGAGCAGGCGATGGCCCGACTCGTGGTGTGGGCGCGCGAGCACCAGCCGGAGTTGGCCGAGTTGTATGCAAACATGCCGATGCGATTCGCTGCCGCCGACCCCGAAGCCATGCGGGTGATTCTCGCCGATATCAACGCGAGTCACGGCTCGATTGAGAACTACACGCGCGCCATCGGAGTGACGCTCGAGTCGATCGACGCTCTGCGCGGTGCGCTGCTCAGCTCTCGGTAATCGTCACCGACTTCAATACGATCTCGCCGGC
>CAYFNN010000025.1:12473-14985 GCA_964344465.1 uncultured Bifidobacterium sp. | reverse complement strand
GATGTTGGTGATGCACGGTCGCGAGCCACTCATCGATGCGACGCTCGAGCGTCGCGCGTCGCGACTCGTCGAAAAGATCGCTCATCGAACGATTAGCTGCACGACACGAGGTCGCGCGCGGCAAACTCGGTGACGACGCGACGCATGCGCTGAGCTGCCTGGCGCCACGAGTAGCGAGAGCTTCTGGCGACAGCGGCTCCACCCATGCGAGCGGCGAGAGCAGGGTCAGCAAGTATCGCTGCCGTGTGTCGCACGAACGATTCGATGTCGCGACCCGGCACAAGGAATCCGTTGACTCCGTCGTCGACGAGCGACAGCAGTCCGCCGACCGCGGTTGCAACCACCGGTGTTCCACAGGCTGCAGCCTCGAGTGCAACCAGACCGAAACTTTCACTACGCGATGGAACAAGCACGACGTCGGCGGCACGGTAATACGTCGAGAGCAGGTGGTGCGGTTGTGGATCGATGAATTTCACGCGTGCCGACACGCCGAGTTGTTCGGCGAGTGCTCGTACGCGTGCGAGTTCTGCGGCGCCATCGTGACCACTGGCTCCGCCAACCACCAGCAGTACCGCATCTTTCTGATGCAGTCGGGCCAAGGTTTCGATTGCGACATCCACGCCCTTCAGCGGCTGAATACGACCAACGAAGAGCAGCACCGGGTAATTGCCGAGACCCAGGGCGCTGCGTGCACCGGTTCGGCTGCCCGGCGAGAAGAATGCGCGATCGACTCCGGGGGTGATCACATCAACGGTGCCTGGAGAAACGCCGTATAACTCGCGGAATTGCTGGCGCTCTTCTTCGCAAGAGACGAACACCGCATCGCTACAGCCGATGATTGACGATTCAATGCTCTCCCGTTCGCGCGACTCGGCGTCGCCGTGCATCTCTTTGACTCTTGCCAACGTGTGGAAGGTGGTGACGAGCGGAAGATTGAGGTCGTGCTTCAGCAGATGTCCCGATAGGCCCGACAGCCAGTAATTCGCATGAATCACTTGGGCCGGCGCATGATTGCGCAGATGGTGGGCGACGGTATCGGTGAAGTCAGGCACCACCGACAGAAGATCTTCCTTTGGTAGGTCAAAGTCGCCGGCCCGCACATGCACGAGTCGATGGTTCGGTTCGACCTCGACGACATCGGGAAGGTCACGCTGCCAGGCGCGGGTGTACGTGGTGCACTCAACACCGAGGCGCGCCAACGACGACGTCAGCTCGCGCACGTACACATTCATGCCGCCACCATCACCGACGCCCGGTTGCACGAGCGGCGAGGTATGCAGCGAGAGCACGGCGACTCGCTGGCGCGGGGGAACGGCCATGGGGAACCTGAACCTATCGGCGCAGGGGTGGGTCTCTACGAGTCGGTGTCACCTGCCACGAAACTGCGGTAAATCGCCAGCATTGCCGCCTTTTGTTCGGCATCGAGCGCGGCGTCATTGGCGATGGCGTCGACCACCGCATTCGCTTGCGAATCTTTCGGGTCGAGCATGCCGGCTCGTTCGTACAACGACTCGGCGGAGATTTCTAGTGCGCGGGCGATTTGTTGAAGGATGTCTGCCGACGGCTTACGTAGACCACGTTCGATCTGCGAAAGATACGGGTTCGACACACCTGCACGTTTAGCAAGGTCGCGGATGGACTGCTGTGCAATCTCGCGTTGCTGGCGAATGAAGGCACCGAGATCAGGACGTTTGCGACTCGGCATCGTCAGCAGCCTGCTACGACGATCAGCGCTGGTCGAGCAACGCGTCGACGTTGGCCGTCGACGTTCGGTAGCGACGCACGAGTTCTTTGGAAAGGGCGTCGATCTCGGCGAATAGCTGCTTGCGCTGCAATGAGACGCGCCCCTCGAACTCCTCCACGCGTTGGCAACAGGTTGCGAGTTCAGCGTCGTCGAGTTCGCGCAGCGCAGCGAAACCCGTCTCAACGCACAACGCCTCAAGCTGAGTCTGCAATGGATGATCAACGGGCGGCTGCACATCGCGTGGTGGTCGTGTCGAACCCGAACCGTGTTCTTGGGCAAACACCCGCGCGATACCACCGGTGACATCGGTCGGTGCAGGTTCATCGGCGGCTCGCCGCCGCTGTTCTTCGCGAGCAATGTCGAGGCGACCCTGGGCGAGCCGACGAACGAACGAGATGGCATCTTCTTCGCGCTGCAACGAGTCGCGACTGGCGCGCAGTTCATCAAGTGACATCGCAGCCAGGTCACCGGCGCCACCGGACACCGGGGGCAGCACCGCAACTTCATCCTCCGCAGTGACGGTGGCTTCGGGCGTGCACTGCTCGCCGTTCAACCACACCGTGCACGAACCGAGCACTGCGGCAAACGACGGGCCGAAACGGTGAGTCGCCAAGGTCAACACTTCACCAACGGTGGATCCGTCAATTGCGTCACGCGAACGCCCGGCAGCTTCGCGAGCGGATGCAAAGAGAAGTACGCGCGCCACGAGGTCAGGTTACCCAAGCCACTACCCTGCGACGGGCACGATATGAGCACTGCGAGCGATGC
>CAYFNN010000025.1:0-12373 GCA_964344465.1 uncultured Bifidobacterium sp. | reverse complement strand
TGGTGCGCCACGGCGAATCGGAGTGGAACGTGTTGGGCAAATGGCAGGGTCGCGCCGACACCCTGCTCACTGCGGGCGGTCGACAGCAGGCGGTTGCCGCCGGCGAACATCTTCGTACCACCAACCATCCGGTGCAGCGGGTTCTCGCGAGCACCTTGAGTCGTGCCCGCGAAACCGCCGAAATTATCGCTGCTCAACTCGGCATCACCGACGTATCGGTGGACGAGCGACTGGTGGAAACCGACGTTGGCCCGTGGGAGGGCCTGCGCGAATCGCAGATCGAGGCTGGTTGGCCCAACTACTTACGCGACCGCAAGACACCACCGGGGTTTGAGCCACCGGCCGACGTGTTTGCCCGCGCCACGCTCGCCTTGCGCGAGGCTGCTCGCGATGGAATACCGACGCTCGTCGTCAGTCACAGCGGTGTGATCCGCACGATTCGACGCATGATGGCCGTTCACGACCGACGGCTGCACAACCTCGAGGGTTGTCACTTCTCGCTCGATGACGCAGGCGAGTTGCGTGCCCACGGGTTCGTGGCGCTCGTGCAAGACACGCGCGCCACCGTGAACGACTCCGTCTAGCGTCGTGCGCTGTGCCGCGCCGATTGCTTGATGACGGCTACGCGGCCGAGGTGCGCGGCAATCTCCTCCCCTTCACGCTCACTCGACTGGCAGCCAACACCTGTTATCGGTTTGCTCCACCATTCATCGCAATCATCGCCGCCGAGAACAGTGGGTTCGGCGTATCGATTGCCGACATCGGTTGGGTAATCAGCATCTCCGAGCTCACGGGGTTTCTCGCACCGCTCATCGGAAACTTCGTCGACAGGGTGTCGCGTCGTGCTTCGATGATGATCGGGCTGTCGGGCACCACGCTCGGTGCGCTGTTGATGGCTGGCGCACCGAATCTGGTCGTGTTGGCTCTCGGGCTCACCATCCTCAACTTGTTGAAGTCGTGCTTTGACCTGGGAATGGGCGCCTGGATCACCGACCATGTGCCGTTCGAACGGCGTGGTCGAGTGGTGGGCATCACCGAAACTTCGTGGGCGCTCAGTCTGCTGGCCGGTGTGTCATTGCTCGGTGTCGTTACCGCCGTAACTTCGTGGCGAGTCGCGTGCGTCGTCGGAGCCGTGTTCGTGGTCGCGTGCGGTCTTTGGCTCGACTCGCGGTTACGCAACAACGACGAACCGCGGCGAGCGGCAGATCATGCAGTTGCAGGCGTGCGCAACGGCTCGACATGGTTGGTGCCACTCTCGATGTTCGGCCTGATGGGTGCCAGCCAATGTCTCTTCGTCACATTCGGTGCTTGGCTCACCGACGACTACGGCTTCGACGCCGCCGGTATCGCTGCGGTGGGATTCGGGCTCGGTGCCGGCGAGTTGTTTGCCTCAGTATCGAGCGCGCGAATGACCGACCGACTCGGCAAAGAGCGCAGTGTGATGCTCGGCGCGCTCGTGATGCTGCCGACAGCGGGCATTCTGGCTGGATTCAACGGATCACTCATCGTTGGGCTGGCAGCGCTTGCGCTGTTCATCATTGGCTTTGAGTACGGCGTGGTGAGCCTGATTCCAGTGGCGACGAACCTGTTCGCCGGTGCCCCAGGAAAGGGTTTCGGCCTCGTGATTGGTGCCGGAACATTCGGTCGTGGTGTGCTCACGGTGATTGCAACGGGGCTTTATGACCGCACCGGTGTCGTTGGCGCGTGCATCGCAGCCATGGTGTGTGCTGCGCTGAGCGCCGCAACGATCGCGCGATATCGAGTTCAGCCGCGATAGGCGTTGGTAATCGGCAGGCGGCGGTCTTTGCCGAACGCCTTGGTCGTTACGCGCACACCTGGCGCGAGTTGGCGCCGTTTGTATTCGTTGTTGTCGACGAGCCGCACGATACGACGCACGAGTTCGGCATCATGACCGAGGGCCACGATCTCTGCCGCGGTGCGATCTTGCTCGACATACAGCGCCAACACCGCATCGAGCACGTCGTACGGTGGAAGGCTCTGATCGTCGCGCTGGTCGGGTCGCAACTCGGCTGACGGTGGCTTGACGAGCGTTGCGACAGGTATCACGGGACGACCTGCTCGCTCGTTCACTCGTTGTGCAAGTGCGTACACATCAGTCTTGAAGATGTCTTTGATCACGGCGTAGCCGCCAACCGAGTCGCCGTACAACGTGAAGTACCCCACGGCGAGTTCGCTCTTGTTGCCGGTGGTGAGCACCATCCAGCCGAACTTGTTGGAGAGTGCCATCAGCGTGGTGCCACGCACACGGCTCTGCAGGTTTTCTTCGGTGAGATCGGATGGTCGACCAATAAATGCCTGCTGTGTCATCGCCAAGTAGGCGGCGAATGCGGGCTCGATCGGCACGGTCAGCATCTCAATGCCGAGATTGCGCGCGAGTGCCTCGGCATCGGTGCGTGAGCCTTCGCTGGAATAACGCGATGGCATCGACACACCATGCACGTGTTCGGCACCGAGTGCATCGACGGCAATTGCGGCAACGAGTGCCGAATCGATGCCACCCGACAAACCGATCACAACATCGGTGAAGCCGTTCTTGCGCACATAGTCGCGAGTGCCGAGCGCCAGGGCTGCAAGCACTTGGTCGAGTTCATCGAGTGGCTCGGCGATGCGCGCCGAGGTGCCAGCCGATGCCGGCGTCGTAGTCGCGCCAATCGGCACATCGACGACCAACAGCTCTTCTGCGAACTGTGCGGCGCGTGCAATCACCCTTCCACTGGCGTCGGCAACGAACGAACCGCCGTCAAAGACCAGTTCGTCTTGCCCGCACACTTGGTTGACATAGACGACCGGCATCCTCGATTCGGTGGCTCGGTCACGCACCGTGGCTTCGCGCACACCGCCTTTGTGGCGATCGAACGGCGAACCATTGATGTTGATTGCGACCTGCGCCCCCGCCGCACGCTGGCGCGCCAACGGACCACCACTCACCCACACGTCCTCGCAAATGCTGAGAGCAACCGCGACACCCGAGACGTCATAGAGCGTGTTGTCGTCGTGACCCGGCGCAAAGTAACGCATCTCGTCGAACACCGAATAGTTCGGCAGCAGCTGCTTGTGATACACGCCGACAACTGCACCGTTCATACAGAGAGCAGCTGCATTGAAGAGCCGTGGCGGACGGGCGCTTGTGCGTGCGACAGGCTCATCGTCGGCAACGTCGACGAACCCAACGACCACCGCACAGCGCCCCGAGCGGGCGGCGACCTTTTCCAATGCGGCACGGTTGTCGGCCACAAAACCGGCCTTCAACACGAGATCCTCGGGTGGATACCCACAGAGCGTCAATTCAGGAAACGCGACGAGGTCACAACCGGCCTCTTCGGCTTGCGTCACGAAGCGAGTAACCGTGTCGAGATTGGCGGCAATATCGCCCACCCGGGGGTTTACCTGGGCCAATCCGACGCGCAGCAGTGATGCTGGCTGTCGCGGCGCCACGAGGCAAGGCTACTGAGCACGGCCCCGGAGACGAACGCCGTCGTCGGCACCGACGCCCGCGACATCTTCACACGCCGTTTACAAACGGATGATGCGCTTGACATGTAGATGAACGAAACTGATACGTCCCGCTAGACGAAAGGAACACGTCATGCCATACCAGGCCGAATACATCTGGATCGACGGAGCCAAGCCAACGCCGATGCTCCGCTCGAAGACCAAGATCATTGAGAACTCCGTGAAGACTCCCCCCATCTGGGGTTTCGACGGCTCATCCACCGAACAAGCGACGGGCGAATCGTCCGACTGCATGTTGAAGCCAGTGTTCTGGTGCAAGGATCCAATTCGTGGTGGTCGCAACATCCTCGTGATGTGCGAGGTGTACCTCGCGGCGACGAACCAACCGCACCCGACCAACACGCGTGCAGCATGTGCTGCCGCTGCCGCCAAGTACAAGGCGCACGGCATGATCTACGGCATCGAGCAGGAATACACCTTCATGCGCCTCAACGGCCGCCCATACGGCTTCCCCGAAGTTGAGGGAGAGCCTGGTCCGCAGGGCCCGTATTACTGCGGCGTCGGCGCCGGTCGAGTGATGGGTCGCAACATCATCGAGGCCCACACGCAGGCGTGTCTCGACGCCGGCCTCAACATCTCGGGCACGAATGCAGAAGTGATGCCCGGTCAGTGGGAGTTCCAAGTTGGTCCGCTCGATGCACTCGCCGTGAGCGATCAGTTGTACGTCGCTCGGTGGTTGCTGCATCGCATTGCCGAAGACCACGATGTGGTGGTGTCGTTTGACGCCAAGCCACAAAAGGGTGACTGGAACGGTGCGGGTGCCCACACCAACTTCTCGACCAAAGCGATGCGCTCGGGATACGACGCCATCGAGGCCGCATGCAAGGCGATCGGTGGTCGCGTGATGGAACACGTGAAGAACTACGGCCACGACATCGAAAGCCGTCTCACCGGCAAGCACGAGACCGCGCCATGGAATCAGTTCAGCTACGGCGTGTCGAACCGCGGCGCGTCGATTCGTATCCCCTGGCAGGTGGCACGTGACAAGAAGGGTTACGCCGAAGACCGTCGTCCGAACGCGAACATGGACCCGTACGTCGTCACCCATCTGTTGCTCGAAACGGTGTGCTCGCAGGAGAAACTGCCGACCGCCGCAAAGGGCAAGAAGCGCAAGTAGTCGCTACGGGTCGCGCATCGACCATCTCGGTGCGCGACCCGCGATCTGCCCCCGTCACGGTTGACTGTTAGGGATGCCCGGCATGCTCGAACAGCAGCGCGATTACGTATTGCGCACGGTCGAAGAACGTGGCATTCGCCTGGTGCGTCTGTGGTTCACCGACGTGCTCGGCAACTTGAAGAGTTTTGCGATCAGTCCTGCCGAAATGGAGAATGCGCTCTCTGACGGCATGAGTTTCGATGGTTCGTCGATCGACGGCTACGGCCGCGTACAGGAATCCGACGTGCTCGCACTGCCCGACCCGAACACCTTCGAAGTGTTGCCGTGGGTTGATGCGAAGTCAGCCGAAGCGCGGGTGTTCTGTGACATCGCGCAACTCGACGGCAGCCCGTTCGAAGGTGATCCACGACAGGTGCTGCGTCGCAACCTGAAAGCGGCTCAGGCAAAGGGCTTTGCCTTCTATGTCGCACCCGACATCGAGTACTTCTATTTCGCGCCCGGTGCCCCAGGGTCTGCCCCCGTGCCACTCGACGAAGGTGGCTTTTTCGACCTCACCACCACCGACATCACCAGTTCGCTGCGCAAGGAAACCATTCGCACGCTCGAGACCATGAGCATTCCCGTGGAATACAGCTTCCACGAGGATTCGCCGAGCCAGCACGAGATCGACCTTCGTCATACTGACGCCCTCACCATGGCCGACAGCGTGATGACCTTCCGCTTCGTTGTCAAAGAAATTGCGGCGATGCGCAACGTGCACGCCACCTTCATGCCCAAACCGATGGAGGCCGTGCAGGGTTCGGGCATGCACTTGCATCTCTCGTTGTTCAAAGGCGATGCGAACGCCTTTCACTCCGATGACGACCCCTACAACCTCAGCCCTGTCGCGCGGTCGTTCATGGCGGGCATCCTGCGACATGCCGCCGAAATCACCGCGGTGACCAACCAGACGGTCAACAGCTACAAACGCCTCGTGCCGGGTTTCGAAGCACCCGTCCACGTCTCGTGGGCGCGCAACAACCGCAGCGGTCTCATTCGCGTGCCCGTGCCGAAGCGTGGCAGTGAGCTCGCCACTCGCATCGAACTGCGTTCGCCGGATCCGGCGTGCAATCCGTACCTCGCATTCTCGGTGATTCTCGCGGCCGGATTGCGCGGCATCGAAGAAGGATACGAATTGCCGCTCGAGGCCGATGCCAACTTGTTCGAGATGGGTGAAACGGCGCTCACCAAACTGGGCATCGACCAATTGCCGCAGTCCTTGAACGATGCCTTGCGCGTGATGGAGACCTCCACGCTCGTGGCCGACGCCCTCGGCGAGCACATCTTCGAGTGGTTCTTGCGCAACAAACGTGCGGAATGGCGTCGCTACAAGACGCACGTCTCACAGTTCGAGATCGATAGTTACCTGCGGTCGCTATGACGGTCGGGTTGTTGGCGGTCTATCCAGAGACCCCGAGTGTCGACTTGGCTCGCACCCTCGATCTGTCGGGATACGCGTGGAAGGGTGTCTCGACCAACGAGACACTTGCACGCCTGTCACCCGTCGAGGGCTGGGCTGGCGCCGTCGTATCGTGCGACGAAGACCCCGAGGGCGGTTGGGCGATGTGCCGAGCGATGCGCCGCCTCGAACGACCCGTGCAACGAATCCTGGTCTTGGTGACGGGCGCGCAGATCGGCGACCTTGAGGTACGAGACAATTTGTTCGACGACTTTTGTTTGTCGCCGTTTCACCCACGTGAACTCGAGGCGCGGTTGCGTCACATGTTCTACAACGAGATCAAAGTCATCGATGCCGCCGTCATCGAACATGCCGGCTTGCGATTGAACCTCGAAACTTACCAAGCCACGTTTGATAACCGTCCGCTCGATCTCACCTACATGGAATACGAGTTGCTGAAATACTTCGTGCGTGAGCCTGGTCGAGTCTTCACGCGTGAAACTCTGCTGTCAGACGTATGGGGTTACGAATACTTTGGTGGTGCCCGCACGGTAGACGTGCATGTTCGTCGTCTGCGTGCCAAGTTGGGCGAAGAACATGCCCACCTGATTGAAACGGTACGCAGTGTTGGTTACCGATTCGGCTCGTCGAAGTGGTCGAGCTAAACAGCGCTCGCGACACCCAACACCACGAAGAACGCCCCCGCTACACGCTGAATCGCGCGTAAGTTCACCCGCTTCACCACCTGCGAACCTGCGAGCACGGCGATTGCCGACACCGAGCCGAGCGCAAGCGCAGCACCAATGCCGACAGCCAACGGGGCTTCACGGGTTGCCGCAAGGCTGGCAGTGGCAAGTTGTGTGATATCGGCAAACTCGGCCACGCCGATGGTTGCCGCCGATACACCGAAGGTGGAGGCCCACGAACGGCCCGCACTGGTCGCTGCGTCTGCAGTTGCATCGTCGACGCGACGCCACGACGACCACAACAAGTAACCACCAGCCACCACGAACAGTCCGGCCACCACGTATCGCACTGGCTGGGTCGGTAAGCGAGAAATCACCGTGCCAAGCACGGCAGCGACGATTACATGCACTGAATAGGCACTGGTCACGCCGCACCACACCGCCGACCTGCGCGGAAACCGCGTAGCCAACAACAGCGTGGCAAACATCGTCTTGTCGGGTAGTTCCGCGAGGAACACCACGCCGAACGCGGTGAGCAAATCGTTGATCACGCCGTGTAGGTCTGCATACGGTGCGCAAGGCGAGAATGCGACTTCAGCATCTCCTCGGTGCGCAAACTCACGAGCTGCCCATTCTCGACGATCATGTTGCCAGCCACGATCGTGTGCCATGCAGCATTCGGGCCACAACGCAACCATGCCTCAATCGGGTCGCCGAGCGCCCCTGCAAACTGTGGACCGTCGAGCGACCAAACGGTGACATCACCGACACTGCCGACACTCAGTTCTCCGATCTCACCGAGGCGACCTAGGCACCCGGCGCCGCCACGAGTCGCACATTCCAACGCCATTCGCGCAGTGCCGGCTGCCGCTCCGCTTGCCAACTTGGCCAAGAGCATCGCTTGGCGCGCTTCCATCCACATCGACGCCGAATCGGCAGACGAAGAACCATCGACCCCAAGACCCACGTGCACGCCCGCCCTGCGCAGGGCAACCACGGGCGCAACACCCGACGAAAGAATCAGGTTGCTGCTTGGACAATGTGCGACACCAACACCGGCATGGCCGAGCGCACCGATCTCGGCGTCGTTTGGTTTCACGCAATGTGCCAGCCATGTTCGCGACGAAAGCCAGCCCACGTCGTTGAGGTATTGCGTCGGGCGACAGCCGAAGGTGGCCAGTGAGTATTCGTCGTCTTCATCGTTTTCCGCAAAGTGCGTGTGCAGCCGCACGTCGAGGCGCTCGGCGAGTGCCGCAGAGTCGATCATCAACTGCTTCGTCACACTGAAGGGCGAACACGGCGCCAGTGCGATTCGAACCATCGCACCATGGCTGCGATCATGGTGACGAGCGACGGCCTGTTCACACGCCGCCAGGATGTCGTCGTGGTCTTGCACGACATCATCGGGTGGCAGTCCGCCGTCTTTCTCTGAGAGCGACATCGAACCGCGAGTGGGGTGAAAACGCATGCCCAGGTCGCGAGCAGCGGCGATTTCCGCCGACAGCAAGTCGCCGGCGCCACGCGGATGCACATAAAGATGGTCCGTCGACGTCGTACAGCCCGAGAGTGCGAGCTCAGCAAGACCCACCCACGCTGAAACGTGTGCAGACTCTTCGTCAAGCGACCGCCACAGCGGATACAAGGTACGCAACCAACCAAAGAGTGCCGAGTTGGTCATTGGCGGAAACGCCCGTGTCAGATTTTGGTACAGGTGATGGTGCGTGTTGACCAGCCCTGGTGTGACCAAGCAGCCACTGGCGTCGACCATCTTTCGTGCGGCAGGTGGTGTGCCCGTGCCGATTGCCGCGACGACGGCGTCTTTGATCGCGACGTATCCGTCGGCAATCTCGCGCCGTTGTGCATCAACTGTGGCGAGAAGTCGCGCCGAGTGAACGACGAGGTCGAATGTCGAGGTGGTCAGGTATTCAACTCGAGCAGTTCGCTCGCTGCATTACGCGTGCGCGCATCACGGTGGAGCGACTCACCGAGAATGGCCGCAATCACGACGGTGCCGAGACCGACGAGAATCGGAAACGCGAGCAGAATCACGACGAGCACCACGGCGCCAGCCATACGACTACTTCTTTGCCTTCTTCTTCGGAGTGGCCGGCACATACGCCCACGCCTCGATTTCCACGGCACCTGCTGCAGGTAATGCCGCTACTCCGATGGTGCTGCGTGCCGGACGGTGCGCGCCAAAACCTGCGACATACGCCTCATTGAACGTGGCGAAGGTATCGAGGTCAGTGAGAAAGCACAGCGTCTTGACCACGTCGGAAAGCGATGCCCCGACACTGGCCAGTTGCGCCTTCAAGTTGGCGATTGCTTGCGTGGTTTGTGCCTGCACACCGCCAGCCACGATCTTTCCGTCGAGCAAACCGAGTTGACCAGAAACGATGATCCAGTCGCCTGCGCGCACGACGGGTGTATACGGACCAATTGGAGCAGCCATGCGTACCAGAGTAGACGGCACACGCGTCACTCCGCTTACCGCGTTGGCGTCACTACCCTTACCGCGTGACCGCAACATCACGCCGCGAGTTTCTGCATACCGCTGCACGATTCGCGGTAGGTACTGCCGCGACGGGCGCCGTGCTCGTTGGCGGCACCAGCACTCTTGCAGGATGTTCAGGGTCAGGCGATGAGGCAATTACTGGCGATGGTCTTCCTGGCGATGTGCAAATCGTGCAGCGCTTTCCTCAAAATCTCGTCGTGGGTAGCCAACGCATGCCCATCTCACTCGCTGCCAACGGTGGACTACTCGCGGTCGGCGGTGATATCGCAACTCCCTCGCGTCTGCGCGCCGACGTGGTGCGAATCGACGGCGGTCGCGATGAAACCGTGCTGAGCGACATCGTCGGTGAACGGCACGACGCCGAACTCGCGGTGCCCTACTGGTTGTTTCGCACCGAGATCACCGAGGCGGGCTTCTATCGACTCGTCATCGAGGGTGGCCCGTCAGATGGAGCCGCGTTTCAAGTCGCCCAACGGTCAGCCAACGACGTGCCGAGCATCGGCGATGTGATGCCACCGTTCGACACGCCAACCTTTGCCAATGCCTATGGAGTTTCACCAATTTGCACCCGACAACCCGAGCCGTGCCCGATGCACCAGGTGACACTGCGCGAAGCACTCGCTGCTGGCCGACCAGTTGCATATCTCATCGGAACACCCGCACATTGTTCGACCGGCACATGCACGCCTGCGCTTGAGGCGTTGGTTGAGCTACAGGAGCAAGTTGGCGAACAGATCGGTTTCGTACACGCCGAGGTGTATGCCGACGCGAATGCCACGGTCGTCGCGCCTGCAGTCGAAGCACTGGCGATGAACTACGAACCTGCCCTGTTTCTGATTGACTCCACCGGCACGGTCGTCGACCGACTTGATGCGGTCTTTGATCGCGTCGAACTCGACGCGGTACTTGCGAAACTCGTCAGCTGAAGCTCTGGCCGCATCCGCACGTGCGGTTGGCATTGGGATTCGTGATCTTGAAGCCTGACTCGTTCAACCCATCGGTGTAATCGAGGCTGGCTCCTGCGAGCAACTGCGCCGAAGCTGGGTCTACGACAACCTTGACGTCGCCGAACGACTCGACCTTGTCTTCGGTGGTGAAATCACCGTCGAAGTACATCTCGTAGGAGTACCCCGAACACCCACCGGGACGCACTGCAACACGCAATGCAAGCTCTGTCGCATTTTCTGTTTCGAGAAGTTGTTTCACTTTGCTGGCGGCGGCAGGTGTGAGCGTGATCATGGTGTGCCCAATCTACCGCCCACCACGAAGCACGACGAGCGGTGCGTATCGGTAGGTTGAGGGCGTGACCGACCGCCCGGCGCCACCGACGGCCGACGAGGTGCGTGCGCTGTTGCGCGCAGTGATCGACCCCGAGCTCGGCGCCAACATCGTCGATCTCGGCATGGCAACTGAGGTGGACGTCACACCCGATGGCGTTGTCGGGGTGGGTATCAAACTGACCATCAAGGGTTGCCCGTTGCGGGCACAGATCAAAAAGGACATTGAGTCGCGCTTACTGACGCATCGTGGCGTCTCCGACGTGCGGATCACTTGGGGTGAGATGACGGCGGACGAGAGATCCGAAGTCATGTCAAGAGCTCGGTGGAATGCACGCGAGGCTGCCACCGACACGGCCGTACCGACGACTGCACGGGTTCTCGCCATTGCCAGCGGCAAAGGTGGTGTCGGAAAGAGTTCGGTAACTGCCAATCTCGCCGTAGCACTCGCGGCACAGGGTCGGATTGTCGGTGTTCTTGATGCCGACATCTGGGGTTTTTCGATGCCTCGCATGCTCGGGATGTCCGAGCGCCTCGAAGCGCGCCGCATCGACGGCCACGAGAAACCGCGCATCATCCCCAACGAGCGACGCGTTGGTGACGGACTGCTCAAGGTGGTGAGCACCGGCATGCTCGTGGAAGACGAGGGAACCGCGCTCATGTGGCGCGGACTGATGCTGACCAAGGCAGTCGAGCAGTTTCTGCACGATGTGCACTGGGGCGATCTCGACTTTCTGCTCATCGACATGCCGCCAGGCACCGGCGACGTACAGATGGGTTTGGCGCGCATGCTGCCACGCACCGATCTGATCATCGTCACGACGCCAGCAACGTCAGCGCAGAAGGTGGCGATTCGTGCCGCCGACATGGCCCGCCGCAGTTTCTTGCGGGTGGCGGGAGTGATTGAAAACATGAGCGAATTCACCTGCGACCACGGCGAGTCGTACGCGCTCTTTGGCGCGGGCGGTGGCGCCGCTTTGGCTACCGAAATCGGCGCGCCACTGCTCGGTCAGGTACCAATCGAGAACGCAGTAGCGCGCGGCAGCGACTTGGGTGAGCCGATTGCAGTGGCAGGCGATTCGGCGGCCGCACGAGTGTTTCGCACCATTGCCAATGACATCATTTCATCGACGGTGTCGTTAAGCGAGATGTCTGGTTGTTCCGCGCGTGACCCGCAAGTCGTCGCCGTTGCGGTGCGAACCAAACCCGTCGGTCAACGCTCGTAGTCGGGGTCACCCGGCATGATGATGCCGATCACACGACCTTCGAGGTCGGTGCGCAAGCGCGGCAAAATCGGGGGCGGGGTGCCGATTGTTGAGGCCGCAGCCAACACGTCATCGGCGTCGTCGAATCGGGCGAGATATTCCAGATTGCTGATCGTTGGCGGAATCATCGCCAATGTGCCGTCTTTGGCGCGTTGCAACGCCACGTCTGGCGACACCCACAGACTGTCGATGGTTTCATTGTCATCATGCAGTGGTGATTGATCCTGCGGAGCGCGAGCAACGAAAAACCGGGTATCGAACCGTCGGGCTTCGCCGACAGGGGTAATCCAGTGACTCACATACTTGATCTGGTCGACGGCCAATACCAGCTGCTCGTCGCGACAGAGTTGCAACAATGAAAGGCTGCCGTCATGCACTGAGGTACGCAACGAGTTGAATCGACTGGTTGTTGCGGTGGTGTCGAAAGCGACGAAGTCGGCGTCGGACGCACGACGAGCCAACAAGATTCCCGCCTCCTCGAAACATTCTCGAATCGCCGCCACCCAGTAGGCCAATCCACCGTGCGGCACTTGCAACAGAG
>CAYFNN010000024.1:0-15828 GCA_964344465.1 uncultured Bifidobacterium sp. | reverse complement strand
ACAACCAGCCGTCGACGATCGTCGCAGCGGTGGCTTCGGGCTTGTTCCAGTAGCCACGAATGAGCATCGGCCCCGACATCCAAATGTCGCCGGTTTGCCCAGCGGGCAGGGCCCGTCGGTCGGCGTCGCGAATCTCCACTCGCATCGGCAACACGGCGCGACCGGTGCTCGTCGGGCGCGCCACATAATCGGCGCCGCGGTTTCCAGGACCAAATGCATTCGTCTCGGTCATGCCGTAGCCGAGTTGCGGGCCACCCTTTTTGAAACTGTTGGCCACTTTATGCACGAGTGCCGCAGGGGCCGGTGCGCCACCGCCACCAACCGCCCGAAGCGACGAAAGGTCGTAATTGGGAAATGCAGGGTGATTCACCAAATCCCAACTTTGCGTGGGCACGCCGACGAAATTGGTGATTTTTTCGCGTTCGATCAATTGCATCGCTTTTTCCGGGTCCCACTTGTACATGATCACCAGTTTGAGACCGGCGACGAAACAGCTCATCATCACCGGCACGCAACCCGTCACGTGAAACAGCGGCACGATGAGAATGAACGACGGCGGAAACGGGTCTGGCTCGGGCTTCACCGTCGCGCGCATGCCGTCGACGGTCTGACGCAGCGAAAACGCCATGAGCGCGCTGATAATTGCGCGGTGTGTCGAAACGGCACCTTTCGGAAACCCAGTGGTGCCAGAGGTGTAGAGGATTGTCGCGTCATCTTCGGGTGAGATGTCAACGGGCTGGGGCTTGTTGCCGAGTTGCACGACATCTTCCCATTTGTCGGCTCCGCCTGCCGACTGCTTCGAGCGCACCAGCACGACCTTCACCCCGAGCGCATCGCACGTGGCTTTGGCCGTCGCATATCGTTCGTCGTCGCAGATGAGCACTTTGGCGCCACAGTCACGCAGGGCGTAGTCCATCTCTTCTTGCTTCCACCACGAGTTCATCGACACCGAAATGCCGCCCACCGTCAGAATGCCGGCGAATGAGAGGCACCACTCTGGGTAGTTGCGCATGGCGACCGCGACTCGGTCACCCTTCTGCACGCTGTAGCGGGTGACGAGCGCGTGAGCAAGAGCGTCGGCTCGATCCATCGCTTGGGTAAATGTCAGCGTCTCGTCTTCGTAAACGAGGAACGGTTTGTCACCGTGGTTGCGGGCCATCGCAAACACCTGCGCCAGGTTCGCTGGGGCATTCTTGAACACCTGCGTCGTGGTGCCGCGAATGTCGGCGTTGATGAGCTCAAAGATCTGCCCTGCACCCGTGGCGGCATCAATCGCCTCAAACCACCCAAGACCTGCTGCCGGCGTCGCCATGTTCCCCCCTATTTCGTGGAGCTGAGGGGAATTGAACCCCTGGCCTGTACATTGCGAACGTACCGCTCTACCAACTGAGCTACAGCCCCGCGGGCGAACACGCTACCGCGCGGTGTCTTATGGCGTTTGGGCCAGGCGACGCGGGTCGCCGTGTGGCGCGATGACTACGCGACGCGGCGGAATTGGCGGCGATAGCGCTCGTAATCGCGCTGGGTGCGCCACTGCACGAGCATGTAGCAATAGCCGATCGTGGCGATCGTGGCCAGGGCGAACACCCAGACGAAGAACACCTCGCGCATTGAGACAGCGAGCATCAGTGACACCACAGCGGTGCCGACCAAGCCATAGAGCCAGTTCGCGCGGCGACGGCGCAGAAGTTCGCGCTCGAAGTACTCGCCCTCAAACCGGGCGTGGCGACGCTCGCCTGCTGGTCGCACGAGTGATGAGGTGGCCTGACCCATTTGACGAAGCGGTCGACCCATGGCACGGGCAGCGGGGGCAAACGGGCGGGCCACGCCGCGCAACGGGGCGCCAAGGGGGGCATAGGGGTCGCGACGGGTACCCGAACGACCTGCGCTTGGGCGGCCCATCGGGCGACCGCCACGCTGCAGCGAGGAGAGTTGGCGTCGGAAATGGTCGACGGAGGTGCCCGGCGAGCGCTGCACCCGCGAGCGCACCAACGGGGGCACCAACACGGCCGCCCAGGCAGCCACGACGACGAGGAGAATGACGTTACCCATGGGGTTGCCTCAGTCTATTGCGGTTTGGTTACGACGCCTGCGGCACCCCTACGGCACTCGCGCAGGCGACGGTCTGCGAGGTCGGAAGCCTGGGCGAGCGGGTCCCTACAGCGCGGCGCGTCGGTAGGTGCCCTGGCGACCGCCTGATTTCTCCCACAGGGTGAGGTCGCCAATCACCATTTCGCGATCAGCACTTTTGCACATGTCATAGATGGTGAGGGCGGCCACCGAGCAGGCGTGCAGGGCCTCCATCTCTACCCCGGTGCGATCAATGGTGTCGACATGGCATTCCACGGCAACGAAGGCATCACCAATCTCAAAATTGATCGTGACCGAGCCGATGAGAAGCGGATGACACAGCGGAATCATGTCGCTCGTGCGCTTGGCGGCCTGGATGCCAGCGACCCGTGCAACCGCCAGCACGTCGCCTTTTTTAACTTCGCGATTGGCGATTGCGGCGGTTGTCGATGGTTGCATGAACACTTTGCAGCGAGCCATGGCCCGACGATGGGTTGGCTCCTTTGGCGTCACATCCACCATGCGTGCACGACCCAATGGGTCGAGGTGCGAAAACGTTGCGTCACTCATGCCGGGTTGCTTTCATCGTGCATGTCATCCACCAATCTGACTCATTGAACGTCGCGGTCGCACGAAGGCGACATCGCCAATGCGGTGCCCCGCCCACTTGGTGCCGACGGCGCGGCGCAACAGTGACTCGACTTCGTCATCGGTCGCGCCCGATCGCAAGAGACCGCGCACGTCGAACTCGTCGGTGGCAAACAGACAGGTGCGAAACTGCCCGTCGGCAGTGAGTCGCACGCGATCACAGTCACCACAGAAGGGTTTGGTGACGGTCGGTATTACGCCGACAGTGCCCTTGCCATCGAGGTATCGCCATCGGTCGGCCGGGGCTGCTCCGCGTGCCGGCAATTGCTCGAGCGGGTACACCGCCTGAATCTTGGCGACGATTTCGTCTTGCCCGACCACGGCATCGCTCATCCAGTGGCCTTGGGCGTCAAGTGGCATGAATTCGATGAATCGAACCTCTACCCCTTTGCGACGACCGAACTCGGCGAGACTGACGACCTCGTCGTCATTGACACCGCGCTGCACGACTGCATTCACCTTGACCGGGGAGAATCCAGCGGCGAGTGCCGCGTCGATGCCGTCGAGCACCCGAGTGAGATCGTCGCGGCGTGTCATTGCGCGAAACTTCTCAGGCTGCAAGGTGTCGAGACTCACGTTGATGCGCGAGAGCCCGGCGCGACGCAAGTCGTCGGCCACCAAGGCAAGAGTCGCACCGTTCGTGGTGAGCGCCAGATCAATCGGTTGACCAGCACGCGGCGAGTCGGCAGATGCGGGCACGACGAGTTCGGCAAGGCGCGCAACCAACACCGGCAGGTGGGCACGAACTGTTGGCTCGCCGCCAGTAAGCCGAATACCGTCGACCCCGAAGCGATCAACGCACACCTTGGCGACGCGGCGAATCTCTTCGTACGACAACACTTCTTGACGTGGTAGCCACTTCATGCCCTCTTCGGGCATGCAATAGGTGCAGCGGAAATTGCAGCGGTCGGTCACCGAAATGCGCAGGTCGCGAACCGTGCGACCGAACGAGTCGATCAACTCTGGCCTCGATGGTTGCGCTGCACGCGAGTGACTCGTCGGCATGGCGAAATGCTACGCCAGCAGTATTACGTCGACTTCTTCGCCAACCCCGATGCCATTGCCATCGGGCACCACCGCAAGCGCATTCGCCGCGGCAGTAGCCGCCAGTTGATGGCTGCCCTGTGGGCCGGTGTCGCGCACGTGCAGGCGGCCATCTGCAGCAAACTGGCCGAATACCCGCATGAAATGCAACTTGCCATCGGGTTTGCGACGCAACGGTTGGTCAGCAACTGCGCGCACGCTCGGGCGCACGAGGTTGGTCGTGTGCCCCATCATTTTGCGCAACGCCGGACGAGCCAGCAGTTCGAAACTGATCATCGACGACACGGGGTTGCCCGGCAGACCAAAGATGGGCACGCGACGGTCGCCACTCGCGAGTAAGCCGAAGGCAAATGGTTTGGCGGGCTTGATGGCCATCTGCATCCACTGCATTTCGGCGATACGCGACAGCACGGCCTTCACCACGTCGAAGTCGCCCATGCTCACACCACCACTCGTGACGATGGCGTCGTGGTTCGCAGCCGCCTCGCGCAGTGTTCGCTCGAGTTGTGCTTCATCGTCTTTGACGACGCCGTAGTTCGTCACTTCGCAATTTGCCGCGGTAATGAGCAGTTCGAGCATGGTCAAGTTGCTCTCGCGTATCTGTCCGCGGGCCAGTGGTGAGCCATCGGTAATCAGCTCGTCACCGGTCGACAACAACGCCACCCTGGCGCGCGGGTACGCACGCACCGAACGGGCATTGATGCTGGCGAGTACTCCAGCGCCAGCGGCCGTCAAGGTTTCTCCCGCGCGAAACACCGTGTCACCCATACGCACGTCGTCGCCCACTGGTCGCACCGCGACACCAGCCCCGACCCCGCGACGCACGATGACCTGCTCTCCCTGCACCTCGCACTCCTCCACCATCACGACGGCATCAGCACCAGCGGGCATCGGCGCACCCGTCATGATGCGAAGAGCTTCCCCGCGGCGCAGAGTCCACTCGGTGCCATCACCGGCTGCGACCGTGCCGATCACCCGCAGCGTTGCGGGCACGACCACAACGTCAGCGGAGTGCAGCGCAAAGCCATCGACAGCGGTGTTGGCAAAGGGCGGAACATTCTCGGTGGCCACAACGTCATCGGCGAGCACCAGGCCCGCCGTCTCGGCAAACGACACCAGGCGGGCACTCAGCACACTGACCGACGACCACACTCGCTGCTGCGCCGCTTCGAGCGATATCACCCTCCCGACGGTATCTGCGCTGCACTCGGGTACGCGGCGTGCGAGGCTGTGGCGTGGCCGCGCTCATGCCGTTTCCTCATTCGGGGCTGCGCGCCGAGTGGTCGCTACACAACGACAACGGTGGCACGCATGCGAGCAGTGTCGAAGTGCGCTTTGAAAACGAGGGCTATACCGCCCAGGGCACGTTGGGTGCCGACCGCGCACAATTCGTGTTGCGATTCTCAGCCACGCTCGTCGTGCAGCAGTTCATGTTGTTTCGCGATATGGACGAACCCGATCTATGGCTTGGTCGTGATCGTTCGGGGCGTTGGGGTGAGATCAACGGCGCGCACCGCCCCGACCTCGATGGCTGCAGTGACATCGCACTACGAATGAACCCGTTCTCGGCATCGATCATCATCAAGCGATTGCCACTGCACGTTGGTCATGCCGCCAGTCTCAGCGTGGCGTGCATCGATGTGGAGACGCTGCAAGTTGAGCCGCAGCAGCGCACGTTCGCCCGTCTTGCCGACAAACGGTGGCGCTATTTCAGTGAATTGCTCGGTCGCGACGTCGACGTTGACGTTGACGACTACGGCATCGTGCGTGACGAACCTGGCGGTTTCCGCCGCGTCTAGTCGACGAAGGCCTGATACACGAGATTGCGAAAGAACGGCCGCAATGGCCACGTGCTCGACGGCAGGAGTTGCGTGTAGAACGCCCCGCAGACACCCGTTGCACGATCGATCCAGAATGTGGTGCTCGCTGCGCCACCCCACCCGAAGTCGCCGACCGAGCCGTGCACTTTCGCCGCAGCCGCATCGACCACCACGCTGAAGCCGAGACCGAACCCGAACCCGTCGTAGGCGTTTTCAAGATCAATCGGTCGCCCATATTGCGAGATGTCGGCGTTACCCGGCAGGTGATTGGCGGTCATGAGACGAACCGTGTGCGGCGACAACAGTCGAACACCATCGAGTTCGCCGCCGTTGGCAAACAACATCATGAATCGGTGATAGTCGTGCGCGGTCGACACGAGCCCGCCACCGCCGCCGAGATAGTTCGGTGCGCGAGTCGCCGCTTTGCCCATGGTGTCGAGACGCTTCGCCAACCGTGTTGCAGGGTCGGGCTGATACAGCGCTGCAAGACGCGAGTGGTGCTCTTCGGGCACGAAGAACCCGGTGTCGCGCATGCCGAGTGGCGAAAAAATCCGTTTGGCAAAAAAGGTGTCAAGCGACTCACCCGACACCACTTCGACGATGCGCCCGACGACGTCGGTGGCAACGCTGTAGTTCCACTCTGTGCCGGGCTGAAAAAGAAGCGGCAGTGCCGCCCACGCGTCGCATGCGTCGGCAAGTGTTGCGCCACGCGGAACTCCCCACTCGTAGCCCGCGCGCCGATACAGGTCGTCGACCGGAGTTTGATAGAGAAACCCGTAGGTAAGACCCGCTGTGTGGGTCAAGAGGTGCCAGATGAGCATCGGCTCGGTGACCGGTTCGGTGTAGGGCTTCACCACCGAACCACCACGCCACACGCGTGCATTGCCGAAACTCGGGATGAACTTGCTGACATGGTCGGTGAGCTGCAGACGCCCTTCTTCAATCAGCATCATCAACGCCAACGACGTAATCGGCTTGGTCATCGAATAGATGCGATAAATCGTGTCGGCCTCGATTGGCAATGACGACTCCCTGTCGCGCATGCCGTAGCGGTGTTGGTGCGCCACTTTTCCGTGTCGCGAGACCACGAGGTGGAATCCAGGCAGACGACCGTCGTCGACGTATTGCTCGAAGTGTGCGTCAAGTCGGCGCAGCCGAGTTGCGTCGAGCCCCGCGTCAGCGTGCGAGATCTCGTTCGTCAGTGCGGTCACGACGTGAGCCTACGTTCGAGCCAAGCACGAAGGGCTGGCCCGGCGTCTTTGCGCTGCAATGCAGCCTCGATTGATGCCGTCAGCATGCCGAGCGGGGTGCCCGTGTCGTGTCGCGAGCAATTGACGAGCACACCGTTGACCGCTCCTTTGCGCGCTGCAGCACCGATGGCATCACTCAGTTGCAACTCACCGCCGGCGGCAGGCTTAAGGTCGGCCAAGTGGCCGAAAATCTCGCGACCGAACACGTATCTTCCGATGATCACGAGATCGCTGGGAGCATCGGTTGCATTTGGTTTCTCGACGACGTCTCGCACACCAACACGACCAGCAGCATCGGGCACACCTTGCGGAGTGATGCAGCCATACGCCGAGACTTCGGCACGAGGCACTCGCTTGAGGCCAATTGCGCTCTTGCCGCTTGCGTCGTGTTCTGCAATCAAGTCTCGTAAGTGCGAACTGTCACCCAACAGCTCATCGGGCAACATCACCGCGAACGGTGCGTCACCAATCACCTCGCGAGCGCACGCAACGGCGTGCCCGAGACCGCGCGGTGAGTCTTGGTACACCACGGTGATGCGCGCACCACCGCTTGCCCGGTCGGCAAACGCCTCAATCGCGGGTTTGGCGTGATTCGAGACCAGCACGATGTGGTCGATTCCGGCACCGACTGCTTCGTCAACGGTCAGTTGCAGAGCTGGCGTGTCGAAGACCGGCAGCAGTTCTTTGGGCACCACCTTGGTGGCTGGCAAGAATCGCGTGCCCATGCCCGCTGCTGGGATTACCGCAAGCCTGACGGGCACCGCCTCATCGTAGACTTCTCTCCCCGTGCCGACCTACGTGTACCGATTCATTGAGACCGGCGAAACCATCGAAGTGCGCCAGTCATTCGAAGATGCCGCACTCACCGAGGCGCCCCACCCCAGCGATGGCAAGCCACGACCGGTGAAGAAGGTCTTTACCCCGGTCGGCGTCACGTTCAAAGGTTCGGGCTTCTACAAGACCGACAGCTCGTCGGGATCGAGCAAGTCGAGCAACGCCAGCTCAGCGAGCGGAGACGGCTCGACCAGCGCTTCAGGCGGGGGCACGACATCCGCGGGCACAACAGACGGTGGCACGAAGACTGGCGGCGCTACGTCAGACGGTGGCAGTTCTAGCGCCGCCAAGACCGACGGTGCCAAGGCAACATCGGGTTCGTCGAGCAGCGCTACTTCTGGCGGCAACTCGTCGAGTAGCTCGAGCACCACGCCGTAACTCACACGCGGGTCGGCCTACACGCAGCTCGGCTCACACGCGACCCACTTCACACGCGGGTCGAAACACCCGACCATTTCTGTTGTTCGGCGCCGAGATTGAGTGGTGCCACCACTGCATCGGTGGCATACGAACCCCACGCGTGCTCGGGCACCATCCACATCACTTCAAACTCGATGCCATCAGGGTCGTGCGCATAGAGACTCTTCGAGACACCGTGATCACTCTCGCCTGCAAGTGCGCCAGCCGCCACCAGTTTCTCGCGTATCGCCACAAGTTCGTCGATGGTGTCAACTTGCCACGCCAAGTGATACAGACCGACACCGCGCTGGTTGGGGGCCTGTGGTCCGACACTGAACAGCCCGATGTCGTGGTGATTGTCTGAGCCACTCGCGCGCAGGAACACCGCACGGCCACCGGCCGCCTCTTGCACCGTGACAAACCCGAGCACTTCGCGAAAGAATTGCGCTGTTCGTCGCGCATCGCGCACGTAGAGCACCGCGTGATTGAGACGCCGGATGCCTGCCATGGTCTACAGGGTACGAGCGTGACACTCGTCGACGCAGGCCAGTATCGCCTGCGAAGCCCTTCAGCGCAGGCCGGTGAGTGCGAGGTTAAGCACCACGAGGGCGAGCACGATTCGATAGACGACGAATGCGTTGAAGTTGCTGCGCGCGGCGAGTCGTTGCAGTGCGTTGATTGCCAGCCAACCCGTAACCGCTGCAGCAGAAATACCGATCACCATCGCGAGACCCAGGCCATCGGGCAGTCCGTCAACGATGAGACCCACGGTCTTCCACACTCCGGCACCAGCGATGATTGGCACGCCAATCACGAATGACATCTGCACCGCGTCAGTTCGAGCAAACCCGAGTGCACGCATCGCCGAGATGGTGATGCCCGATCGCGACGTGCCGGGGTTCAATGCCAGCACCTGTGCTGCACCAATCAGCCACGCATCGCGTGCGCCTAGATCGCCGGCCGTGCGGCTTCCCGAACGGCGATCAGCCCACCACAACACGGCTCCGAACAGCACGAGTGACACCGCAACAATCACTGGCCCACCAAGTGCATCACCGATGACCTCGTCAAAGAGTGCCCCTACTACGGCTGCAGGCACGGCGGTGAGCACATACAGCCACGCGAGTCGACCGGTTGCGTGATCGACCCGCTCGTCACGCGCAGTGAACGGATACTTCACACCCTCACGCACGAGCGACCACAACTGTCGTCGTGTAGCAAACACCACCGCAGCCAACGTGCCGAGATGCAACGACGCATCAAATGCGGTGCCGACTGCCTCGCCGCCGAGGTCTCCCCAACCAAAGAACCACGGCACCAACTCGAGGTGACCGCTGCTTGAGACGGGGAAGAACTCGGTCAGCCCTTGCACCACGCCCAGGATCAGGGCCTGCCACCACTCCATCGTCAGACCAGAATCACTTCAACGCCCGGGATCTTGCTCAACTCGCGATCTTGCGTGACGAGTGGAATCTCGAGGTGTTTCGCGGTGGCGGCGATCCATAAATCGTTTACCGAGATGTTCTTACGTTTTGCACCCAGGCGACTGCGCAATTCGGCAAAGGCATCGGCCACACCGAGATCAATGGGAATCGGGTCGAATCGCAAGGCTTCACGATAGGTCGAGAGTCGACGCTGGCGTTCGTTGATTCCGGGCGCAGAGAGCACGCCGAACTGCAGTTCCGAAATCGTCACCACCGATACCGCCACGGCGTCCGGAATGCGACTCACCTCGAGAGGTCGGCTGACTTCTTGGGCAATAAAGATGCTGGTGTCGAGCAGCCCGCGGCTCACCGTGTGACTCGCCGTTTCCTTCGGGCGACACTGCGACGCGACTCGGCACCGAGCAGGTCGTGAGGCGTGCGCAGCTCGGTGCGTAGGCCGGCATCTGCTTGCGTGAAGGCCGCGAAGACTTCCGTTTTTGGTCTCCACTGCTTCGTCTCACGAATCGCACGCAGCTCGGCAACGGGCTGGCCGTCGACGGTGATGATGATGGATTCGCCGTTCTTGGCGCGAGTAATCAATGAACGAGTGCGGTTGCGCAGCTGACGTGAGGCAACGGTCGACATACTGCAAGTGTAGCACATGTGCTACATAGCGGAGGTCTTGAGACTTCGCCGCTCACGGTGTAGTTGGAGGTGCTACCAGATGTCGGTGGTGCTAGGAGCTGTCGGTGGTGCTACGAGCCGCTGATGGTCACGTCGCGGATAACCAGCGACAACCCGGCGGCACGCATCGGCAACCAGTCGACGTCGTTGCCGATTGCCACGATGTCGAGCAACATTCGCTGCAACGTTGAACCAATCGTGAACTCACGAATTGGTGCACCGATAACACCCTGTGAAATCATCATGCCCGAGGCGCCAGTCGAGAAATCACCCGAGATCGGGTTGACACCACTATGCAAACCCGAAACTTCTTGAATCAGAACACCTTCGTCGATCTCAGCGATGAGCTCAGCCTGCGACTTGGCACCAGGTGTCACCTGCATCGCCAAACAGCCAACGCCTGGTGAACCAGCAAACCCTCCGCGAGTGGCATTACCGGTGCTGGCGGTCTTCATTCGTCGAGCGCTGTACGACGAGTGCACGAACATCTTCAACACACCGTCTTCAATGAGCACGTTGCGACGTGCGGCAAGCCCCTCACCATCGATGTCTGTGGCGGTGTACGCCAGTTTGTTCGTGGGGTCATCAACGAGCGTGAACGACGGCACCGCCACTTGTTCGCCGAGACGTTCAGCGAAGATGCTGCGACCTTTCGACACGTTCTCACCGTTGAATGCGCTCGACAGAATGCTGACGAACTGCGACGTCACATACGGGTCGAGCACGATCGTGGTGCGTTTGGTCACTGGTTTCGTGGCACCGAGCAGACGAGTGGCGCGATCGGCGGCCTCGCGTGCCGCCTTGTCAAGATTGAAATCGTTCGGCGAGTCGCCAACCGAAAAACCGAAACCCGTTTGAGTCTCGTCGCCGTCGTCGGCGAGCGTCACCACCGACACGTAGCAGCCGTTCGATCGCCCACTCGTGCGAATGCCGGTGGTGGTTGCGAATGCAGTTTCGTCCCAACCGTCGTCGTAGTTGGCAGACTCGGTGCGCACGCGTGAATCTGCAGCCAGAGTGCGCTGCTCGAGATCTTTGGTCAGTGCCACCTTCTGGTCGGTCGGATACCCAGCGAGGGCATCATCCCAGAACTTCTGCGGCACCGCTTCGACGCCATCGGGTGTCGCAAGACCGGCGAACTCGTCGGGGTTGCCGAACTGCACGTTGTCACGCGCATCGGCCAACACTTCGGCAATCGCTGCTTCATCGAGCGTGCCTGCATACGCGGTGCCCGTGCGGCCGTCTTTGATGACCCGTACTCCAACACCAGCACTCTGTGCCGATACAAAATGTTCGACTTCGCCCTCATAGACCCGCACCGAGGTTTCACCACCGCGACCGACATAGGCCTCAATCTGCTCACCTGGTTTGGCTTGCGCGACAATGCGGTCGGCAATCGCCTGCAGGTCTGGAACTTCAATTTTCACGCTGCGGTGCCACCAATCGTCATGCTCTTCACACGCAAAGTCGGCTGGCCGTCGCCGACCGGCACGCCCTGACCGTCTTTGCCACAGGTGCCGGGGTTGCCCATTGCGAAGTCGTTGCCCAGCAGATCGATATCTCGCAACACTTGCGGGCCGTTGCCGATGAGGTTGCCGTCACGCAGTGGCTCGGTGATCTCGCCGTTTTCGATGAGATACGCCTCGGTCATACCGAACACGAAATCGCCGCTTGCGGTGTCGACTTGACCGCCACCCAACTTGGCAACATACACGCCGTGTTTGGTGTCGCGCACGATCTGGTCGGGGTTGTGCGGGCCGTTCAAGACGAATGTGTTGGTCATACGCACCATCGGCAGATGCTGATAGCTCTGGCGACGGCCATTGCCCGACTGGCGACGACCTTCTTTGCGGGCGCGCAGGTAATCCCACATGTAGTCGGTGAGCACACCATCTTGAATCAATACGTTTCGTTGCGACGGGTGGCCTTCGTCGTCGATGCCGATGGCGCCCCACTCGGCTGTCATGGTGCCGTCGTCAATCAGCGTGACGAGCGGTGATGCGACCAACTCGCCGCGCTTGTCTTTGTAGACACTCGCACCTTTGCTGATGATGTCGGCCTCGAGACCATGGCCACAGGCTTCGTGAAAGAGCACACCACCCGAACCGTGCTTGATGACCACGGGCATCGAGCCCGACGGTGCGGGGCGTGCACTCAACTTGGTGACCGCCTGCTTGGCCGCGGTGATTGCGAGTTCTTCGATGTCGTTTTCGTCGAACACCTCAAAGCCAATCGTGTGACCCAACGACTGGAAACCCGTCTGCATGCCGCCGTCGCCACTGGCCACCACACTGATGCGCATGAGGGTGCGAACCTGCTCATCGGCCGCCAACACGCCGTCGCTATTGGCGATGAGAATTCGCTTGCGCGAGTCGCCGTAGCCCGCCGAAACCTGCACGATTGCCTTGTGCACACCACGCGCCGCCGTGTTGACGCGCTGCAGCAGTGCGACCTTGTCTCGTTTGGCGACCTCGTCGGGCCATTTCTGCACGGTGTTCACCGGATGACGCACCACGGCGCCGAGCGCCACCGTGTTGACACCGCCACCACCCTGCGACGCGGCGGCGGCAGCCGCTTCGGCAGCGGCGAGTAGCCCTTTTTCGCTCAGGTCGCTGGTGTGGGCAAAGCCGGTGGTGTCGCCTTTGATAACACGAATTCCCGCGCCGCGATCGCGCCCACTCGACACCTGCTCGACCTTGCCGTCATCGAGGCTGGCTGAAGTTGAGCGCTTGTCTTCGACGAAGACCTCGGAAAATTCGGCACCAGTTGAGCGACCGCGTGAGAGCACGCGTGACAATACGTCGGGGGCGACGAGCAGGTTTTCAGGTTGCGACATGCCGAGAGCCTACCGACGACCGAGTTCGCATTGCCGAGCGCAGAGTGCCAAAAACAGGCTGCCGAGCGCAGTGTGCCGAGTGCCGTTTGACTATCGCGTCACGTAGCCTCATCGCGTGACGCACGCGCGCGCACCACGCGAACATCGCACCCTGTGGTGGAAAGAGGCGCTCATCGTGTCGGCGTTCTACGCCATCTACACCCTGGTGCGCAACCTCTTTGGTTCGGCACTCGTCTCTGGGTCGCAGGTGCCCGTTGAGGCATTCCTCAATGCAATGCGCGTGATCCGCGTCGAACGCGCCATTGGCCTGTACCACGAAGAAACGATTCAAGAGTGGTTTCTCCCCCATGTGAACGTGATCAAGTTCTTCAACGTGTGGTACGGCACTGCACACTTCTTCGTCACACTCGGGGTGTTCATCGCACTCTTCGTTTTGCGCCCGGATGTTTTCGCCTTGTGGCGCAATTGTCTCGCGGCCATGACTGCACTCGCCATCGTCGGGTTCGCATTCTTCCCACTGATGCCCCCACGCTTGCTCGATGCGCCATGCCCACCCGACGGTTATGGCGCGGTCTGCATTGAGCACGAACTTCGCAATTACAACGACGCCGAGAACTTCGGCTACGTCGACACCATCAAAGAGTTCGGAGGGCCATGGGCCTTTGACCGTGGGCCCGGCAAGTCGCTCTCCAACCAGTACGCGGCAATGCCATCTCTGCATATCGGATGGTCGACCTGGTGTGTCTTTGCGATGTTTCCTCTTGCGCGTCGCAGATGGATGCGAATCGCCCTGCTCGTGTATCCCGCAATCACATTGACATGCATCGTGATTACCGGAAACCACTTCTGGATCGACGGAGTCGGTGGCCTCGTCGTCTTTGGCGGCGGCTACTGGATTGGCGCCCGAATTCACGCATGGAACGAAAGGCGTCTCGCCCGCAGCCACGGCTAGCGTTCTCTGCGCCATGGGGCTCGCGGATATTCGCCAACCGAGCGACCTGCGCGGGTTGAGCATCGACCAGCTCCACACCGTCGCCGGCGAGATTCGCGATTTCATCGTGTCGGCGGTGGCCGAAACTGGCGGTCATCTGGGTTCGAACCTCGGAGCAGTTGAACTGACGCTGGCCCTGCACCGCGTATTTGAGTCGCCTCGCGATGCCATCTTGTGGGACACCGGCCACCAGGCCTATGTGCACAAGATTGTCACTGGTCGCCGCGGCGGCTTCTCGCAGCTACGCCAAGCCGGTGGATTGTCGGGTTATCCAAGTCGCGAAGAAAGTGTGCACGACTTCATCGAGAACAGCCACGCATCGACGGTGTTGTCGTATGCGCACGGCATGGCGGTGGCACGCGACAAGGGTCTGCTGTCGGATCGACGACACGTTGTCGCCGTCATCGGCGACGGTTCGCTGACCGGCGGCATGGCGTATGAAGCACTAAACAACCTCGGTCACAGCAAGAGCAAGGTCATCATCGTGTTGAACGACAACGGTCGGTCGTATGCGCCAACCGTGTCGAACTTGGTTGCCGCGCCAAACCCACTCGACGAACCAACCGAGCACCCACGACCGAAAGACCGCATCACGTCACGACTGGCACGCGCGTTCACCAATGTGCGACTCAACCCCGTCTACGTGCGCAGGCAACGACGGCTGGAGCAATGGCTGTATGAATTGCCCTACGTCGGCCCGCAAGCAGAGCGCGGTTTAGAGGCCATCAAAGCTGGCATCCGCGAGTTTCTGCAGCCAACGGCATTCTTCGAAGCACTCGGTGTGCGATACGTGGGCCCCGTAGACGGCCACGACATCGCCGAAATGGAACATGCCTTCAGCGCCGCCGCCGCTCGTTCGGAAGAAGGGCCGATCGTCGTTCACGTCATCACCCAGAAGGGTCGCGGCTATCCGCCGGCCGAAGACGACGACGAGAAGCACCTGCACGATGCACCCGTGTTCGACCCCGTGAACGGCCCACCCAAGTCGGTGCCCACCGGTTACACGCAGGCGTTCGCCGACGCGTTGATAAAAGAGGCACAGACTGACCAGCGCATCGTTGCCATCACCGCAGCGATGCCCGGGCCGACGGGTTTGATTACGTTTCAGTCGCACTTCCCCGATCGCTTCTTCGACGTCGGCATCGCCGAACAACACGCAGTCACCTTCGCTGCCGGTCTCGCAATGGGTGGCATGCGACCAGTGGTGGCGATCTACTCCACATTCCTGAATCGCGCGTGGGATCAACTCGTCTACGACGTCGCTCTACACCGCCTGCCAGTGATCTTCTGCCTCGACCGCGCTGGCGTCACCGGCGACGATGGCCCGAGCCATCACGGTGTCTACGACATGGCGCTGCTCTCGAAGGTGCCCGGCATGCGGGTGCTTGCGCCCTCGAGCGCCCAGGATTTGCAGCAGATGTTGCACGACGCAATCTCACTCGCCGACACCGGCCCCGTGGTGATTCGTTACCCGAAGGGCAACGCACGGCAGGTGGCGGAGCATGAAATCGGCTCGGGGTTGAGCGCGCGACGCATGGCGAGTGATCCGGGCAAGGGTCTGTGCATTTTGGCCGTGGGCAAGATGGTGGCGGCCGCCGAGCACGTGGTCGCCACACTCGCGCGAGAGAATATTTCTGCCACCCTGTGGGATGTGCGCAGTTGTGTGCCCGCCGACGAAGCGATGATCCGCGACGCTGCCGCACACCGCCGCGTCATCACCATCGAAGATGGCGTGCGAGATGGCGGCATCGGCTTCCTGCTCGCCGACGCTGTTACCGCCGTGAAGCCCGACGACCCGCCGAACATTCGCGTGCTCGGCCTGCCGACCAAG
>CAYFNN010000023.1:0-15926 GCA_964344465.1 uncultured Bifidobacterium sp. | reverse complement strand
TTTGATCGCATCGAAGCGTGTCGTGTTGATTCCGATGAATTTCGTTGCTTCATTCCTGAAGATTGTCCAAGAACCGGTCGTGAAATCTTGCAGGCGAGTACCGAGCGCTATGACGACGTCGGCGTGAGCTGCGAGCTCGTTTGCGGATGTACAGCCGGTGACGCCGATCGGGCCGGAGTTCAGCGGGTGCGAGGCAAGCAACGAAGCCTTTCCCGCGACGGTTTCGACGACGGGAATCGCGTGGCGCTCGGCGAAGAGTTGCAGCTCGTCCTCTGCCCCCGAGTAGTGCACGCCGCCTCCTGCGATGATGAGCGGTCGCTTCGCATTGCGAAGGAGTTCGATCGCCGAAGAGACTTCGTCTGAGGCGGGCCGCGGTCGGGGAGCGGTCCGCACGTTGATATCGAAGAAAGCGGCAGGAAAATCCCAAGCCTCGGCCTGAACGTCTTGTGGAAGTCCAAGGAATGCGGGCCCCGCAGTTGAAGGATCGAGCATCGTCGAGACTGCGGCAGGTAGCGACTGGACGAGCTGTTCTGGACTGACGATTCGATCCCAGTAGCGAACGACAGGTTTGAACGCATCGTTCACGGTCATCGACGGATCTCCGAAGTTCTCGCCCTGCTGTAGCACGGGGTCTGGTGCGCGGTGAACGAACGTATCGCCGCTCAACAGCAGCAGTGGAAGCCGATCCACATACGCAACGCCGGCTGCAGTGACCATGTTGAGGGCACCCGGACCAATCGAAGACGTTGCAACCATGATCTGGCGGCGGCGCAACGCCTTCGTAAATCCGAGTGCGGCGAGAGCCATCCCTTGCTCATTTTGTCCTCGCCAGGTCCGAATCTCATCGCGGTGCTCTTCTAACGCGACGCCGAGACTGGTCACGTTGCCGTGGCCGAAGATTGCATAGACGCCGGGGAAGAGAGGCTTCTCGGCACCGTCAATCAGTGTCCGTTGAGCGACCAGGTACTTGACGAGTGCCTGAGCAGTGGTGATTCGTATTGTTCGCATCGTCCCGACGTTACAACGTCGGACGGACGATTCTCGCAGCGCGGTCGATCGCACGCTCTACGTTTCCATCCTGTGGAAAGAGCAACGCACGACCCACTACCAGACCGCGAATGTTTGGCACGCGCATGGCGCGCTCCCACGATGAATAGGTCGCTTCGGGATCCGGACCGGGTGCTCCGCCAAGGATGAGGCCAGGCAACGTGGTTGCTGCCATCATCCTCTCTACTTCCGAGGCCGCCGGAACCTTGAGCCACGTGTGTGCAGAAACCGAGCCGAGGCCCGACGCAATCGACACCGCCTTCACCAGCAAGTCGTTGTCGTCAATCAGCTTCGCGGGTCCCGGAACACCGCCCCGATAGGGCAGCGGCTCCACCATTATCGGCAAGCCGAGGTTTGCCATCTCGGTGACCGCGCGTGCACAAGCCTCGAGCGTCGGCGCCGTGCCCGCATCGTCGTTTGCCAATCGCAGCAGCACCTTCCCGCCGTCGAGGCCTCGCTGGGCGATGTCGAGCGGGCGATATGCGGTCATGCGATCATCGAGTTCCCACGAGGCGCCCATGATGCCTCCGCGGTTCATGGTGCCAAACACGAGCTTGTCATCGAGCGCGCCCAGCAAGGCAAGTTCGTCGATCACGTCGGCACTGCCGAGCACGCCGTCACAGCCGTCGTGTCGCAACGCGGTCACGAGCGCGCCGAGCAGTCGTCGGCGATCTGCCATTGCGAACGGATCGTTGCCGACTCCGAGCATTCCCCGCGCAGTGTGGTCAGCGGCGACAATGAACAATCGACCGTCACGCAGCAACGGTCGACGCTTGCGGCGGCGCAGTAGTTCAGCAGCTCGAGTCGGGTCGTCGATTCGAGCGTCGATGAGCGAACGCCATTGCGCATCCGTGAGGGTCATGATTCTCCGAGCGAGACGTCGCGACGAGTCAGCTCGCGCGCACTCGTCCTGACATCAACTCGACGAGTCGCTCGAGAGTGAGCTCCCGCTTCTCGAATTCGCCGAGCGATTGACCGCGGTTCAGCAACAAGAAACGGTCGCCGACGGGAAGCGCGTGTTGCGGATTGTGCGTGATGAGAATGACGCCGAGCCCGCGCTCAGCCGCCTTGCGCACGAAACCGAGAACGAGGTCGGTTTGGCGAACGCCGAGAGCTGAGGTCGGTTCGTCGAGGATGAGGACCTTGGCACCGTAATACACCGCGCGCGCAATCGCCACGCTCTGGCGTTCGCCACCCGACATCGTGCCGACCGGCTGGTCGATGTCACGGACGTCAATCCCGAGTTTCAGCATCTCTGACTTTGCCGTCTCGCGCGCGAATTTCGCGTCGATTCGCTTGATCGGGCCGAATCGCTTGACGGGTTCGGACCCGAGAAAGAAGTTGCGCCAAACGGACATCAACGGTGCGACTGCGAGATCTTGGTATACGGTGGCGATACCACGAGCACGGGCTTCGCGCGGAGACTCGAAGAAGACTTCTTGTCCCTCGAAGACGTACCGACCCTTGCTGGGCTTGTGCAACCCGCTGATGATTTTGATGAACGTGGACTTGCCCGCGCCGTTGTCGCCGAGTACGCACGTGACCTGTCCCGCGAAGACCTTGGTGGAGATGCCCTCGAGAGCGGTGACGTTGCCGAAGTACTTGCTGATGTCTTGCAATTCCAGAAGGGGTGACGAAGAGTTCATCGTTGTTCGTTCGCTTTCTTTCGCACGTAGTTATTGACAAGGACTGCGACCAGCAGCACGACTCCGAGGAAGATGAATCGGCCGTCCTGGTTCCATCGTGCCGCCGGGATTCCGTTCTTTGAGATGGCCATGATGAGCGCTCCAAGAGATGCCCCGATGACGGAGCCGTAACCACCTGTCATGAGGTTGCCGCCCACCACCGCCGCAATGATGAACTCGAACTCCTGGCCGTCGCCTTGCTGCGCCTGCACCGAGTTCAAACGCATGAGAATCATCGTGCCGACGAAGCAACCCATGAGCGACGTGGCCATGAACAAAGAGGTCTTCACTTTGTCTGCCGGCACGCCGACGGCTCGAGCGGCGTCTTTGTTGCCGCCGACGGCGAAGATCCAGTTTCCGTACTTGGTCTTCGTCAGAACAAAGCTCCCCACGATGGTGAAGAACAGCCACCAGAAGATCGACATACGGAACACGCCGTCGCTGAAGAGCAGTCGTTGCCCGAGTGATACGAAACCGATGATTCCGCCAGCCACGACCAAGCGTCGACCGATCTGGTCACTAGCAGGATCAAACTTTTTCCGTTGCACGTGACGCGCTTCGACGAGGGTGCTCGCGATGACGAGCGCCCCCGAGATGAGGAGCACGCTGAAGATGCCGCCTCGGAACCGTGACGCTGAAGAATCTGCGCGAAGCGCGAATGCCACCATGAGGAAAGCAACACCCATGATGACGCCGATGTTGCGGAACCACGTGGTGCTTACTTTCCCGGCGAGAGATCGGGCTCGATAGAAACAGACGGCGGCAGCTACGCCGGCCAGGGTGATCACGACTGCTCTTACTGCCTGCACCGTCGTCAACTGAAGTACCGAGACGACCAGCGTGAGAGTCACCAGGCTGATGACTGGGAGGCGCAGGATCATCCACGTGATTGCACCGCCGGAGCGCTGCACTTCTTGGCTGCGCAAGTCGCGCACGACGTTGACTACTGGGTAGAGCGCCCCCGCAATTGCAAACACCCACACCAACCACCCGGGCAACCAAGGTCTGACCTCGAGCCGCTCGTCTCGACTGAACACGTGGCCCGCGAGCGACGCAACTGCGGTACCCACGACTCCTGCGAGGGCGAGACTCCGGGCTTTGGCGGGCAGCGACCCAGTGAGCGCCGTCTTTGTTTCGAACCTGCTTGCAGACCATCCGACGATTGCGACGACTACGCCGAGTAGTCCGACGACTCCTGCAATCGCGTTGCCCGAGACGGAGTCAGTGCGGTGCAAGACGACAACGCCGGCAGCGACCGCAAGGATGCCGACCAGGGCTGCGAGCAGCGGTCCCGCGCGGCGAGCAGTACGTCGGACCAGGGATTGCTCGACAAGACCAGCGATGAGTAGAGCACCACAGAGCAACCCGCCGATGATGAACGTCTGATCGCGGAAGCGCCAGTTTTCGAAGACATTTTCGCCCGCGAAGATCGCCTTGAAGAGTTTGAAACCCTCCGTTCCGTCGATGTCCGAGATGTTGACCTTGTCGTTCACGCGCTTTGCGAACACGAGGTTCGCGCCTTTGATCACGAAGAACGTGCCCAACGTGACGATGAAACTGGGTAGTCCGGTTCGATTGACGAGAAAACCGTTCCACCATCCGACGCAGCCGCACAAGATGAACGCGGCAGCGACGGCAACCCAGATCGGCGAGCCGCCAGCGGTGAAATACTTCGCCATGAGCGCAATCGTCACTCCGGTTGCGCCGGTGATGACACCAGAAGACAGGTCGAACTCGCCGCCGATCATGAGGAGCGAGACGGCGATGGCCATGATGCCGAGAGGAGCGGCGACGTCGAGGAAATTTGCGGTGCTGCCGGCGGTGCCGAAGGTGTCGCCGTTGCCCCAGAAGAATGCCCAGACGACGATGGTGCCGATGAGGGCGCCAATCTCGGGAGAAACCAGCAGTCTCTTGACCGGGCCTCGGTACGAGATTCGCTCGTCGCCGCGGGTCAGTGAATCAAAATCAGACATAAACCCGTCCCCCCGACGCGGTGTGTTGCTTTGCGGTGAGGTGGTCGACTCTGACCACCCGGATGCTGGTCACCGCGCATCCGTTGAATTCAGAACCCCTCGGCCGACTCGCCCACCCCTTGCGGGGTGAGCGAGTCGAACCTGAGAGTGCAAGCGCTGATTTAGCGCGTGCCTGCCTCGACGAGCTGCCTCACCGACGCGACGTTGTCAATGGTGACAAAGCCAGGGCCGGTCATCACGGGCAGTCCACCGCCGACGGTGTTCTGGTTCGTGATGTTCAAGTAGAGGAACACGACAGGCAGGTAACCCTGCATGTACTGCTGCTGGTCAATGGTGAAGAGCGCTTCGCCGGCTTCGATCTTGTCGAAGAGCTCGGTGAAGAGGTCGAAACCACCAACGTTGATCTTGCGACCAAGCTCCTTGGCGGCGTTGGCGCCGTCAACGGCAATGACCGGACCAGTTCCGAGGAAGGAGTCGATCGAAGGATCGGCTTCCATCGCGGCCTTGATCTCAGCCTGCTGGGTGACGCGGTCTGCATCGCCCGAGGTCGTGATCTGGATGACCTTGCCACCGAAGGTTTCGGCAGCCGAGTTGCAGCGCGTCTCGAGAGCGACGTTGCTCTGCTCCTGCTTCGCGCAGAGCAGAACCTTGCCGCCCGCGGCCTTCAGACGCTCACCAGCGCCGGCACCGGCGACGGTTTCATCTTGACCGACGTGCGTAATCGCACCGAGGCCCTTGAAGAGGTCGCTGCCCGAGTTGAGGGTGATGAGCGGAATTCCCGCGTCGGTCACCTTCTTGAGCGCGCCCTCGAGGGCTGCTGGGTCAGCAAGCGAGACCGCGATGCCGTCTGCACCGTCGGCGATCGCCGCTTCAATCATCTGAGCCTGGTCCTGGGCGTTGTTGTTCGCACCCTGGTAGATCAGCGTGATACCGAGTGCTGCACCTGCAGCTTCGGCACCCTTCTGCGCTACCGACCAGAACACGCCGTCGTCGCCGTGGGTGATGACATAGATCTTGATGTCCTCACCTGCGGTTACGTTTGCGCTGTCTTCTGCCGTCGTCGCGGTCTCATCGGAGCCCGTGTCGCTGGCATTGTCTGAGGATCCACCACAGGCAGCGAGCGCGACAAGCGCCGTTGCACCGAGGATGAGCCCCCATGTCTTGCGGAGTTTCATTACTTTCCCCCTAATTAGGTAGGTGCCGGCGGGTGCCGGCACGCCTCTTACCGTAGTGGTCAATGTGACGTCGGGCAACTTGGAGAGTTGGGAGGTCTTCCCAGGCCGCCACACCAACAGGTGGGCGAACCCCTCCTTAGTTCAGGGTCGCCAGATAGCGAATACTGCGCTCGACCGCCGCACTTGCGGAGACGGGGTTGCGCGGCTGGTCGCCGACGATCGCAATATCTTGTTCGAGCACATACCAGCCCGCGTAGCCCTTTGACTCCATCGCTTTGACGACGTCGGAGATAGGAACGTCCCCGTCGCCTGCAGCGCAAAAGACACCGTCGCGTGTTGCCTCGAGCAGCGAGATCTCGCCGGCGAGGAAGCGCTTGGCAATCGACATCTTTGCGTCCTTGATGTGCACGTGATCCACGAGGTCAAAGTGTTCGCGTGCGAACTTTGCGGGGTCGGTCCCGCCGATCATGAGGTGACCAGTGTCGAGCAGCCAACGCACAGTCGAACCCTCCACGACTCTTCGCACGTCATCGAACGTCTCTACGAGCGTGTTCAGATGAGGGTGCAGTACTTGTTTGATTCCGTAGCCCGCACAGATTTCGTCAATTTCTTTGAACCCATCGAACATGGCCTTCCACTGATCGTTGGAGAGCGGGAATCGCTTGCCCCAACCCTCGTCCACGACCACGGCGGTGATGAAGAAGCCCTTTCCCGTCGCACCGAGAAGCGATGCAGAAAAGTGAGCGGCCTTTCGCATGGCGTCGCGTTGCGAGCGATCGTGCATGACGAGTGGCACGAACGCACCGACGATTGGCAATCCGAACTCGGCGGCAGCACCTGCTACCGACTCTGGAGTGGAGCCGAGGTATCCGACCGGGCCCTGCTCGGTGCCTCGGAGCCCCAGTCGCTTCATTTCCGCCAATACGGTTCGCGAATCGAGCTGGAAACCCCAATCCGGTACTTCGCAGACACCCCACGAGATCGGGTTTCCGACGAGGCGGTTGACGATGGATGTCGTACTCATTGCAGTCTCCAGTTGGTGTCGATGGGCGATTGCCATGGGACAATCGCAAACAGCAGACTAAACGAACTGATGTCCCCAGACGAAAGCGCTCGGCGAGTCGTGAGGTTCCGTACGGCACTCGTGGCGCTCGTCGCGGTAGCGGCGGTGATCGTGGCAGTTGTGTATCGAGTGGTGTCCGACGAGCCGTTGTCGCAGCCTCCGGTCGACGCAGTATTTCGCCTCGAAGGCGTTGGTTGCAAACGGAATCCAACTCGGACGGTCGGAACCGTGGTGTCCGAGCCGACGAGCGATGGTGGACAACTCGTGTTGACCGTTGCCCACGGGGTGGTCGGCCAAGGAAGCGTGATCGCCGTCGACGGAGACCGCCGGGTTCCCATGCGGCTCGTGGCCGTAGACACCGAGTGGGATCTCGCCGTGCTCCAAGCCTCGCTGCCACTGCTTGGCAGCTCTGGCTCTCCGGTCGGCCCAGTGGGAATCGCCGAGGGACAGTCCGGTGACGCTTGGTTCGTGGTCTTTGAGCAGGCGGGGAAGAATCGCGAGAGACAAGTCACGCGATCCGCTCGCGTGATCAGAAGATTGCAAATCAACACCGAAGACATCTACTTGCGAGACCTGACGACCAGGGATGCTCGACCCGGAATGGAGGTGCATGCAGAGACGTACGTGGGCGACTCAGGAGGCCCACTTTTTGACCCGCACGGCAAATTGGTCGGAGTGGTGTGGGGCACCAGCCGGAAGACAAAGGACAGATCCTGGGCTACTCGTGTGCAAGCTGCGACCGGGCTGATCGAATCGGCACTCAGTGCCGCGGCGGCTCGTACAAACGCATCCTCAGTCGCCGCAAGTCTCCTAGCCTGCGCTCCGTGACAAAACGTCGATCGCGAAACGCCTATTTCGCGATCTTCTTGGTGACTGGAACGACTTTCGGCGTGGTCGGGCCGTCGCTTCCGTTACTCGCAGAGCAAATCGGATCGACCGTCGCTGGTGTGGGAACAGTTCTCATGTTCTACGGCGGTGGATATCTCACCGGCACGAGGCTGTTCGTTCGCGGATATGACCGCGGCTGGGGAAACCGCCTCGTCGGCATTTCTGGTCTCGTGGCCGCGGCATGTTTCGCGAGCATTTCCCTCGGCAGGACACTCGCGATGTTGTGCGCTGCGTTCTTCGTTTTCGGTTCCGCCGTGTCCACATCGGACGTCGGTTGCAACACAATGATGATGTGGGAACGAGGGGAAGAGGCCGGTCCATCAATTGCCTTGATGCATGCGATGTTCGGGGTCGGCGCCATTGCGAGTCCTTTCATCGTCCGGGCTTCAGACGCTCTTAAGGGTGATGCCATACCGGCGTACTTCTTCTGTGCAGGTCTCGCCGCACTCACGTCTGCTTTCGTCCTCACGCGGAATTCCCCCGAAGACCCCCATGTCGAGGTACGGGATTTGCACGGGGACCTCTCGAGGAAGCAGATTGCCGTAATTGTTGCGTACTTCTTTGCCTACGTGGCGGTCGAGGTTGCATTCGCGACGTGGATCTACACCTACGGCACGAGAGTCGGGATGCCGAAGATACAAGCGGCGCTGCTCAACTCGCTGTTCTGGGTGGGTTTCATGGTCGGGAGACTCGCGACGGTGTGGCTCGCCAAGGCGAGTCGCAGCGTTCGGCCCGTGCAGATCGGCGCGGTCGCGAACGTCGTCGCCTGTGCGGTGATGCTCACCAGAGTGGACGTGCTCTTGCTTCCGGTGGTGTTCGTCTACGGTCTGGCGACCGCGCCACAGTTCTCGTTGATGCTCGCATTCATCGGAAGTCGAATCCCACTCTCGGGAAAGATGACCTCACGAATCGTCGGTTCGGCGGGACTGAGCTCGACCGTGATGCCATGGCTGGTCGGCCAATTGCTCGAGCGCGTCAGCCTCTGGACTTACCCAGTTGCACTGATCTGCTGCTCGATAACGGTATTGCTCATGGCGCAGATCATTGAGACAAAACTTCCGCGGCAACTCAGCGCGAGCGCCTAGCCTGACGCATCTCGTCCCGAAGGTCTCGCATCGTCGAGGTGCGGATTGCGCCTTCCTTCAACCATTCGGTGTACTCGTCGCTGCGAAAGTGATGGTATTCGTCGGTCCTCACGTGTGAGTGTTGAGGTTCAATTGTCTCGACTTCGCCAGGGGCATTCGGGTGCAATGCCGCAAAAAACCATCCTGAGTCGTCTCCACTTGCGACTGCCGAGAACATGGTCTCGTAGTGGCGATGCTTCAGCGGCTTGTCGTTCGGCCTGCTGAAGTCGGTCTCGAGCACGCGTTCGACGATCGGAATGCCGAGTCGAAGTGCCTCTTGCACGAACTCTGCGAACTCGGATTCGGTCACTCCGGCGAGGTGATTGTTCGGTCCGTATGCCGAGAGGGTTCGAGTCATGAGCGCAGGAATTTCGTATTCGTCGGCAAGTCGCAGGTATTCCCCGCAGAACTCCGGCGCAAGGACCGCGCCCATGTGCGCGTCGAGATGCGTTACGTCGAAGCCGCTCGCTACTGCTCGTTCGACCTGTGCGCGCATCTCTTCTGCTGCTGCACGCGGATCGGCGTGGCGGCGCGTGGAAGCGACGTCGCGCCACATGTAACCGTCGTCGTCGACGAGTCCACTTGACGGGGAAGATCCGATGAGAGGACTCCATCGGTAGTGGCGCTTCTCCGCCGTCAGTGTGAGGTGTACCCCGAGGTCGAGCGAAGGGCTTTCACTGGCCATCTCCGCGGCCTCGCGGAACCATGGACAAGGAACCATCACCGATCCGCTGGTGATCGCACCGGTCGCCGAGAGCTCGACGAAGGCGAGGTTGGCACCGTGGCACATTCCGATGTCGTCCTGATGTAGGACGATGCGCGACTTCGCACTCATCTCACACTTCCAGTCCACATCGGCTCACGTGCGAACCTCAACTACGCAGTCCTTGCGAGCGGATTCGATGACTGCATGGCCGATCGATGTTGAGCGTGCACTTGCCATGCCATCTGGGAGTTCGATGGGTTCGCCCGAGATGCGCCTGATGAATGCTTCAGTCTGCGCTCTGACGCCGGCTGCCGTCGCGTCGACAGCTTGGCTGCCGTCAACTTCGCGCGTACCTTTTGCATCAGCCAACCGTGTGCGCCCCGTCGGCAGGAGGTCCACGAAGATCGCACCTTGCTCGCCGAGCAGTTCCGTACGAACGTCGTCGCCGTAACGCGAGTTTCTTGACAAGTCGACTTGTGCGACGCGACCGGAGGCGAAGCCGAGGACCGCACAAAGATTGTCCACGTCTCCGACCTGCGCCAGCGAACTGTCGACGAGCGGGAGGTTCCAAGCGCGCACCGTCGTGGCGGGTTCGTCAAAGAACCACTCAGCCAGGTCGTATTCGTGCACGCCGCAGTCGATGGCGAGACCGCCACTGACTGACGGATCGCAGAACGATGCGGGCGGAGGATTGGCATCCCACTGCGAGAGTCGGATGAAGAGCGGCTTCCCGATTGCGCCCTGGTCGAGCAATTCCTTTGCACGCAACCAAGGAGGCGAGAATCTGCGCCAATGACCGACCTGAAGTATGAGATCCGCGTCTGCTGCTTGTTGGTGTAACTGGCGTGCTGTTTGCACGTCGAGTGCGAGAGGTTTCTCGCAAAGCACGTGCAGACCGGCAAGGAGGGCATTCTTGACGGTGGCCGGGTGCGACGGCGTTGGAGACACGATGATGCAGGCGTCGGCGAGCTCGAATGCATGCGAACAGTCGTCGAACGTAGCCACGCCAGGGAAGAAGTCACCGGCGGCTTCCCGCGAGGCGGGGGACGGGTCGACTACTGCAACGACTTCGAGTTCCTTGATCTCGCGAAGAGCCAATGCGTGTGTGCGACCCATGCGGCCCAGTCCGATGAGCGCGATCTTCGATTTTGTTTTCGACTTCAAGGGTGTCGCTCGCGAACTTCGTCGATGGTCACGACCCGCATCTCGCGCGCCGAGATTTCGCATGCCAGCGCAACCTCGGTCGCGTGCACAGCTGAGTTCGGTGGACACGGGTTGTCGCCGCCGCGCACCAACCAACGAACATACGCAGAAGTCTCCTCTCTGAAGGCCTCGCGAAACCTCTCGATGAATCCGCTCCACGGTCGGCCAGAGATGAGCGACTCCTCGTCCATGGAGAGCAACGGTGTGCGCGAAGAAAGGCCGGCGGCAATCGTGTCGCGAGATCCGTAGACCTCGAGACGGACGTCGTGTCCGCGAGGGTCATGTCGGGTACCGGAAATAGCGACCTGCACGCCGCTTTTCGTCACGAGATGTATCAGGGACACATCGCCATCGTCGAATTCCGCGTACTGTCGGTGTTCGCGAACCTTGTGGGTTGCGAACACCTGCTCGACCTCCGAGTCCGCGAACCAGGTGGCGATGTCGAAGTCGTGGACATGAAGATCTCTGTAGATGCTTCCGCTTCCCTCAAGAAACTCCCGAGGTGACGGTTGGTGGTCGTGTGAGACGAGATGCATCACGTAGAGGGTGCCGAGCTCGCCGTGCTCAACGCGTCGCTTTGTCTCTCGCATCGCCTTGTCAAATCTTCGTTGAAAGCCGATCTGAATCTCGCAATCGACAGACTCTGCCTGTGTGACAATCTTCTTGGTGTCCACCAGTTCGAGTGCGATCGGTTTTTCACAGAAGATTCTGCGCCCCGCACCCATGGACTTGCGAAGTAGGTCGGCGTGATTGGCAGTGGCCGTCGTGATCATCACCGAGTCGAATGCGAGCGGATCGACTTGGTCGAATGGCGCGCTCTCGACTCCGAGTTTGCGCGCGAGCTCGGCGGCACGATCGGCATTGCGATTCGCGACCACAACTCGCGTTACCTCGGGGTGCGTCACGAGATCCTCGACGCGAATCTGGCCCATACGGCCCGCGCCGTACACGAGTATCTCCACGAGGAGAACCTAATTCCCCGCAAGCCCTATTCTCAATGTGATGCGAGGCTCCGTCGTGACCGTCGGACGGGTGAGTGTCGACCTGTATGCGCGGGAGGCAGGGGCAGCATTTCGGGACGACCAGACATTCTCGAAGAGCGTCGGGGGGAGCCCCACCAACGTTGCCGTTGCTGCGGCTCGTCTCGGGCACCACGCAACTCTCGTGACGAAGGTGGGAAGCGATGAACTGGGCGGATACGTCGTCGAGCGCCTGAGAAGTTGGGGTGTCGACACGGCGAATATCGGAGTCGCACGCGGCAATCTAACCCCAGTGGTGCTCGCAGCGCTCGATCCTCCCGAAGAGCCGAAATTGATCTTTCATCGCCAGCCTGACGCACCCGACACCACCCTTGTGTCAGCCGACCTCTCTGATCGGTTGCTGCATTCGTGCGACGTGTTCTGGATGAGCGGATGTGCGCTGTCGCGTGGTTCGACCGCAGATGCTTCGATGCAGTGGCTTGAACGACGCAACCGGAAATCGCACACCGTGCTGGACCTTGACTATCGACCCTCCTTTTGGAATTCGGTCGAGGATGCGCGTCGTGCCGCCCAAGCCGCGATCCGGTGGTGCAGTGTGGTCGTCGGAAACCGCACGGAGTGCGAGATGGCGCTCGGCACCGGCGATCCCGCGCTCGCGGCAGACATCTTGCTCGAGCGCGGAGTGACCCTTGCAATCGTGAAGATGGGGGCAGCAGGTGTGTTGCTTGCAACGACGCACGAACGGGTGACGATCAAGCCTCTGCGAATAACGCTTGTGTGCGGTCTTGGGTCGGGCGACGCGTTCGGTGGCGCACTCGTTCATGGACTCATCAATGGTTGGGATACACAATCGATTGGCGAGCACGCGAATGCCGCTGGCGCCTACGTAGCCACGCAATTGACGTGTGCCGACGCCATGCCCGACATCGCGCAGCTCACTGCATTCATGAACGACCCGGCACATCGCTGATGAGCACCACCTTGATTGACGATGTGACGTGGGCCCAGTTGCTGCGAGAGCGTGCTGAACGCCCTTCGAATTTTCTCGAAGCCGTAACTTCACGCCGCCGCCGACCATTGATGGGTCCGGATCGCCGATTGCTCATTGTCGCTGCCGATCACACTGCTCGCGCGATAGTTGCCGCAGGCGATCAGCCGTTCGCTCTGGCCAATCGGCGGGACCTACTCGATCGTCTGACGAGAATCCTTCGGCATCCGAAAGTTGACGGCTTGCTCGCCAGCGCAGACATCGTCGAAGAACTGGCATGGCTCGGTGCGCTCGAGGAGAAACTCGTCTTTGGCACCATGAATCGTGGCGGGTACCTGGGTGCCACCTGGGGCTTGGATGACCGAATGACCGCATATGACGCCGAACATGTCGCTCGCTTGGGACTGGACGGAGGCAAAGTCTTGCTGCGCATCGAGCACAGTGACCGCGGCGTCGCCACCACCATCGAAGACGTCGTAGCCCAGATGCGCCTACTCGAAGAACGAGGGCTCGTGTGCATCGTCGAGCCGCTGCCGTACGTCATCAATGACGCGGGTCAGCCTGCGCTCGACAGAAGTACTGACCGACTTGACAAAATCATCTCGATTGCGTCCGGGCTCGGGGCAAACTCGATGCTGACGTGGCTCAAGCTCCCTGCATGGACCAGCGCAACCACGCTCGGTCGGGCAACGTCGATGCCAATACTCTTGCTTGGCGGTGATCCGGGACCCGATCTTGACGTGACGTTGCGAGAGTGGGAGCAATCGCTGCAGGTTCCGAACGTGATTGGGCTAGTGGCGGGCAGGCCGCTGCTCTTCCCACACGCACAGACCGTCGAAGAAATCACCAAGCGGGCAGTAGAGCTCGTGCACGGGGTGCCGTCGTGAAGCACTGTGCGGGCAACTCGAAGGAATCTCTCGCGAGGTATCGGCAATGACTTGGTACTTTCCGCACGGCTCGTTGGCCACCGCCAGTCAGCCGGTCTCGCTCTCGGCGCAACGCGCGGGCTGGACGTACTGCGGAATTGAAGTACACGATCTGTCGCGGGAGCCGAGCGTGGAATTCCGGTTCATGGACCGTGAAGCGGTGATCGTTCCACTGTCAACCCGAGGGATGGATGCGACAGTGGATGGCAACCGCTTCAGGATTGCCGGGCGATCAGGAGTATTCGCTGCCGTCGCCGATTGGTTGTACGTGCCAGTTGGTGCTTCCGTGCAGATCGTCGGAGAGCCGGGCGAGTTCGCAGTGTGCTCGGCGAAGGCTGACCGCCAGTTCCCGGTTCACCACGGACTCGCGGCGAATGTGCCCGTTGAGCCGCGGGGTGCCGGCTTTGCCACCCGCCAGGTGAACAACATCGCCACTCCGGACTCGTTTCGTGCGGCGCACCGCATTCTCGTGTGTGAAGTACTGACGCCGGGAGGCAACTGGTCGTCGTGGCCGCCCCACCGTCACGATGGTGTGGCCGGCTGCCCGTACATGAACGAGGAGATCTATTACTTCAGGCTCGGCAAGCAGCAGTCAGACCACGGAGACTCCGAAGCCACCGGATACTTCCACGCCTACACCGTCGACGGATCAGTCAACGACACGATCACACTTCGGGACGGCGACGTCTACATACTTCCCGCCGGATACCACGGCCCTTCTATCGCTGCTCCTGAGTACCCCATGTACTTCCTGAACGTGCTCGCCGGACCGTCGGAAGACAGAACCATGGCATTCTGCGACGATCCCAGCCACCACTGGATTCGCGACTCCTGGAAGACCCAACAAATTGATCCGCGTGTGCCGATGACGTCAGCAGATGGCAGAGTGGTGAGATGACACGCAAACGAATCGGCATCGCAGTACTCGGACTCGGTTGGATGGGACAGGCCCACAGTCGATCGGCGATGCGCATACCATCGCTCTTCCCGGAATGCGAATTCACTCCCGATCTCGTCGTTTGTGCAGACACCGACGAAGGGCGTCGTACGAGAGCGGTTCGCGACTTTGGGTTCACTCGTGCAGTCGGTGACTTTCGCGAAGCAGTTGATTCGCCTGACGTCGACGCCGTTTGGGTGACTGCTCCGAACATGCTCCATCTCCCGATGATTGAGGCCGCATCCGCAGCGGGAAAGTCGATCTTCAGCGAGAAGCCAATCGGCGGAAAGCCAGAACAGACAGTCAAGGCGTATCGACTTGCGACATCGAAGAGGATTGCAACCGGCGTCGGTTACAACTACGTCTGGGCCCCACTCGTCATTCACGCGCGCAGCTTGATTGAGTCGGGCGCAATTGGCAAGGTCACTCATTATCGCGGTCGATTCCTCAGCATGTACGGAAGTGACGAACTTGGTCTTTTGACCTGGCGTTTCAAATTCGCCGAATCTGGCTACGGAGTTACGAGCGACATTCTCAGCCACTCCGTATCCATGGCGCACTACCTGATAGGGGGGATCACCGAAGTAGTGGGAATGAAGCACAACACCATCACTCACCGCCCGTTACCGACCGGCGTGGCGAGCCATTATGGCCGGGGCAAGCCCGAAGACCCGAAGGGCGAAGTGGAGAACGAAGACTTCGCCTCGATGTTGTGCAGGTTCGAAAACGGCGCTACCGGCACATTTGAGACGAGCCGATCGACTGTCGGGCCGGAGAGCCAGAATGCGTTCGAGGTCTACGGCACCGAGGGTGCCTTGGCCTGGAACTTGGAAAAGCTCAACGAACTGCAGTTTTACAAGCGAGACAGCGGCCCAAACACCGGCTACACGACCATCTTCGGCGGCGACAGGTTCCCGTTTCACGGCGCTTTCGCCCCGGGGCAGGCGAATGCAATCGGGTTTGAAGATCTCGTTGCAATTGAGGACTATCAATTCCTCACCTCGTTGGTTCGTGGAACCCGCTTCACGCCAGGTTTTGCGGAGGCAGTCGATGTCGTGAGTGTGCAGCAAGCGCTCATCAACTCATGGACCTCGCGAACCTGGGAACGTGTCGTCGACTTGAAGAAATAACGGTCGACGAATCGTCGCCCGCTACTCAGTACCGAGCAGGGCGTCAGCGAGTGCGCGCAACGTCGGAAACTCCCAATGTGGGGTGACCGGTGCTGCCGCAG
>CAYFNN010000022.1:12850-16067 GCA_964344465.1 uncultured Bifidobacterium sp. | reverse complement strand
AGATGACCTTCGAACAATTTGCTGCGCTGGTGCGGGCGCGTCGCACGAACCTGATGATTGATCGCGACAAGTCAGTTGACTCGTCGGTCGTCACCCAACTCTGTGACATCGCCGTGTGGGCGCCGAACCACAAACTCACCTGGCCGTGGGTGTTCTGCGAGGTGCGCGGTGCCGCGTTACGACAGCTCGGTGACACGTGTGCCGACGTGATGGCTGCTCAGAACGAGCCTTCACCGCGCGTTCAAAAGACACGCGGCAAGTTCGAGCGCGCACCGGTAGTACTCGTGGTCGGCAGCGAGGCGGGCGACTCCGACTTGCGCACAGCCGAGAATCGTGACGCGGTTTCGGCCGGAGTGCAGAACATTTTGTTGGGCGCGACCGCACTCGGGCTTGCAAGTTTTTGGTCGTCTTGCCCGACCGGCGCCAACGACGCCGTGTCCCGATTTTGCGGCTTTGAACCCAACACCACGATCGTGGCGATGATCTATCTCGGCTGGCCAACCGACACTCCGAAGGGCTTCGACCGACCCGCGCCACGCATCATCCAGCGCGGCTGAGCTGCGTCGCGCGCATCTTTCGGCGCGCCTGACCCAGACGACCGTTCTCGTTAAGCCGGGCGATACACCCCAAAGACATCGCGCAACGCATCGCTCACTTCGCCGAGCGTCGCATTGGCCTTGAGTGCAGCCTTCATCGGATACAGAAGGTTGTCGGTGCCTCGCGCCGCAGCGCGGAGGTCGTCGAGTCGGGCAGCAACGAGCGCGGCATCGCGACGGGTTTTGAACGCCCTCAGTCGTTCGACCTGCGATCGCTCGCGTTCGGGGTCGATTTTCAGCACCGGCATGTCGGTGCGCTCGTCAGTGGTGAACTTGTTGACTCCCACGAGCACACGCTCGTTGTCATCAATCGACTTGGTGTAGGCATACGCCGCTTCGCCAATCTCCTCCATCTGGAAACCCGACTCGATTGCGTGCACTGCCCCGCCCATTGCATCGATCTTTTCGATGTACTCCCACGCCAATCGTTCAACCTCGTTCGTCAACGACTCCACGTAGTACGAACCAGCGAGCGGGTCGGGGGTGTCGGTGACTCCACTTTCGTACCCGATGATCTGCTGGGTACGCAGTGCGATGCGCGCTGCCTCTTCGGTGGGCAGACCGAGCGCTTCGTCGTATCCATTCGTGTGCAAACTTTGGGTACCACCCATCACTGCGGCCATGCTCTGCACTGCGACGCGCACCACGTTGTTCAGCGGTTGTTGCGCCGTGAGGGTGGCGCCACCCGTCTGGGTATGGAAGCGCATCAAATGACTCGCAGGATTCTTGGCGCCGAATCGCTGCGTCATGATGCGATGCCACATTCGGCGGCTAGCGCGAAACTTGGCGACTTCTTCGAAGAAGTTGTTGTGTCCGTTCCAGAAAAACGACAGACGAGGCGCAAAGTCATCGACGTCGAGGCCGGCATCAACCGCTGCCTGCACATATGCGATGGCATTCGCCAGGGTGAACGCCAACTCTTGCACGGCAGTGCTGCCCGCTTCACGAATGTGGTAGCCCGAGATGGAAATCGTGTTCCACTTCGGCACGTGCTTGGTGCAGTAGGCGAAAATGTCGGTGATGATGCGCATCGAAGGCCGCGGCGGATACACGTAGGTGCCGCGCGCGATGTACTCCTTCAACAGGTCGTTTTGAATCGTGCCGGCAATCGCGCTCGACGGCACACCACGTTCTTCGGCAACCAACTCATACATCAACAACAGGACCGCCGCCGTCGAATTGATCGTCATCGAGGTAGTCACCTTGTCCAGAGGCAGGTCTGCCAACAGCGTTCGCATGTCGTCGATCGAGTCGATGGCGACTCCGACCTTTCCCACTTCGCCCGCCGCACGCGCGTGGTCGCTGTCGTATCCCATCTGGGTGGGCAGGTCGAACGCACACGACAACCCGGTTTGACCGGCCTCAAGCAGGAACTTGAACCGCGCATTGGTGTCGGCAGCAGTGCCAAAACCGGCGTACTGGCGCATCGTCCATAAACGATCACGATGCATGGTCGGGTACACACCGCGTGTATACGGGGCGCCACCCGGAGCACCAAGCTGGCTGTCGGCGTCGAAACCCGTCAGTGATTGCGCGTCATAGAGCGGCCGCACCTCAATGCCCGAGTCGGTGCGTTTTTCGGTCATGCGTTCTTCAGACTACGAGACACGCCGTGGCGTGCTGGTTGCGTAGCCTTGAGCACATGGCCATCACCGAACACGACGTCACCACCAAAGCCATCGACGGCATTCCGCTGACACCAAAAGACCTCATCGACATCGGTCCGCAGCCGACCCGCAGCATCGAAGAAGAGCGCACCGAGCGAAAACAAAAACTGGCCGGCGCACTTCGCATCTTCGGTCGCCTCGGCTTCGGAGAAGGCGTAGCGGGTCACATCACCGTGCGCGACCCCGAATATCCCGACCACTTCTGGGTGAATCCATTCGCGCGCAGCTTCCGCTTGATGCGAGTCTCTGACTTGATCCTCGTCAATCACGACGGCGACGTCGTATACGGAAACCAACCGGTGAATCGTGCGGCGTTCTGTATTCATGCCGCAATTCACCAGGCACGTCCCGATGTGATTTCGGCGGCACATGCCCACACCGTGTACGGCAAAGCGTGGGCATCACTCGGTAGAACCCTCGATCCCATCACACAGGACAGCTGCTACTTCTATGAAGACCACGTGGTGATTGCCGAGCAAGGTGGTGCCGTGGTGATGGAGCCTGCGGCAGGTCGCGAAATCGCAGAAAAGTTTCCGAAAGGCAAGGCGGCAATCCACCAGAATCACGGACTCTTTACGGTCGGCGCCACCGTTGATGCAGCCGCCTACTGGTTCTTGTCGATGGAGCGCACGTGCATGGCCCAGATCATGGCCGAAAGCGTCGGCACACCGAAGTTGATTCCACACGAGATGGCGACCTATACGCGTGAGCTCACCGCACACCCCATCGCAGGTTGGCTGAACTTCCAGCCGCTGTGGCAGGAAATCTGTCGCACCGACCCGGATCTCTTCGACTGAACGAGGTCCCCGCCAAGCGTTCGCCGCTGGACGTCGCGCCTCCCGAGGCGCTGTTCGTCTTGTCGGCCATCAGCCAGTACATCGGCGCTGTCATTGCCGTTCGCCTCTTTGAACAACTTGCACCTGCACCCTCGGCGTGGTTTCGGGTCATCGGCGC
>CAYFNN010000022.1:9859-12750 GCA_964344465.1 uncultured Bifidobacterium sp. | reverse complement strand
GACAACGAGCCACTCGGGTTGCTCTTCATCTTTCTTGCCGCAGTGTGTTGGGCTGCATACATCGTGGTTGGTGCACGAGTGGCGCAGTATGACCGCGGTGTCGCTGGGCTGGGCGTTGGTCTCGCCGTCGGTGCGGTCGCGCTTGCACCAATCGGCATCTGGCAGAGCGGACCAGTCTGGAGCAAACCGTCACTTATCGCACTGTGTTTCGTCGTCGGGTTCTTCTCCAACGCAGTTGCCTACGGCATCGACCAGAGCACGTTGCGACGAATTCCAGTACGTCGATTCTCGGTGTTGCTGGCGTTGCTGCCGGTGACGGCAACGGTGTTCGGTTTTCTCTTTCTCGACCAGACTCCATCGCGTGCCGATTTGTTCGGCATTGCACTGGTGCTTGCCGGCGTGGTGCTGCAGCAGCGCGACACGTTGAAGCGCGACACGGCCCAATTCGACACATAGCCACACGCATCTCCGTAGACTGCAGGTCAAGCGGGCGAAGGAGACCTCCACTTCACCATGCGTTCCCCCATTTTTCGGCGCGTGCTTGGCATTGTCGTCGTGCTCACGACGCTTGTCGCCTCACCATTTGCCGCGTCACCTTTTGCAACCCCAGCTCGCGCTGCCGAGGGTCAGCTTCCGGCGAGCTACCTCATCTACGGACGCGGCTACGGCCATGGCCGTGGTCTCAGCCAGTTTGGTTCGCTGGGTTGGGCCACTACTTACGGCTGGTCGTGGCAGCAGATTCTCGACTTCTACTACGGCGGAGCCACCGGCAACGTGGTGGCACCCATCGACACACCGAACGACACCATTCGTGTGTGGTTGAGCGCCATGGACGACCGCCAGACCGGCGTCGTTGCCGACGTTCAGAATGCCCTATTTCTCGAAGATCCCGTGCCCGGACGCGTCTGGACCTCGCTCGTTGCCCGTGAGGTGAGTGAAAAGGTGTATCGCGTGTGGGGCTCAACCACGCGGCGCTGCGTTCGTTCGACTGAAGAGCCCACCGCGGTTGGCTTTGAGCTGATTGGTGACGTCGCCGATGCGGCGTCGTTCAGCACTCAAGTTGGTCAAGATCCAGCCGCTGCTCCGACGCAAACCATCGGGTTGTGCGAGCCGAAAACAGCCACCGCGCACCGAGTGCGGTATTACCGCGGCATCATTCGCGCCGTCAACAACTCACGCAACCAGAACCGCACGATCAACGTCACCACGATGGAGTCGTACCTGCGCGGTGTCGTACCTCGCGAGTCGCCCGCATCGTGGGGCGACTCGAATGGGGGCGCTGGTATGAATGCCCTCCGCGCGCAGGCCGTGGCCGCACGTAGTTACGCGTCGACCGAAAACCGCTACGCCGGGTTGGCTCACACGTGTGACACGCAGGATTGTCAGGTGTACGGGGGTGCAGCGTTGCGCGAGGGTGTGTCTGAGACGCCCTACAGCCTTGAGGACCCGCGCACCGATCTAGCCGTCGCCGAAACTGCAGGCGTGGTGATTCGCGCCCGCAACGGCTCGGTCGTACGTACCGAATTCTCTTCGAGTAACGGTGGTCGCACTGCTGGTGGCATCTTCACGCCGCAAACCGATGCGGGCGACCTCGCCGCGAACCCGGCGCTCACGGTGTGGACTCGCAGCATCAGTGCGGCCGCATTGCAGGCCAAGTATCCGCAGATCGGCACCCTCACTTCAATCGTCACCGAACACGACGGTCTCGGCGGCGACTGGAACGGCTACACCACCAACGTGACTCTGAACGGAACATCGTCTTCGGTGAAGGTGACTGGCTGGACATTCCGCACGGCGTTTGGTTTACCCGCGCCGTGGTACGGCGTGCAGGCGGTGTATCCAGCCGAGTTCGAGGCGGCGCCAGTCGGGCGCATCTTGTTGATCGGCGACTCAGTCGGCGCCAGCATCAGCGCAGAGTTCGCCGCAATCGTCTCGCCCGCGTATCCGAACGTCGACTTTCAGGCGGTACCGAACCGGTGCCTCGTTGGGCCGTCGTGTGTGCAACCCACCGTGGGTTTACCCGATGCGCCCGCCGTCATCAACAGCCTGACTTCCGATCAGATGCCGACGGTTGCGGTGTTGCAACTCGGCTACAACGACGACCCCGCGACGTTTGCCCAAGACATCGATCAAGTGGTGACCGCACTGAACGCGCGGGCCGTACAGCGCATCATCTTCGTGAACTTGTCGACGCGTCGAGTCTCCGTCGACTACAGCGCTTCGAACGCGGCGCTCACGGCTGCGGCCCAGCGGTACCCGAACATCTCGGTACTCGACTGGAACACCTACAGTGCCGGTGCCGAAAAGACTCGATGGTTCAGCGATACGGTTCATCTTTCCTCCACTGGTCGCGCCGAGTTCGCACTGTTCTTGCGCAATCAACTCGATGAACTACGTCGCGCGGGTCTCATTTCGGCTGGTAGCGGAGCAATCATTCCGATGTCTGTGCCGATGGTGACCGGTGAGCGCGGTGAACCCGTGAAGGCGTTGCAGGCCGCGCTCAATACGGCACTTGGTTTGAAGAAGAAACAAAAGCTGGCACTTGACGGCACTTTCGGGAAAGGCACCGAAAAAGCAGTCGCTGCGTTCGAAACTCAAGTGGGTCTGCCGGTCGACGGCATCGCCGACGAACAGGTGGTGGCCGCACTCGGTCTAGACCACACCACGTTCACCTTGACTCGCGGGGCACGAAACACCTCGGTGGTGTCGATTCAAAAGGCCCTGGCAAACGTGTTGCAAGTCAAGATTCGTGCCGATGGCGTATTCGGAAGCGGCACCGACAAACAAGTGAAGCGGTTCCAGCAGTCGGTGGCACTGAAGCCGACGGGCACGGTTGATCGCACGACGTGGATGGCGCTGCTCAGCGCATCGGCACAGCGCTAGCGGTCGGC
>CAYFNN010000022.1:0-9759 GCA_964344465.1 uncultured Bifidobacterium sp. | reverse complement strand
CTTTCGCCAGTAAATCGGCGTTGCCACGCTTCATCACTGACAAGGCCCGGGTACGCCGCACGATAGTCACGCTTGAGCGCACCATAATCGCGTCGCAACTGACGCAAGACGTCAAACACATCACGCCAGACCGCAAAGAATCGTTGGCGATCGCGTGCACAGACAAAGCCCTCAGGCAGTCGGTCGTGTCGATAGAGAATTCGTTCATGGCGCACGGCGATGCCAACAGCGCGCGAGTCAATCGGCGCCGTGCGTAGTCGACGGCTACGAACACGCGACGGCAGCAAGAACCCTCCGAGTAGTGGCAGGGCGAGTAGAAACCCAATGAGTCGTATCGGCTTTGGGCGCGGCCGGGTAATCGCAACTGCTGCGTGCTCCGGGGAGAGCGGCGCTGGCTTTTCTTCCGTCACTTGTCGCAATTCGTCATGGAGTGCCGGGTGGTCGACTTCAGCCAGAGCCCGTGGCCCCGCGAGATATGCACGCATCCCACGCACCATGTATTCAGCGCTGGCATAGCGGAACCCAAAGAGGCTGCGAAAACTCAACGCCAAGAAGCGTTGGCCAAGGTGCCACCAACGGTGACGATCAAACACCAGGGTGTCGATCATCGCAAAGTTGCGCATCTCGTAGAACAAACTCGACGGATTGTTCTTGAGGTGAAAATCGGCGTGCCACACCACTACACCGTTGAGCGCCACAGTGTGTCGTCCGGTGTGCATGAGTCCGAATGCCACGTCGTCACCACGCACAAAGATGGGCAGTGGGTTGTCGCGGGTGATATCGATTGGAAACGCCGTATACCACCACGCCGAATAGGCAAATCGGCGTTCGCGGGCATCCCGCAGCGCCAGTCTTCGGTCGCGTAGGTCGTCTTCTTGGCCGAGGGCCCGTAGTGGATACAACGATCGCCACAAATACTTGCTGCCCGATTCAAACTGCATCCACGGACGTTCTTCGCTGAGCATTGCGCCGTGCACGCAGAGTTGCGTATCGCGGGCAAACCCAAAGAGTGCCACGGTACGCACAAGCGACTCGGTCTCGAGGGCGATGTCGTCATCCATGAACAGCACGTGCGTGGCCCACCCTTCGGTGCGCAAATGCATGAGACCGCGGGCAAACCCGCCCGCACCACCCAGGTTTCTATTGCGCACCAACGTGAGGTCATCGCCCGCCATCGCACTCAGGTCGAGGTTGCTCGCATTGTCGACGACGAGCACCCGCACCCGACCACGCAAGATGGCGCTGGAACGCACGAGGTTGAGCACGCGTTGCACCGTGGGCACTACGTACTGCTGGCGGTTGAAGGTGGTGATCGACAAATTGAGCCGCACATCACGTGTCGGGGCCGCAGTTGTCGACCACTCGACACGTTGCACCGTGCAGCGACCCTCGGCGAGGACTCGCACATACAGCACACCCCATGTCGAGGTGGCGAGCGAACCGAGGTCGATGGTGACGCCATCACCCACGATCGGCGCGGCGGCTATCACACGTTCCTGCCGGCGCGAGACACTGACAACCTCGACCCGACCGACACCCGTAGCCACCACTCGCACCGATAGGTCGTCAACCGTGGTCAGTCGTCGCCACCGCCCTGCGTGAAATGCGCCGAACGAAGTGTCGAAGGTGAGCACACCACCGGCCTGCAATGTTGCACTCTCGTCATCGAGTACCGCGGCGCCCGAGCGCCTCGCATACAACTCGGGCTCGGCGAACCCAGCAGCGGGCAACATCGAACGTTGCAGCAACGTGGTCGTCGCCGTCACGTGTTCATCCGTAGGGTTCGATTCATCCGAGCGGATCAGTGAGGAATGCGGGTGGGTGTGCACCATCTGCGAACGCCGCCTTCGTGGCATCTGCTACCGCCAAGGCCTCATGAATGGTGACATCCATATCGAGATAACGGTAGGTGCCGAGCCGCCCAAGGAAGGTGACCCCGCGCTCGTTACGCGCCAGTTGCACGTATTCAACCAGCTGCGCCTTTTCCTTCACCAGTCGTATCGGGTAGTACGGCACGTCGGCATCTCCGCACAAGCGACTGAACTCGCGATAGATCACCGACGTGTCGTGTGATTCCCATGGCGCGAAATGCTTGTGTTCGGTGATGCGCGTGTAGGGCACGTCGGCATCGCAGTAATTGACCACTGGACAGCCTTGGTAATCGCCCGCAACAACCTGCGCTTCAAAGTCGAGCGTGCGATAGCCAAGTCGCCCATGTCGAAAATCGAAGTAGGCATCAATCGGACCACTCCAGAAGGCGTGGTCGTAGGCACTCAACTCATTACGACTCACGCGGGTCGATAATGCGACCGTGATGTTGGGGTGGTCGAGTATCGCCTCGACGATGGGCGTATAGCCGTGTTCAGGTATCCCCTGGTACGGATGACTGAAATACGAATCGTCATCCGTGAATCGAAGCGGGAGGCGCGCCAAGATGCTCGCCGGCAATTCGCGGGGATCAACACCCCATTGTTTGCGCGTGTATCCAGCAAAGAACGCCTCGTACAGTTCACGACCAACAAGGCGAAGTGCCTGCTCTTCGAACGAGGCCGGGTTGGTGATCGTCGCATCAGCCTTGGTCGCCACGAATTCCTCTGCTTCTTGCGGGGTGAAGTTCGTCCCGAAGAACGAGTTAATGAGGCCGAGATTCATCGGCATCTGAAACGCTTTTTCTCCGACCATTGCCCGCACCCGGTGCCGGTAGGGCTTGAAGCTGCCGAATCTCTGGATGTACTGCCAGACCCGCTCGTGTTGCGTGTGAAAGATGTGAGGCCCGTACACGTGCACCATCACGCCTGATTGATGCCGGGTGGTGTGGCAATTACCTGCGACGTGGTCGCGCGACTCGAACACCTCAATGTGGTGGCCGGCTTCCGCCAGCTCGCGCGCTACGACGGCGCCAGAAAAGCCCGCGCCAACGACCGCGACTCGTAATGGCACGCCGCAATTCTACGAGTGCAGCGGTTCCCGATGAGGCAACGGCGACAGAAGGTCAGCGTGGCTGGCGCGTTAGTGCAGCCAGGGTGCGCACACGCCATCGAGGTCGCGCACCTGAATGCGGTCTCGATTCTCATGTGTTACCTGATTTGCCGGATCTTTGCGCAGATTGAACGTGCGGAACGACATCTCCGTCGTGTCAATCGACAAGATTCGTCCGATCAACGAGTCGCCGAGATCAAGCAGCAGCTTGATGGTCTCCAGCGCCTGAATCGAACCGACGATGCCGGGCAACACGCCGAGCACGCCGGCTTCGGCACAGCTTGGTGCCATCTCTGCCGGCGGTGGCTCGGGCACCATGTCGCGATACGTCGGTCCGCGCAGGGGGTGAAACACGCTCACCATGCCTTCGAAGCGGAAAATCGAGCCGTGCACCACCGGAATGCCGAGTTTCACGCTCGCGTCGTTTAAGAGATAGCGCGAAGGGAAGTTGTCAGCACCATCGACGATCACGTCGTAGCCAGAGATGATGTCGATGATGTTGCTCGCCGCCAAACGCGTGTCGTAGGTGACGACATTGACATCGGGGTTCAACATCGTGAGGGTCTTTTTCGCCGAGTCGACCTTGCGTTCGCCGATGCGGTCGATGTTGTGCAGAATCTGGCGCTGCAGATTGCTCTCGTCGACTTCGTCCATATCGACGATGCCGAGCGTGCCGACACCTGCGGCGGCAAGATACAGCGCAGCCGGAGAGCCAAGCCCGCCCGCACCGAGCAGCAACACCTTGCTAGCGAGCAGTTTTGCCTGGCCCGCGACGCCAACCTCGGGCAACAACAGATGTCGCTGATAACGACTGCGCTGTTCGCCGCTCAGCGTGACCGGTGTGGTCCACGCTCGACCTTCGTCTTTCCACTTGCCGAAGCCGCCTGCCATGCTGACGACGTCGGAGTAGCCGAGTTCCTGCAGAGTCTTGGCAGCAAATGCGCTTCGTACACCGCCGGCGCAATACACCACGACGGGTGACTGCTTGTCGATGATGCGTGTCTCGACCTGCGCTTCAAGATGACCACGCGGAATATGAATGGCGTTGCCAAGCGCACCTTGGTCGTACTCGTCGGGCTCCCGCACGTCGAGCACCACTGCCCCAGCCGCAATCTTCCGCTCGGCCGTCGACGTATCGACTTCGGTGATTTGTGTCTTGGCAGCCGTCAACAAATCGCGAAACGTGGGCACCCGCAAAATGCTATCTGCGAGGTCAGGATTCGGTGGGATGAATGCCGCACAGCCGCGGCAACACCGTGTTGATGTCACCACGCACGACCTCGTCAGCCATGCCGTCGAGGTCCGTCTCGCCACCATTCACAATCACCACCCGCGCACCAGCACTTTTGGCACGTGGCACGCAATATGCAGCCGGATACACCGAGAGTGTCGAGCCAACGGCGAGCAACACGTCGCAGTCTTCGCTCGCCGCCATCGCCGCATTGATGACTTCGGGCACGAGTGACTCTTCAAAGAGAATCGTGTCGCTCTTCAAGACTCCCCCGCAGCGACGACAGTCAGGGTCAACTTCGCCGGCAACGACGCGCTCAAGAGCCTCCTGAATTGGTCTCGTCTCTTTGCACGACCAGCAGCGGGTTTGCCATCTCGTGCCGTGCACCTCGTGCACGAGTTGTGGCTCGATACCCGACAATTGATGCAGGCCGTCGATGTTCTGAGTAATCACGGCACGCAACTGGCCGCGTTCCTGCAGTCGCACCAACGCCCGATGCCCGTCGTTGGGTTGTGGGCTGGAGTTCATCCACGCCACACGGTCTCGCCACGCGCGCTGGCGCACCTCGGAATCGCCAAGGTAGTGACTGAGCGTCGAAGTCTTTTGGGCGAGCGGGTCTTTTGTCCACACACCATTGGGTCCGCGAAAGTCGGGAATCCCCGATGCGGTGGAGATTCCCGCCCCTGTCAACACGGTGATGCGTTCGACTGCGGCGAGCATGACCTCCACCCGGGTGATGGAGTTCGTATCGTCGCTCGCCATCGTGCATTTCAGTGTGCCACTTCCCTGCTGCCACGCACACAAGGGGGTATGAACACTGACCTACGACACATCACCATCGTGCCCTGGCAAGATCCTGCCGTTGACCTTGTCGGGCACCCCGTGCGTTCCGACTATGTCGAATGGTTCTGGCTGCCGGTGCTTGGCCCGTCTGCCACGTGGCTGCTGCGGCGTTGCGATCTGTGGATGGAGCACAATCCTGCAGGTTTCACCATGGATTCACACGACATCGCGCGCTCACTTGGTATCGCCAGTCGAGATGATGTCGGCTCGACGTTTGCTCGTTCACTCACTCGATTGCAGATGTTCGGTGCAGCACAGCCCACCGCCAACGCTCTCGCAGTTCGGCGAGTGATGCCTCGTGTGGCAGCCCACCACCTGGCTCGCATGCCCGCGTATCTGCGGGCATATCACGCCGAGTGGTTGGCGGCCGTTGCCTGAAAAGTTGCCGGCGTGGGTCCGCCGCGAAGTGTTCGACTAACTCGCCTGCAGCCGTGGCTCGGGTAGGCGACCCACGTGGTTGCCCGGTTCTCCCGCTTCAAACTCGGCACGACACGCCACGAAATTCACGTCATTGGGCATGTCGGCGTGTGGCTTCACGAGCGAGGCCACATGAGCAACGAGTTCTGTCACCACCTCGCCACACAGAAACTGAGAGAGTGACTCGATTGCATCGTGCGGGTCTTCAATGAGGCGTTCATACGACACCACGATGAGCGGTGCCGTCACCTTCTCGACCAAGTCAAGAACGGCGTATTTACGGCGAATTGCTCCGTGAAGAGCCGGGAAGAAGTCCATGCCCGAAACGTGTTCACGTTGGGCAACCGCATAGACGTCGCGAGAAACCACCACCAGAACTGGATCTGCGATGTCCTGATAGACATCGGGTAGCCAATCGATCGCAGCCGGGTCTTTCACTCCAGCCAAGGGTGTGGTGCGGTGCAGGTCATCGAAGAACTCTGCTGCGGCGACCCGCCGATCGGATCGGGCACCAAGCGTTCGAAAGCGGCGATCTTCCATGTTCGACGGGTCGATATCAAGACCCATTGGAATACCGAGCATGTGGCAGATTCCGGCAACGACCGAGGTGCCGCCGCGCGGCGTACCCAGCACCAGCACCGTGCCTCGTCCGGGATGCGGATTCGTTCGAACGACCGTGCACGGGTTCGGGTTCACTGCTCTCCTCTCGCTCTCAGGAAACGAACGGTGCATGAGTCTGTGACACGCACCTACTCGTGCGCTTCAGTCTCCAAGGTACGCCCCCCAGTGGATTTCGAAGGAGATTGTGGTGGCTGCAACAGCCCACTACGACTAGCGGGTGGGACGAACCGGGCGTTCTCCGAGTTCATCAAGTGCAGCCTTGAGCGTGGCCTTCGCTTCTTCTCGCGCCGCCTTGAATGCCTCCGTGGCCGCCCTTCGAGCATCTTTCGACGTCGCTGCAGCAAGGGCATCTTTCAAGGTGGTGGAAGCAGCGGCAACCGCATCGAGATGATTTGAGGTCGCAGTGGCGCGGGCCTTTACCCACGCGCTCATTGCCTGCTGCCAGGCCAACATGTCAGCACGAAACTTAGTCGCCTCGGCACGATCTCGCTTCGCGGGCACGGTCGTCGACGACCCAGATGTCTCCTGATTGGTCGATTCTCCAGTGCTGGCAAGTGCCACGTTCGAGACGGACATCAGCGCCAGTGCGACTGCGGTAACAACGATGGCTTTCTTGGCTTTCATGTGACTCATTCTCCTTTTAGATTCGCGGACACTTTCGCCGGGCTGGCGTCAGCACGCTCTGTTCTACGACGACAACTTGTGAGAAGCCTGTGAATCGCCGAAGTTCTGGCTGCGACTGTGGCCGCAATGGGTACTGTCGGTGCGGGGCTTATCTCGATGACGGCAACACAGGTGCTCGTAGTCGACGACGACGTCGTCGTACGCCAGACAATTGCAGATGCACTGCGACTGGGCGGTTACGACGCCATCGAGGCCCGCGATGGCGCCCAAGCCATCGAACTTGCAACTCGAAATCACTATGGATTAGTGATTCTTGACGTCAACATGCCACATGTTGACGGCTTTACGGTGCTGGAAAAACTGCGCCGCCGAAAACCAGACCTTCCGATCATCATGCTGACTGCTCGTGATGAACGTGAGGACGTCGTTCGTGGCCTCAAGCTCGGCGCCGACGACTACATCAGAAAGCCCTTTGGCCTTGAAGAGTTTTCCTTGAGAGTTGCCGCCGTGTTGCGTCGCACACAGAGCCCAGTCACCTCGAGCACCCTGCAATGCGGTGATGTCGAACTCAATCCCGACACCGCTCAGGTTCGACATCGAGGCGCCGAAGTTGTCCTCTCACCAACCGAATTCAGGCTGCTGCAGTACCTCATGGCCAATCAGGGCCAAGTTCTCTCGAAGACCAATCTGCTCGAGTCTGTTTGGGGAATCGATTACGACACAGCGTCGTCGGTCGTCGAGACCTACGTCTCATACTTGCGGAAAAAGCTCGATGATGACTCGCACGAACACATCGTTACGGTGCGCGGATTCGGAATCAAGTTCGTAAGTCTGACATGACTCTCGGTCGTCGAATCTCGTTATTCGTATTTGCCGTCATTGCGTCGACTTCCGTTGCAATCGCCGTGGTCGCAGCGGTCGCCGGGCGGAGCACCGCGCAGTCCCAAGTCGACCAACGACTCATCGAACTTCGTTCGGCAATAGCCCCGGCCAACGACCCCGTGAGTGCACTACTCAATGATGTTGCGACGTCGACCTCACGATTCGCGGTGGTACTCGTCGTCGATGACGAGCCACCACTTGACCTTCTGGCGTCTGAATCGGACTCTGCCGTTCGAATCACCTCATTGACCGTCAATCACATTCGGGAGGCAGCCGCTGCACCCATCACCATCACTGAAGAACAACCGATTCGAATTGTTGCTCTCGCCATCGGCGACAACGAGTGGTTGGTGTTCGGTGAAAGCGTGCGGGATATTTCCAACGCGTTCAAGGCGCAGATCGTTTTCACCGTCGTTGCGGCAGCCGTGGTTGCACTCATCGGGTTCGTGGTCGTGTGGGCTGCGATGCGGCGAGAACTCGCGCCACTTCGCGACATCGTGAGGTACTCCGAGTCGATAAGTGCAGGGCAGCTTGGGTCAACACTTGCGGTTGGTGGAACCACGCAGGACATCCGTGTTCTTCAGACGAGTATTCGAACGATGGTCGATGGGCTTCGATCGGCAGTTGAGATTCGGGCTCGCTCTGAAGCAGAAATGCGTGATTTTCTGGCCGATGTTGCACACGAATTGCGCACGCCTCTGACCACCATTCGGGCATATGCCGACGTTCTCTCGTCGCAACAGCCAGTTGATGAGACGATCAAGAGTCGCGCCCAAGAACGCATAGCGCACGAGTCAAAACGAATGTCAAAACTCATTGACGACTTGTTGTTGCTCGCCCGCCTCGCAGCCACCAAATCGACGGGTCGCTCTCCCACTGAACTCGGCAAGGTGGTCGCCACACATCTGAATGACCTACAGACCCTCGACCCTCAACGCCCCATCTCCGTTACCAGCACTGAGAGCTGGGTTCTCGCAGATGCGACGTTGATGGACCGCCTCTTTGCGAACATTGCCAGCAACATCCATCGCCACACGCCAGCAACTGCCGCGGTTATGGCCGATGTGTCATCAAGCGCCGGCTACGTCACGTGTACGTTCGACGATGCCGGACCCGGAATCGAACCTCAAGAGCTCACGAGGCTCGCAGCCGGAACCGAACGATTCGGGTCGTTGCGGTCGGGTGATCGCCACGGCACTGGCCTCGGCCTGCACTTGATCTCTTCAATCGTGCGATCACACGACGGTGTGACGGCGTTCGAACGCAGTCCGTTGGGAGGTTTACGTGTGGTGATTCGGCTGCCAGCGATGAAGCGAACCGCCGACGTCGGCGGGATTATCGGCGACGGAAGTTCTCGGCCAAGTTGACCAAGAGCCGCGTGCCGTAACCCGTCGCGCCGCGCTGCAACCAGCCCGCATCGGCATCGGCCCACATCGGACCAGCGATGTCGAGGTGTGCCCAGGGCAGACCGTCGGTGAATTCATCCAAGAACAATGCAGCGGTGATGGCGCCAGCTTCGCCACCGCCGACGTTCTTCATGTCGGCGATGTACGAATCCAACATGCGACGATACGAGCGCTCGAGCGGAAGCTCCCATACGTCTTCATCGACGACCTTGCTCGCATCAAGCACCTGCTCGACGAATTTTGCGTTGTTGCCCATGACGCCCGACATCTTCGGCCCGAGTGCCGCCGCGCACGCACCGGTCAACGTAGCGATATCGACGATTGCATCGGGCTTCAGCTCGGCGGCGAGTGAGAGACCGTCGGCAAGAATCAGGCGACCCTCGGCATCGGTGTTGTGAATCTCGACAGTCTTTTTGTTGCGCATCGTGAGCACGTCACCCATCGCCATGGCACTTCCGGATGGAAGGTTGTCGGTGCACATGAGATAGGCGGTGACCTGGTTCTTACAACCGAGTGCCTTGAGCGTGCTCATCGTGGCGAGCACTGCGGCGGCACCGCTCATGTCGGCTTTCATCATTGCGTGGCTGGGGTTGCTCGGTTTCAGGCTGATTCCACCCGAGTCGTACATCACGCCCTTGCCCACCATGATGAGGTGCGGTAGCGAAGACTTCTTGCTGCCCTTTGCGCCAGCTTTGCCTTTGGTCACCGACTTACCCGGTCGGTACGACAACTTGACCATGCGCGGTGGATTCACGC
>CAYFNN010000021.1:0-16104 GCA_964344465.1 uncultured Bifidobacterium sp. | reverse complement strand
TGCGCCGTCACATGCGGGAGTGCTTCGAGGTGCGCACGACTCGCGATCTCGGGCACCACACCACCGAAGCGCGCGTGCTCATCCAACTGACTCGCGACCACCGACGACAACACATCGCCGCCGCCCATCACCACGGCAACTGCAGTCTCGTCGCAGCTGGTCTCGATGCCGAGCACCACGGTCGACTCATCAACGGTGAGGGCGTTCTGGGTGGTCATGTGTCGCCGCCGCGTTCGGCTTCGATCGTGCGCAATCGCGCCAGAAACTCGTCACCTTGAATATCGGTGCACCACATCACGATGGCATCGTCGCGATTCTCGTAGTACTTCGGTCGCACCCCGACCGGCGCGAAGCCAAAACGCTGATACATCGACTGTGCCGAAACATTCGACTGGCGCACTTCAAGCGTGAGCGAGGCCATGCCGATGCGCCGCGCTTGCCATGCGAGGTCAAGTAACAGCTCGGTGGCGATACCACGTCGTCGCATCGCCACATCGACGGCAATGTTGGTGATGTGTGCGGCGTCATCCATATAGATCATTCCGCCGTAGCCAACGACCCGACCACCGAGGCGAGCCACCAGATAGTGCCGTGAGCCACGCGCCTGCATCGCTAGTTCGTCTTCAAATACTGCTCTGGTCCACGGTGCGGGATACGACACCGATTCGATGGCCATTACTTCGTCGAGATGCGACTTGCGCATCGGTTCGATCTGCAACGTCTGCGGGTCTTGCTCGGTGCGACGCAGGAGACGGCCGAGAATACTCATACGTTGCCCCGTGTTGCCCAATTGATATCGGCATCTGCGTCGCGCAAGTACATGGGTGCCACCGTCGCAACCGCAGAATCGTCGCCATCGTCGTGCAACAGTGCGTCTACCGCGAGCTGCGCCACATGCCGCGCTCGAGGGAAATCGAGTGACTCGTCGCTGAATGTCACATTCCACGCCTGCGGGCCGACTGCCTCGCGAATCTCGTCGGAGCGCCTCCGAGCAAATTCACCCACAAAGCCACAATGCTGGGCTCGTTCACGCACCGCCAGTACGAGGTCGTCGAGCGTGCCCACGCGCGGTGGTTGCACGATTGAGGTAGCACCGTCGTCTCGCACACGATGCATTGACCATGCAACCTCATTACGACGAGCATCGATGGTGGGCACCACGATTTCACAGTCAGCAAGCGAGGCAGCCGGCACCGCCGATACCAGCGCCGATAATCCATCGACGCCGACCAATCGCACACCCAGTACCTGGGCGAACGCCTGCGCGGCAGCGATGCCAACTCGCATGCCGGTAAACAGCCCCGGACCAACATTTACAGCTACTGCCTCGATGTCGGCAAGTGTGAGTGCGGCGCGCTGCACCACGAATTGCACCATCGGAGTGAGGTCTTCAGCGTGGCGTCGAGCGCTGCGCGATTCGCTGGTTGCCAACACTTCGCGACCATCGGCGACTGCAACACTCACCAACTCCGTGGCGGTATCGATGGCCAAGACGATCATGTCGTTACCTGTGCGCCGACTTGTGTGGCGATGCGGGAAAGCCGCGCTTCCCAACTGGCACCGGCGGCAGCCACAACGATGTTGCGCTGGTCGGCATCGCCTGCATGCGCAATTCGCACTGCCAAATGATCGGGAAACGCCTCGCTCAGCACTTCGCCCCATTCGACCACGAGCACATTTCCGGTGGCTCGCATGCCATCGAGATCAAGATCGTCGAACTCGGCGGTGCGCTCAAGTCGGTAGATGTCGGCGTGAGACACGCTGAACGAGCGTGCTCGATACTCATGCACGAGCGTGAAAGTTGGCGACGTCACCGCATCGGCCACGCCGAGCGCGGCACATAACGCCTTGGTGAACATCGTCTTTCCGGCGCCCAAGTCGCCAGACAACAACACGACATCACGCGACCGCAGAACACCGGCGACCGCACTGGCAAGCCGAGTCGTGTCGTCGGTGTTGTGTGAAACAAAAACGAAATGCGCCATCACTGCTCCACGTATACGCGCGGCACGCGACCAGATACCGCACAGACCACTTCGTAGGAGATGGTGTCGAGAGCGAGTGCCCAGTCTTCAACGGTGATGCGGTCGTTGCCTTGGGACCCGAAGATCACCGCTTCATCTCCAACGTGAACGGCATCATCTCCGCAGTCGACCATCATTTGATCCATCGTGACAACGCCCAAGATGCGACGGCGGCGACCACCGAGCATGACGCGCGCGTCGGTTTGCCAGGCTCGACGGGCGATGCCGTCGGCGTAACCGAGCGGCAAGGTGGCCACCGTCGTGTCGTTCTGCACGACCGTTCGCAGGCCATAGCTGATGCCTTCGCCCGCCGCGACCCTACGCACGTGCGACACTTCTGTGCGCAGTCGCATGACAGGTTCGAGGGACGTCATGAGGTCGGCCACGCCATTGCCCGGCACGAGACCATAGGTTGCAATTCCAGCGCGCACGATCGTGCTGGGTGTTGCAACACCGCGCAACATCGCTGCCGAATTCGCCCAGTGCACATGGTGTGGCTGAATATCCGCACGGCGCAATTCACCGAGAACTTCGTTGAAGGCGGCAAGTTGTCGTTTCGTCGCTTCGTGCCGCGGGTCGTCGGCAGTTGCGAGATGTGTCATTACTCCATCGAGCAGCAAGCCGGATGACGAGACGATTGTGCGCGCGAGCGACACCGCGCCACTCGAGTCGACACCAGCACGGTGCATGCCGGTGTCAATCTTGAGATGCACCTTGACCTGCCGTGCAGCCCGACGTGCAGCATCGGCCAGCGCCGCAACGTAGTGCTCGTTGTACACCACACAGGTCAGATCGTGGGCCACCAGCAACTCGGCGGCGGCAGGCGACTGCTCGCTCAGCACCAGGATCGGCACGGTGATACCTGCCTCACGCAACGCGACGCCCTCTTGAGCGAGCGCCACGCACAGGCCGCGTGCACCAGCCTGTACGACAACTGCAGCACACTGTGCAGCACCATGCCCATAAGCGTCGGCTTTGACTACCACCCACAACTCTGCTGGTGCGGCCCGCTGCGCGAGAAGTGTGACGTTTCGACGCAAGGCACCGAGATTCACCTCGGCGCGGGTCGGGCGCAGCACACGGGCATCGGCCATGGCGCTCACGAGCAGCGCTCGCCTAGTTGGCGGCCACGACGGCAATCGCGGTCTGGTCGGTGTGCGTGATCGAGACGAGCCAGTGCTGTACACCGCGCGCTTCTGCCAGTTCGGCAGCGCGACCGCGCACGTTCAGCGACGGCTGGCCGCTCGCATCACTCGTGACCGATACGTCGTGAAAATCAAACGCACCAAGGCCCACACCAAGAGCCTTCATCGTCGCTTCGCGAACGGCGAAGCGTGCGGCAAGCATCGATGTTGCGTCTGCACGGCGGGCAGCCGCAGTGCGTTCGGCTGAAGTGAACAGCCGGTCCGCCAGACGAGGAGTTCGTTCGAGCACCGCTCGAAACCGCGGAATGTCAACCGCATCGATACCCAGTGCGCGCACGACGACTACATCCGCCACATGTCGGCCGTCGAGGTAATCGGCAAGATCAGAGCGTCGGCTACCGAGACTTCGGCAAGACGATCCTCGCGGAATGCAGCCTCAGTTTCGGTCACTGCGTCGACGAGTCGCTCGTAGCGGTTGTCGTATCCCTGCAACACTTGCTTCATCACTCCCGCCGACAGGCGGTCGTGGAAGAGCACGTGCAACAAGGTGATGCCAGTCGTCTCTGCCCCCTTGGTTTCGGGTACGAGAATCACCGTGCGATTGTCGCGACGGCCGCGAGCCACCAGCACTTCCTGCGACATGGCGATGCGTCGCTTCGTGCCGCGCAGCATATTGCTGGAATCCACGCGCGACTGCAGGTCGCGCGAGATGCCGCCTCGATCAACGATTGCCACCGTGGCGTCGTTGGTCGCCGGATCGCCTTCAATGCGATAGCGAGTGAAGCCGACGACCTGACTCACTGCCGCATCGAGGTCGGCGAGCACTTTCAACACGCCGTACGTGAGGCGCTCGCGCGCCGCACCGGCCGTAAGCACGGCCTTGACCAGCGCACGGTCGAGCAGACCCTCTTCACTGCGCGAGATGCCGACGGTGATCGTCTTGGCTTGGTGTTTGATGGCATCGATTGGTCGCGTGAGCTCATCGACTGCTCGGGTGAGAGCGGCGGTCAAGTCGTCGAGCAGCGCCTCAGGAGTGGCAATCTTGCCGAAATCACGTTGGTAACTCTGCAGTGGGTTCGCCGACATCACCGTGCGCAACATTCCAACGACGCGTACCGCAGTCGACGCCTCGAGATTGCCGTCGTAGGTGCCTGTGGCGAGCGCATCGAAGAACCGCGTGGCGGGCACACCGATTTCTGCGTGCACCTTGTCGAGCAGCACCGCACCTTGACCACCGCGGGCGACGGCGCGCTCGACCACCTCACGTGTCTGACGCAGCGGTCGCGCGAGCGCATCGATGGCAAGGGCAGCCTCGTAGCCAAAGAGGTGTCCGACCATCACGCTCAAGACGAACGCCAGCCGTGTGTCGACTGCGGGCACTTCGATGACAGCGGCAGCAGCACCGAAACGCTCCTCACCGGCAGTGGCGACCACGATCGGCAGGGCCTTGTGCGCGCGGTAGATCTCAATTTCCTTGGCTACGTCGGAGGCAGTGCCGCCAGTGAGCCCGGCCGCGCACACGAAGATCAGTGGCTCGCACGACAGGTCGATGTGTTTCTTGTCTTCGGTGATGTCGCAGGCGATCGATTTGTAACACAGCTCGCTCAGCTTGATGCGCACCTCTTCGGCAGCCACCGCATTCGTGCCGTTACCAACGACCGTCCAGTAACGACGCGACGTGGCAAACGTGCGGGCCGCGTCGGCGACCTTTTCGCGTGAGGCAAGCACCGTGTGCATCGCCTCGGGTAGCGCACGCAAACCCGCCAACAAGTGCCCACGATCGTCGGCTGATCCTGCGCCCAAGACCTGCGCCACGGCACACGCAAGCAAAGCGCCAGCGGCGACCTGGGCGTAGAACGCCTTCGTGCTGGCGACGCTCATCTCAACATCGCGGCCATCCGAGGTGTAGATGACGCCGTCGGCTTTCGCGGTGAGTTCACTGCCACGACGATTGACGATTGCCAACACGCGTGCACCACGCGAGCGCGCCAAGTCGACGGTGCGGTTCGTGTCGGTGGTGGTGCCACTCTGGCTGATTGCCACGATCAAGGTGTCGCTCATGTCGAGCGCCAAACCGAAGCCCGAAAGTTCGGTGGCAGGCAGCGCATCGATTCGCAAGCGATCGTCGGTGAGTGCGCGGAGCAGGTTCGCAAGCGATCGACCCGCGATGGCTGCGGTGCCTTGACCAATCACCCTGATGCGCTGCAGTGCACCCGATTGAAGCTCTTCAACGATGCGTTGTGGAAATTGCGACTCATCCAGTGCCACCGTGAGTACACCGGATGACTCCACGAGTCGACCACGCAAGGTCTTGGCGAACGAACGTGGCGCCTCATTGATTTCTTTGGCGAGAAAATGGCTGTGCGCGGCACGGTCGATGTCGCGCGTAGTTACCTCCGCCGTGAGCATGTTGTGACGACCCAGTTCCAGGGCCGTGCCGTCGTACGCCAACAGACGAATGCCGTGCTGCTCACCAGCGTGTTCGGCGTCGAGCACCACCACCTGCCCGCGACTCGACGGGTTGTCTGCGTGAGCCAACGACTCGCCATCCATTCGCAGGTAGTGCTGGGTTTCTTCGACAAGGCCGTACGGTTCACTCGCCACCACGAAACGATTCGCTGCAAGACCGACACAGAGACCCTGGCCGCTCCCTTTCAGCGCGAGCAGCAGTGCACCAGGATGATCGGCTGACGCCGTGGCAATGGCGACGGACCCCTCGAACGATGCAACCGTCTCGCGAAACGCATCGGTCAGTGCAGCGGCAGCTACCTCGCTGCCGGTCGCACCACTCGAGCCGCTGCTCGCACCACGTAATCCACTTCCGGCAGTCTGCGTAAGACGTCGCGAAACCAACGCCGGTATCACCTTGGCATCGGTCGTAATCGGCTGGGCCAAGCGCAGCTCGTGCCGGGCTCGCAAATCGGCGTGGTTGTCGACGTCACCGTTCAGAGCGGCAATGAGGTACGCCGCATTTGCGTTGGCCTCGAGCTCTTCGCTGTTGACGGGGTGGGCATTCGGCTCAGAGATGATGCCGACGCTCGCCCATCGCGTGTGACCGAGCACTGCCACCCTGGCTCCGGCTTGGCTTACCAACAGGCGCAACAAGTCGTCGGCGACGACGGCTTGACGCATCACCCGCGTGTTGTCGCCGAGCTCGCCGATTTCTGCCGCTGCTTTATAGACGAACGACCACGCATGGCGTGTGATGCGAACTGAGCCAGAGCCGAACAGGCTGTCGTCATGGCGAGCGCCGAGCAGTGAGCGCACCCGCGGATCATCTGCCGTGATGCCGTGGTTCCACACCATCACATGCACGCCGGCCGAGTCGCGACCACGCACTTCGAGCCGATCGAGACCCGAGAGCGTTTGTTGAATCGAGAGATATGCAGCCAACGCCGATCGACTTGCGCCGGCACCCGCCAAGGCATCGACGGCGGCCGCAGTGCGAAGACGATCCATCCGAATCGACCACACGGCATCTCGCAAGACCGTGACGAGCCCCACTCGTCGTTCGAGCACCGCCGCATCGAGCGCATCGGCGGATTCGAGGGCCGACTCGGCAGCAACAATGCGCCCCTGCAGCTGATCGAGCGCGGTGCTCAGCGCTGCAACGAACTCACGGTTGCCCGCCAGCAGCCAGACTCCGGCGTCTCCACGCAACTTGGCATCGACTGCCGACATCTGTTCACCCATGGCCGAGAGTGCGTCGTCACTGGGTAAACCCGCCGCACCGAGTGGCCACTGCGCGACAACTGCATCGATTTGAGCCAATAGATCGGCGGCTGCCGGCACACTTCGTGTTTCGGGGCGTGACAGCACTGCGATAATGCCGCACATAGGTTTCAGGCTACCGAAGTACGCGTTTCTACGAGACGAACGAGACGTTCAGCCACGGCTTCGGCGCGCTCTTGCGAGAACGCTTCCACCATGACGCGCACGACGGGTTCTGTGCCGGACGCGCGAACGAGGATTCGCCCTTCATCAGAGAGCGCGGCGCGCTCGCTGCGCAGTTCGTCGCCGAGCAGCTCGTCGAGATTCTTGGGCATGCGCGCCACCCGCACGTTGCGCAGAATCTGAGGAACCGACTGCATCACGTTCGTCGCCAATGCGTGCAGTGTTTCGCCACTGCGCTGTACGAGGTCAAGCAGCACCAGTCCGGCAAGCAAGCCGTCACCGGTCGTGGCATGACGCGAGAAAATGATGTGACCGCTTTGTTCACCGCCCAACGAAAGATTGCCCTCACCCATCGCTGACAACACCGCTCGGTCGCCGACGTCGGTAGTTACCACCGTTATGCCCGCCTCGCGCATCGCACGATGGAATCCGAGATTGCTCATCGATGTGACCGCCACGGTGTTGTCGTGCAAGTGACCGCGACGATGCAGGTCGAGTGCAGCGAGGGCGATCAACCGGTCACCGTCGACGACGTTGCCACGTTCGTCGACGGCAATCACACGGTCGCCGTCGCCATCGAACGCCAAGCCGATGCGACCGCGCTCGGCGCAGCGTTCAGCAAGGGGTTGCGGGTGCACCGCGCCACAGTGGTCGTTGATGTTGCGGCCGTTTGGTGCAGCACTCAGCACTTCAACATCTAGACCAAGCGATTCCAACACACGAGGTGCCACCTGGCTCATTGCGCCGTTGGCGCAGTCGATAACCACCCGTTGACCGTTGAGCGTCATCACGCCGGCAAAGTGGCTGACATATTCCTCGATGCTCGGCCCAGCAATCGTCGGTGCACTTGTTGCTTCCCTCGCTGCCGCGGTTCCCAGTGCAACGTTCCCTACTGCGTGTGACGGCGCAACATCGCCTGCCGCATTCCACAACCGTTCGATGCGACCCTGCTCGTCGTCGCTGAGTTTCACGCCGCCTGGTGCAAACACCTTGACGCCATTGTCTGAGTACGGATTATGCGACGCGGTTATCGATACCGCCACACACGAACGGATTGCCGAGAGAAACGCCAATGCAGGCGTTGGTGCGAGCCCAACTTCGTGAACAACAACGCCTTGCGAACGGGCACCGGTGGCGAATGCCGCCAGCCACGAGGCTCCGCTCTCGCGACCATCGTGACCCACGACGATTGGCACCTGTGGCCACTCGCGCGCAACACACGCGCCGAGGCGCGCCACATCTGCAGCGCGAAGATCGATATCGACTCGGCCGCGAACTCCGTCGGTGCCGAAACGCAGCGCCAAGATCAGCGCTTGGTGTACTGCGGAGCCTTGCGTGCCTTCTTCAAGCCGTACTTCTTGCTCTCCTTGCGTCGAGCGTCGCGAGCCAACAAACCTGCGCGCTTCAACGCCGGACGATGCGACGGGTCGAGGGCAACGAGAGATCGGGCAATTGCCAGACGCATGGCGCCTGATTGACCCGCTGGTCCGCCACCGGCAATGTCAACATCAACGTCGTAGGTCGCGAGGGTGCCAGTGATGCGCAGTGCTTCGGTGGCGTTGTTGCGGTGGATGGTGGTGGGGAAATACACCTCGAAGGCGCGGCCGTTAACGGTGACACGACCAGAGCCGGCGCGCAGACGGGCGCGCGACACCGCGCTCTTGCGACGACCAGTGGTTTGCGTAAGGGGCTTGGTGGCCACGGTGATGTGCTCCTTTGTTTAGCGTGCCTTGGCAGCGCTCATGTCGACGGGTTGGGGCTGCTGGGCAACATGCGGGTGCTCGGCACCGGCGTAGACCTGCAACTTCTTGATCATCGCGCGGCCGAGTCGACCCTTGGGCAACATGCCGTGCACGGTGCGACGAATTGCCGCTTCCGGGCTGCGATTGAGGAACTGGCTGAACTTCTCGACGCGAATACCGCCGGGGTATCCACTGTGACGAGCGACGATTTTCGCTTCGGCCTTGCCACTGGTCAACACCACTTTGGCTGCGTTAATCACGATGACATGGTCGCCCGTGTCGATCGACGGCGTGTAGGTCGGTTTGTGCTTGCCGCGCAACAACGTGGCGATTTCGGTGCTCATGCGACCCAAGACCAGACCCTCGGCGTCGATCACGTGCCAGGCGCGCTGCACCTCGCTTGGCTTTGCCGAATAGGTACCCATGTGACTGCCTCTCATCGTCTTCGGGCGGACCGAACGGCCCCGCAACCCGAACACTGAATGATAACGGGGCGAACCACGCCCTCCACCCTGGCGCTTACCTCAATACGCCTTGGCGCTTGCCAAGCCTGCGCCCGCTGCCGAATTACTGGGCCAGCAGCCACTGCTCCACACGAGCGCTGAATGCTTCGGCAGAAAACCTTGCCTCTACGGCGGCACGACATGCGGCGCGATCAATGGTGGCGACGCGCGACAGCGCCTCGACTATCGAGGCCGGCTGGTCAGCTGGCACAACGAAGCCGGTGACACCGTCGGTGACGATCTCCGCGGGACCGCCACGGTCGTAGGTAACCACGGGCACTCCGCAGGCCAGCGCCTCGATTGCCACATTGCCGAACGCTTCCACCCAATGGTGCACCATCACGAGTGCGGCACAATTACCGAGTCGCGTCGCCAGTTCTCGGGTCGGTAGAAATCCGGCATGTCGCACATCGGCACGTGGGTACTTCTTCCGGGCGCTCTGCCATGCCGACTCGTCCTCCATCACGCCGAAAGCCTGCACGACGCGACCTGCAAGTTGTGCAACCGCAAACACATCGGTGATGCCTTTCTCAGGAGAAATTCGACCCACGAACGCCAGGTCTTCACCGCCGCGCGCCACAAACGGATACTTCGACACATCGACACCGCTGTACACGATGTACGCACCTTGTGCTACGTCGGGACCAAAGGTTGCCGCCTGTGCGCGTGAGTGCATCGCAATACTGCGGGGGTTGCGGTCCAGCGCAATTCGCACTGCGTGATCAATCTCATCGCTGAGCGAACCCATGCTCACAAGGTGGACCGTTGGCACCGACAACGGTGCGTCGACGAACGGCAGTGCATCGTATGAAAAGTTGACTACGACATCAGACTCCGCACGCTGTGCACGCTCGCGCGCCACCCGCCACATCGCGGCCAGCACCGAGTCGGTAGGCACCGACAACGGCGTCGCACGATCAAGCGTCTGGCTGGGCACGTGCAGTGCACCGTCGACGACCACGAGCGATGCCTGCGCAACTGCACCCAGAGTGGAGCCACGCGGCGCGATCACCGTGACCTGATGACCGCGAGCGACGAGACCTTCGGCGAGCGTTCGCAAGGTGAGTTCGACACCGCCGCCGATACCCGAACCGAGCGCACCGACGGAGGTGGAGACGAAGTCGATGCGCACGATGCGCTCAGGTGGACGACGTCGGATATCCGACTTCCCACAGGCACAGGCCGTGTGGTGGTGCAATCGGCGACGCGTCATGGCGTCGCCCCGACCTAATGAGCGCCATCATGTCGCTGGGTGGTCGCTTCGCGAGACCAATGTCGACGAACGTACCCACGAGTGAGCGCACCATCTGGTGGCAGAACGCATTCGCACGAACCTCGAACTCCACGAGGTCGCCCGTGCGCTTCCAACCTGCCTGCATGACGAATCGCTTCATCGATGCTGGCTTGGGGGCCCGACCGTCGACCGCGGTCTGCTTGCGAGCCCTCACTTCCACACCCTCGGGCTTGCGACAGAACGCCGAGAAGTCGCGCTCACCCATGATTGCGTCGCAGGCCAACTGCATCGGACGAACGTCGAGCGGCGAGTGCAGGTGCCAGGCCGTGGTTGCCAGAAACGGATCAGGTGTTGACGAGTTGAGAATCGTGTATCGGTAATGCCGCCAGATAGCCGAGAAGCGGGCATGGAACGAGGCGTCGGCCCACGCGACCTCACGTACCGCAATGTGGGGTCCGCACAACGAGTTGAGTTTTTTGGCAAGCGAGTCGATCTTGATTCGCGCCGGCAAGTCGACGCTCAGCACCTGACCGCGGGCATGCACCCCTGCATCAGTGCGACCCGCCGCGATGAACTGCACTGGAGTCTGCGAAATTTTCTCGAGCGCTTCGGTCAGCGCGCCCTCGACGGTTGGCATCTCTGGGTTCTTGGCGAAACCATGAAACGTCGAGCCTTCGTAGGCAACGACCAATCGGGCCTTGCGCAACGACGAGTTGCTCATGACTGATGCGGTGATGCGGCCTGCGACGAACGTCGGCCGCGTGGTGTCAGACCAGTTCGATGCGGGCCATCGGCGCCCTGTCGCCGTGGCGTTCGCCCAGCTTCAGAATGCGCACGTAGCCACCGTTGCGCTCCATGTATCGGGGCGCAAGGTTCTTCACGAGTTTGGTCGTCATCTCTTTGTCGTTGAGGAACGACTGAATCTGGCGAATCTTGTGCAGGCTCGCCGCGTCGCTCTTCTGGGCCTTTTTTGCCTTGGTGATCAAACGCTCGGCAATCGGACGCAACGCCTTGGCCTTCGCCTCAGTGGTCTCAATTCCCTCGGCAGCAAACAGCGATGCAGCGAGATTGGCCATCATCAAGCGCTGGTGCGCCGACGAGCCACCGAAACTCTTACTACGTCGTGGTTCGGGCATGATGTGTCTCCTTGGGCTGGGCGTTCGTCAGAAAACTCGTCAGATCTTGAGTGCGAGGCCGCGCTCATCGAGCTTGGCCTTCACCTCGTCGATGCTCTGCTTACCGAAGTTCGGCAAGCCCATCAACTCTTCTTCGGTACGTGTCACGAGATCACCAATCGTGTTGATCTGGGCGCGCTTCAAGCAGTTGAAAGGACGCTGTGACAAGAGCAGGTCTTCGATCGGCATGTCGAGCTCGGGCGAGCCGCTGCCGCTGATCGTCGACTCACCAAGCTCAAGCGCCACTGGCTCGTCGGAGAGCGAAGCGACCAGATCGAGCAGGCTGCGCATCGTCGCACCAGCCGATGCGAGGGCTTCGGCCGGGGTGATTGAACCGTCGGTCTCGATGTCGAGAATCAGGTTGTCGAAGTTCGTCGACTGCGCCACGCGAGTGGGCTCTACATCGAAACTGACGCGACGCACGGGCGAAAACAGGGCGTCGACCGGAATCACACCGATGGTCTTGCGGCCCGCGTCGCGGTCGCTACCGAGATAGCCCTTGCCGCGCTCAACGGTGAGTTCAAGCGACAAGCGGCCCTTGGCCGACAACGTGGCGATGTGCTGCTCGCCATTGACGAATTCAACACCGGCGGGCAAGGCGATGTCTTTGGCCTTGAGGTCGGCGGGACCATTTACATCCACACTGATGGCGACGGCGTCGTCGACGTCGCTCTTCACGACGATGTCCTTCAGGTTGAGGATGATCTCGGTGACGTCTTCAGTGACACCATCAATGGTGGTGAACTCGTGCAGCGCCTTCTCGAACTTCACCGAGGTGATTGCCGCGCCAGGAATCGACGACAACAACATGCGACGAAGCGAGTTGCCGATCGTGTGACCGAGGCCGGGCTCGAGCGGTGATACAGAGAACTTCTGGCGATTGCCGGTGGCCTCGCCGACTGCGGCGACACTGGGGCGCTGAATAACGAGCATGGTGTGGTCTCCTGGTTGTCTTGGGGGTTACTTCGAGTAGAGCTCGACGATGAGTTGTTCCTTGACTGGAACATCAATCTGCTCGCGTGCGGGCAGGTCGCGGACGACAACTGCCTTGCCGCCATCCTGCGCTTCAAGCCACGCCACCGGGGCACGCCCGAGGGTGTCGATGTTGTGCTGGATGACGATCATGTTCTTGGCCTTGTCGGACAAGGTGACGATCTCGCCCTTGCCGAGGGTGTACGACGGAATGTTCACGCGCTTTCCGTCAACCTTGACGAGACCGTGGCTCACGAACTGGCGGGCCTGCGGACGAGTCGCTGCCCAACCGGCGCGATAGACCACGTTGTCGAGACGAAGCTCGAGCAGACGCAGGATGTTTTCGCCCGTCGGGCCGGTCATGCGCACGGCAGTGTCGTAAATCTTGCGGAATTGACGCTCGAGTACTCCGTAGATGTACTTGGCCTTCTGCTTTTCTTGCAGCTGATTGAGGTACTCACCCTCGCTCGAACGGCGGCGGGTGCGACCATGCGGGCCCGGCGGGAACGGACGGCGATCGAGTGCCTTGGTGCCCTTGGCGTTCTCAAAAACGTTGATGCCGAGACGGCGCGAGATGCGGACTTTCGGACCTGTATAACGAGCCATGACTACGGACGCTTCCTCTTGGGCTGACGGCAGCCGTTGTGTGGCACCGGACTGACGTCTTTGATGCTCGTCACTTCGATGCCGAGATTCTGAATCGAACGAAGCGCGGTGTCGCGACCCGAACCCGGGCCCTTCACCAACACTTCGGCACGGCGCAGACCGAGTTCCATCGCGGCGCGCCCAGCCTTTTCAGCGGCAAGCTGCGCGGCGAACGGAGTCGACTTGCGCGAGCCACTGAAACCAACGCCGCCCGACGAAGCCCAAGCGATGACGTTGCCCGCTGGGTCGGTAATGGAGACGATGGTGTTGTTGAAGGTGCTCTTGATGTGCACCACGCCGGTGTTGACGTTGCGCTTCTCGCGCTTGCGGGTCTTGCGGGGTGCTGCTGCTGGCTTTGCGTCGGACATTTACTTCCTCACGGCGACTTTCTTGTTGGCGACGGTCTTCTTGGGGCCCTTGCGGGTGCGCGCATTGGTGTGGGTGCGCTGGCCGCGCACGGGCAGACCCTTGCGGTGGCGCGAACCCTGATACGAACCCGTTTCGATCTTGCGTTTGATGTCTTGCTGCACGTCGCGGCGACGGTCACCTTCGACCTTGAGATTGTTCTCGATGTACACACGAATCTTGTTGAGGTCGGAGTCGCTGAGGTCACGCACACGAGTGCTCGGGTTGATGCCGAGGTCGGCACACATCTTGACCGAGGTCGGACGACCGATGCCGTGGATGTACGTGAGTGAGATCTCTACGCGCTTCTCGCGCGGGATGTCGACGCCGGAGATTCGTGCCATGTGCGGTTGCCTTCTCTAACCCTGACGCTGCTTGTGACGCGGGTTCTCGCAGATCACCATGACGCGACCGTGGCGACGAATGACTTTGCACTTCTCGCACATCTTCTTGACGCTCGGACGGACTTTCACGGTGTTCTCTGTTCCTGTTACTTGAATCGAAAGGTGATGCGACCTCGCGTGAGGTCGTATGGTGACAGCTCGACTTGCACCCTGTCCCCCGGATTGATGCGAATGTAATTCACGCGCATTTTCCCCGAGATGTGAGCCAGGACGGATCGCCCGTTGGAGAGTTCCACCCGAAACATTGCGTTGGGCAATGACTCGGTGATCGTGCCTTCCAGCACGATGGCATCTTCTTTATTCTTTGCCAGAACTGACTCCTTCGAGCCCCGCAGGGCGACTCGTAACGCTATCGGGATGCTTGCCCGTCGCCACCTGCGCCATGCACCCCGGTGGTGCTGGTTATGACCGATACGAGCCGAGCGAACACCTCATCGGGGGTGCCCAGGCCGTCGACGACAGCAAGGGTGCCCTGGCGGCGATAATGCGCAATCAACGGCGCCGTTTGCTCTTCATACAGGGCCAACCGCTGTTCGACGGCGGCCGGCGAGTCGTCGGCGCGGTTTTCCACAGCGAGTCGGGCGCTGAGGCGTGCCATCACGACCTCTCGCGGCACCTCAAGGTCGACGACGATGTTGATCGGGCGAGCACGGGCGATTTCGTCCATCGCTTGTGCCTGCGGCAAGGTGCGCGGAAAACCGTCGAGCAGATACCCCCGCGTGCGTGCGTCGGTCTCGCCGAGGCGACCTTTCACGAGCGAAGCAATGAGGTCGTCTTCAACGAGGCGGCCCTGATCGATGACGTCTTTGACCACACGACCCACCGGCGTGTCATGTTTGATGGCGTTGCGTAACATCTCGCCCGTTGAGATGTGGGCGATGTCGTAGTGCTTCGCCAGACGCGCACCCTGAGTGCCCTTGCCCGATCCTTGACGACCGAGCAAGATCAACCGAATGGTCACTTGAGGAAGCCCTCGTAATCACGCTGCATGAGTTGGCTGTCGATCTGACGCATCAACTCAAGGGCGACACCCACCGCAATCAGCACCGTGGTGCCCGCGAAGGGGAAACTTTGCACGTCACCCACCCAAAGGATGATGTACGGCATGATGGCGATGAATGCGACAAAGAGCGCACCAGGCAGCGTGATGCGATTCACTGCTTTGCCGAGGAACGACTCGGTCTGCGGGCCCGGGCGGATTCCGGGCACGAAGCCACCCTGCTTGCGTAGCTGATCAGCTTGGCGAATCGGGTCGAAGGCAATCGAGTTGTAGAAGTAGGCAAAGGCGATGATCATTGCAAAGAAGATTGAGATGTACAGCAGGTTCTGGCTGTTGATGAGATAGCGGTCGACGAACCGAGCTACCGAACCGCGCCAACCCTCGGCGCTACCGAGCATGTTCGAGAGCAACACCGGCAACAGCAACACCGACGACGCAAAGATGATCGGCACGACACCCGATTGGTTGACCTTCAACGGAATATAGGTCGATTGCCCACCGAACTGACGACGACCGACCACTCGCTTGGCAAATTGCACCGGGATTCGGCGCTGCGCCAGCTCGACGCGCACGACTGCCGCGAGTATCAGCAGCGAAACCGCCACCAAAATCACGAAGACGACAATCTTCTTGCTCTGCAACAGCGAATAGTACGAATACGGAAGGTGGCTGACAACCGAGACGAAGATCATCATCGACATGCCATTGCCGAGCCCGCGCTGGCTGATCAACTCACCCAACCACATCAACATCGTGGTACCAGCTACGAGCGAAGGAATCACGATGAGAGCACGCGGCATGAACGGATCGAGCAACACAACGTCGGGTACCGTTCGGGCAGCACCAAAGAATGCCGAGCCGTTGCCCTGGCCGAAGATAAATGTGAGGCCAGCGGCCTGCAAAGTGGCGATTGCAACAGCAACGTAGCGGGTCCACTGCGTGATCTTGCGCTGGCCAACCG
>CAYFNN010000020.1:0-16379 GCA_964344465.1 uncultured Bifidobacterium sp. | reverse complement strand
GAGGTCGAGCACGAACGATGGCAGCACGCCGAGCACGAGCGTGACAGCGACACTGACAACCAGCACCACGCGTGATGCGAACGAAAGTGGACCGAGCGGCGTGGCAGATGGGTCGCGATCGGCCAGCCACATGCTCACCATGATGCGCAAGTAGAGGTAGGCGGCAATCACTGCTGACACCATGGCTACGACCGCAAGCACATAGCTCTCGGTTGACACCGCGGCACGAATCACCCCGAATTTCGCCACGAAACCGCTGGTGAGCGGCACGCCAGCCTGCGCGAGCAACAACACCGTGAAACCGAGAGCGAACACGGGGCGCTGTTTGGCGACGCCCCGAAATGCCTCGAGCGAAGTTGCGCCACTTCGGGTGACGACCGAGACGGCAGCGAATGAGCCGATTGCAAGCACCGAATACAACACCACGTAGATGAGCGTCGAAGTGACACCGTCAGACGACGACGGTGATGCCAGATGTCCCGCCGCCTCGATGCCAACCAGCATGAAGCCCGCATGGCTCACCGACGAGTACGCGAGCATGCGCTTCACGTCCGACTGCACGATGGCCAGTACCGAGCCGACCACCAGGGTCAACACCGCCAATACGAAGATGGCGGGACGCCAGTCGTCAGCGCGAGTAGGAAACGACACGGCGAGCAGTCGAACGAATGCCACAACAGCAGCAACCTTGCCGAGTGATGCCATGAGGCCGGTCACATGCGTGGGTGCTCCTTGATACACATCGGGTGTCCACGAGTGGAATGGTGCCATTGACAACTTGAATCCAAAGCCAACGATTAAGAGTGCGACACCTGCCAACAACATCGCATCATTGCGTGGCACCGAAATTTCGCTCGCGAGAATCGTTGCGATACCGCCAAAATTCGTTTGCCCGGTGGTGCCGTACACCAACGCGATGCCGTAAAGCAGAAAGGCCGACGCAAAACCACCGAGGATGAAGTATTTGAGGCCCGCTTCTTGGCTTGCACTACGGCGACGATCACTCGCAGCCAACACATACAGCGAAAGGCTGAGAATCTCGATCCCAAGAAATACCGCGAGCAGGTCGTTGGCGCTGACCATGATCGCCGCGCCAACTGCAGCTGTCAGCATGAGGGCGTACGGTTCAAGTGAGTCGCGCGATGCCGAGGTCCCATCGGCCGTGCCGAGAGGGCTGGCCGGGCCTTGCGAGGCCGCGTCCGACGCTGTTATGGCCGACATCACCACGGTGAAGCACACCGCAATGATGGCAAGCAGACCGAAGCGATCGTGAGCGATGGTGCCCTTCACCAGGGTGCGCGCGGTCTGTGCGTCAATGTCGGCAAATTGCAGCCCAGCGAGCACTGCCGCAACACCAGCGGTCGTCGCAGCCACGAGTGCGTACCAGCCGCGCGGCCAGCGCGGCGTGAGTGAACCGACGAGCAACAGCACCAGGGCGCCGGCCAAGAGCGCGATGTACGGCGAGAGCGCATACCACTCGATTGTCGGTGGAATGAAGTCTGCGGCGGTGTCCATGAGTTACTCCCCTGTTTCGCCGTGAACGGGCTGGCGATAGTCGGTGCGTTCTTCGACGTGCTCAATCAACGCCTTCACACTCGGCTCGATGCGCGAGAGCACCGGCTTGGGATACACACCGGTGAACACGATGATTGCAACAAATGCCGACAACAACAGTCCCTCGCGCAGGCGCAACTCGGCAAAGCCACGATTTGCTTCGTCGGGCTCGCCGTGGAAGACGCGCTGATACGCCCACAGTAGATACAGCGCGGCGAGCACGACACCGACAGTGCCGACCACAACCCACCAACGCGCAGTGTCGAACGAGCCGATGAGGATGAGGAACTCGCCAACGAAGCCGTTGAGACCGGGCAGACCAATCGACGAAAGCATCACCACCATGAAGAACCCGGCGAACACCGGAGCCACATGTTGCAAGCCGCGCAGGTCGGCGATCTGTCGTGTGTGTCGGCGCTCGTAGATCATGCCGACGAGCAGGAAGAGGGCGCCGGTTGACACACCATGGTTCACCATCTGCATTACGCCGCCCGATACGGCCTGGTCGGTGAGAGCAAACGTGCCAAGCACGATGAAACCAAGGTGCGCAACGCTCGAGTAGGCAACAAGACGTTTCAGGTCTTTCTGCATCGTCGCAGCAATCGCACCGTACAAAATGCCGATGACGGCAAGTGTGTAGAGCACGGGTCGTGCCCACACGCTGGCTTCAGGGAAGAGATACACGCCGAAGCGGAGGAGACCATACGTTCCCATTTTCAGCAACACGCCGGCCAAAATCACAGAGCCTGCCGTCGGTGCTTGCGTGTGCGCATCGGGTAGCCATGTGTGCACTGGGAAGAGCGGCACCTTCACGGCAAAGGCAATGGCAAACGCCGCGAACAACCAACGACCCGACTCGAGCGAGAGCGAACCCTCTTCGGCAAGCCGCACCACATCGAAGGTGACTTCGCCAACCGACTCGCGCGAGAGAATTGCCGTCGCCACGATGCCCACCAGGAGGAATGCCGAGCCGGCCATCGTAAAGAGGAAGAACTTGGTGGCGGCGTACACGCGCTGGTCATAGCCCCAACCGCCGATGAGGAAGTACATCGGCACGAGCACGATCTCAAAGAACACGAAGAAGAGGAAGAGGTCGAGGCTGACGAATGATCCCATCACGCCGGCCTCAAGTACCAGCAGCCAGGCGAGATACGGTCGCTCGTCGTGGTGCGGATCGACACCCGCAATGACGAGTGGAAACAGCACACCCGTGAGCACCAACAGGAACAACGAAATTCCATCGACACCGAGATGCCACGAGATTCCCCACGCGGGAATCCACTCGTGCTGCGAGACGAATTGGAAGCCGGACTGAGCCGAGTCGAATGCTTGCAGCACCCAAATGGCGAGTGCACCGGTGGTGATGCTGGCAATCAGCGCCACGAGCTTGCTCCACTCGGCGCGCGCGCGACCGAACAACAACACGGCTGCAGCCCCGATGAGCGGCACAACGACGAGTGCGGTGAGAATCGGAAACCCAAGGGCACTCGCCGAAGCAGCCAATGTCGTGGGCATCACGCCAACCACCCACGCCAGACGAACCAGGCGAGCAACACCACCGAACCAAGTCCGATGATTGCTGCATAGGCGCGCACGAAGCCGGTCTGCGCGCGACGCACCACAGAGCCAAGACCACGGGCAACCGCACCTGCACCGTTCACCGCCCCGTCGACGACCCGCGCATCGAACTGCGTTATGCCCCTGAATGCCGCGGCACCCGGGCCAGCCACGATGCGAGCGACAGTGGCGTCGTAGTGCCAGGCATTCTCCAATACCTTCGGCTCGACGGCGGGCAGGCGACGCTTCGCGTACACCATGAGTGATAAGGCGATACCCGCCAACGCCACGACGATGGCGATGCCGAGTAGGACATATTTGTTTTCATACGCCCAGGTGCCCTTGATGCTGCGCTCAGACTCCTCGACCACCGGTTCGAGCCAATGCTCCAAGAAGTGCAGGTTCTTGCTGAACGGCAACTGCATCGCGCCACCGATCACCGACAACACCGACAACACGACGAGTGGAATCAGCATGACGCGCGGGCTTTCGTGCGGCGTGAAGTCGCCGTGCGCCGAGTGTTCCACCGACTTGTCGTGCCACCGCGCCTCGCCGAAGAACACCATGACCACCTGGCGGGTCATGTAATACGCGGTGAGTAATGCGGTGACCATGCCGACGGCATACAGCAGTCGGTTATCGGCGTACACGTAGAGCAGGATCTCGTCTTTCGACCAGAAGCCCGCGAACGGTGGCACACCGGCGATCGCAAGCCAACCGATGATGAAAGTGAAGGCTGTAACGGGCATCGCCACGCGGAGCGCACCCATCTTGCGCATGTCTTGTTCGTGATGCATGCCGTGAATCACCGAGCCGGAGCCCAAAAAGAGCAGTGCCTTGAAGAACGCGTGTGTCACCATGTGGAAGATTGCAGCGACGAACGCACCCGAGCCGATGGCAAGGAACATGAATCCGAGTTGTGACACGGTCGAATATGCGAGCACACGCTTGATGTCGGTTTGCGCAACGGCAATCGTGGCGGCAAACAGTGCTGTGGCAGCGCCGACCGCGGCGACCGTATCGGGCACCCAGCCGTACGACTCAACCAGAACAGGGCCGACCCGTGTCATGAGAAAGACCCCCGCAGTCACCATCGTGGCGGCGTGAATGAGAGCCGAGACTGGTGTGGGGCCTTCCATCGCGTCGGGCAGCCAGAAATACAGGGGCAGTTGCGCACTCTTACCGCATGCGCCGACAAAAAGCAGCATTGCAATGGCCGATATTGCACCCTTGGAGATTGATCCTTCATGTGCCGCTTCGTTGATGGCGCCGTACGACACCGAGCCAACGGTGGAGAACGCAACGAACATCGCCGTCATGACGCCCCAGTCACCAATACGGTTGGTAACGAACGCCTTCTTGCCGGCGACCGCTGCGCTGTCGCGCGTGTGCCAGAACGAGATGAGAAAGTACGAACAGGCACCCACGCCTTCCCATCCCAGGAAGGTGACGAGCAGGTTTTCGCCGAGCACGAGCATCAACATCGAGAAGACGAACAAGTTGAGATACAAGAAGAACTTCGAGAACTTCGGGTCTCCGTGCATGTAGCCGATGGCGTAGAGGTGGATGAGCGAACCGATGCCCGTGACGAAGAGCGCCATGGTGATACTGAGTGGATCGGCGAGAAAGGCGAGGTCAATCTGCAACGAACCGACCGGAATCCACTCGAAGAGCGACACGACGTGCGAACGCTCTTCTGCGCTTCTGCCGAGCAAATCAAAGTAGGCCGCGACGGTCACGGCAAACGACGACGCGGTGGCCAGCGTGGCAAGCCATCCAGCGCGCGGCTCACCGATGCGCGCACCGAGCACGATCAGCACGAGGGCACCAGCCAGCGGCAAGGTGGGAATCAACCAGACGAGGTCAAGCACGACTTAACCCTTGAGTTCCGCGAGATCGTCGGCAGTAAGCGTCGTTCGGTTGCGCATGATGGCCACGATGATGCCGAGACCCACCACGACTTCTGCCGCGGCTACGACCATCACGAAGAACACGATTGTCTGACCATCGATGTCGGTGAGTTCCCTCGCGAGAGCCACGAATGAGAGGTTCACGGCATTGAGCATCAGTTCGATGCACATAAACATGATCAGTGGATTGCGACGCACCATCACTCCGACCGCGCCGATCACAAAAACGAGGGCGGCGACCACCAGATACGAAAGTGTGGTTGGGGCCGGCATCACGCCTCCCCCACGGTTCGTTTGCGAGCCAGCATCACCGTGCCGACTACCGCAACGACGAGCAACACCGACGTGAGCTCGAATGCCACGACATAGTCGCCGAATACCGAGCGAGCGAGCTGTTGGATGTTTGCATCGCCGCTTGCATTCTCTGCTGCCGTAGCCAGACCTTCAGAACGGGTGCTGAGCATTTCAGCACCGCGTGCCACCGCAACAACCAGCAAACCGAGCAGACCTAGACCGGCGACGCCCGCCAACCAACGCTGCGTGACGAGGGGTTCGGTGCTGATGTCCTCGGCCTTGTCAACGCCCAACAGCATGATGACGAAGAGGAACAGAACGACGATGGCACCCGCATAGACGATGATTTGTACCGCCGCCAAAAAATATGCTTCGAGCGACACGAAGTGCACCGCCACACCAAAAAGGGTGAGCACGAGCGAAAGCGCAGCGTGCACGGGGTTCTTGCGCGTAACGACGCCGACGGCCCCGACAATCATCATCAGGCTGGCGAGTACGAAGACAACGAGTTCCATCGGTACTATTTGTCAGCCTTCGCGGTGCTGTTGTCGGCTGTCGATTGCGCGGTTTCGGCGGCGCGCACTCCGTAGCCAAGCTCGCCGGCCCACGACACAACGCCGACAAAGTTGGCATCACCAGCAGGCGCAGTTGCGCGCATCCACGCAGAGGTGTGCTGGTCTTCACCTGGTCGCCAATCTTCCCACGGCAGGTGCTGGGGCTTGCCGTCGTCGCCGACGAGCAGTTCGTTCTTGGTGTAGATCGCATCCTTGCGGTTGGTGAAGGAGAACTCGAACAATTTCGTCTCGGTAATGGCTTCGGTCGGGCATGCTTCGACGCACAGGTCACAGTGGATGCAGCGCAGATAGTTGATCTCGTAGATCCAACCGAAGCGTTCGCCGGGCGAAGTCGGATTCTCGGGGTCGTTGTCGGCGCCTCGCACATGAATGCACTTCGCGGGGCAGACTGCGGCACACAGTTCGCAGCCGATGCACTTTTCCATGCCGTCTTCGTAGCGGTTCAGCACGTGGCGACCATGAAGGCGCTCAGGCTTGTCGATTTTCTCGTCCATCGTCTCGGCGTTGCGCTTCTTGCGCTTGAACAGCCGTCCGCCTGAGTACTGCGTCGTCACACGGTTCTTGCGACCGTGTTGCTTGATGGTGACGAGGAATCCTCCGAGATAACCCATTTAGAACTGCACTCCTTGCGACTCACGAGTCTTGTTGCTCGTTGCGAACGCGGCGAGCATCAGCGCGTAACACAGGCCAATTACGGCGACTGCCGCTGCAGTCGCCACGAAGATGTTCCAGCCTTCGTCGCGCGCCAGCCGCTGGGCAGCCAACAACAAGAACCAGCCCAGCGACGCGGGAATCAGCAACTTCCAACCCAGATTCATGAGTTGGTCGTAACGCAGGCGAGGCAGAGTCGCGCGGAACCACACGTATACATAAAGGAAGACGAGCACCTTGAGCAACAGCCATACGGTGCCTTCGAGTCCGTTCGGCACGAACGGAATATCGAGCGTGAAACCGTTGTATGACGGCGGTTGTGGCCCACCGAAGAACAGTGTCACGATGAGCGCCGACATTGACACGGTGTTCATGAACTCGGCCAGATAGAAGAGGGCGAATCGAATCGACGAGTATTCGGTGTTGAAGCCGCCGACGAGTTCCTGCTCGGCCTCGACCAAGTCGAAGGGTGGTCGGTTGAGTTCTGCAGTGGCGGCGATGAGGAAGATGACGAAGGGCACGATGCCGGTTGAAACGAGGTGCCAATCGGTGAGTGTGGCCTGCGCCGAGACGATGCCACTGGTCGAGAGCGTGCCGGCAACGAGCAACACACTGGCGAGCGAGAGACCCAGCGCGGCTTCGTAGCTCACCATCTGGGCGGAAGCGCGCACGGAACCCAGTAGCGGATACTTCGAGCCACTTGACCAACCAGCGAGCATGATTCCGTACACCGCGATCGATGAGATTGCCAAGGCAAAAAGCACACCGACGTGGGGGTCGGCGAGCTGCACGCGGGTTTCGACGCCGAACCATGTGACGATGCCGTCATTGCCGTCGCGGAAATCACCACCGAGCGGAATGATTGCAAACGACAAGAATGCGGGCACGAACGCCAGGAATGGCGCGAGCGCAAAGACAAAGCGGTCCGATCGGCGCGGCAGCAGATCTTCTTTGAAGAACAACTTGATGCCGTCGGCGAGCGTCTGCAAGAGCCCGAACGGGCCGGCTTTGTTCGGACCGATGCGGTTCTGCATGCCGGCGATCACCTTGCGCTCGAACCACACCATCAACATCGTGGCGACGAGACCAATTACGAAGACCACGAGCACCTTGAGCAGCACGATCAGCAACGGAGTCCAGAGCACATCGCCCTCGAGCACGGGGTCGAGCGCGAACATCAGATCACCTCTATGAGTACGTCGGTAACCGGCGAGTCGTGCCGAATGATGCTGCGAATGTCGCTGCCATGCTGGTTGAACGGCACGAATGCCACACCACGCGCCAGCGACTCATCACACTTCACGGGCAGAACGACGGCGGCATCGTTGGCAGCAACGCGAACTTCGGCGCCTTCGCGCACACCGAGTCGTTGTGCATCACCCGGGTGCAGATGCACTGCTGCTTCGCGGGCGAGACCTGCCAGTGACGGGCTTTGTGCGGTGCTGATTGCACGGTCGTACAACACTCGCGACACGAGCAGACGGAATTGATGACTGAGACGAGGTGCGGCGCTCTGCGGTTTGGCGGCGATTCGCACCGGTGCGGTGTGGGCAACGATGACGCCTTCGCGGCGAACGGCTTTGGCGTCACGTGCAGTCCCGAATGCAGCGATTGAAGCGGTCATCTTGTCGTGCAGTTCGCGGTAGTTGGAGAATCCGAGGTCGAGGCCGAGTTCCATGGCGAGTTCGGCGGCGATCATCCAGTCGGGACGCGCAGTACCAACGGCGGTAATCTTCTGTGCCACGTCGCTGACGCGACCTTCGCAGTTGGTGGTGGTACCGACCTTCTCCGCGTAGCCAGAAGCAGGCAAGAACACTTCGGCGTTGCGCGCCGACTCGGTGAGGAAGGTGTCGACGGCAATCACGTGCTTCACACCTGCAAACGCACGGCGCACGAGATCGGCATCGGGCACGTCACTGACTGGGTCGCAACCCAACAACACCAGACACTCGACATCGCCGGCCGCAGCTCGACGCAGGATTGCATGTGCATCACCATGTTCGTCGCGCGGACTCAGGCCCGCGGTAACTGCCCCACGCACGTTGCCGCGACGCACGACGGGCAAGACCCGAGCCTCGGGCTTGGCTGCGAGCACCGCGCCAGCGGCGAACAGGCTGAAATCGGGCAATTCGGCGAGGTTGCCGCGACCGAGCACCACGGTGACTTCACCTCTGTCAAGCTGATCGCGGAGTTCGGGCGTTGCCAGCAATTCGCTGACGACTCGTGCCTGGTCACCGGGTTCGTGCCGCACTGACTTCCAGGCGTAGCGCGAGAGACCCGTCTCGCGTGGCGACACCTCGATGATGCGGGTGCGTCGCTTCTCTGCGGCATCACGCAAACGCAGATACAGCACCGGCAATTCTTCTTTCAAATCCGGAGCGAGCAGGATGACGGTCGGCGAAGCACACGCCTCGGCAATTGTCGCTTGCGGCAACGAGAACACCTCGGGCGGCAGTCCGTCGCCGAGTTGCGCATCACGGGCGGTGATGCCGAGTGCATCGGCGAGCAGCGCCCAGGCGTAGGCATCTTCGTTCGTGCCGCGTGCACCACCCAACACTGCAACGGCGTTGGGGCCACGGTCATTCAGAATCGTGCGCAACACGCGCCCCGCCTGGTCGAGCGCATTGGCCCACGTAGTTTCGCCGAGCGCACCGTTGCTACGCACGAGCGGCACACCAACACGATCCTTTGAGTTCACGCTCTCGAAGTTGAATCGGCCGCGGTCACACAACCAGCCCCAGTTCACCGACTCGATGTCGACACCCTGGTATCTCACGAGTTCGTCACGACTGCTCTGCACGACCGTGCGACAGCCGACGCTGCAGGTGGTGCAGGTGCTCTCAACCTGATCAAGGTCCCACGGGCGAGCCTTGAAGCGATACGGCGATGCAGTGAGTGCACCGACCGGGCAGATCTGCACGGTATTGCCCGAGAAGTAACTCGCGAACGGCTCATCTGGAAACGTCATCACTTGGGTGTTGTTGCCACGGCTGGTGAACGAAATCAACGGGTCACCGGCAACCTCGCTGGCAAAACGCGTGCAGCGGTCGCACAAAATGCAGCGCTCGCGATCGAGGTACACGATGTCACTGATTGGAATCGGTTTCTCGTAGTGACGCTTTTCCTCGACGTAGCGACTTTCGCCAGGGCCGTGCGAGAACGCCTGGTCTTGCAACGGACACTCTCCACCCTTGTCGCACACCGGGCAATCAAGTGGGTGGTTCGCCAGCAGCAATTCGAGCACACCTTCCTGTGCGCGCTTGGCAGGCTCAGCGGTGGTCGACACCACTTGCCCCTCGGCTACCGGCGTCATGCACGACACAACCAGCGCCTTGCCGCGTGGGCCTTCAACCTCGACGATGCACTGGCGACACATGCCGACGGGCGACATACGCGGGTGGTAACAGAAGTGCGGCACGAATGACCCCGATTGCTCGCAGGCATCGATCAGCAACTGGCCAGGCTTGGCTTCGACGGCACGGCCGTTGATGGTGACGCTGACCGTGGTCTTGGGTGCTGCGGTGTCGGTCATCGTGGTGCCGCCGAAGTTGCCATGGTGATCTCTATGCGTGACTTGCCGCAGCAACGGCAAACGGCGACTCAACACCGTCGATCGGTCGCCCATGGGCGATGTAGTGGTCGAACTCGTGGCGGAATCGACGCACCGCCGACGCAATCGGTGAGACGGCCGACGGCCCAAGCGGGCAGATGGTGGTCTGCCGTGGCGGCCAAGCGATGCCTGGGCTGATGCTCTCACTGACTTCCATGAGTAAGTCGATGTCCTCAGGGCGGCCGTGACCATCGAGAATTCGCTTCAGCACACGTTCGAGCCACGTGGTGCCCTCGCGACACGGTGTGCACTTGCCGCACGACTCGCGGGCAAAGAAGCGCACGATGCGCCAACACGCTGCGACCATGTCAGTCGTGTCGTCCATCACGACGATTGCACCAGAGCCGAGCATTGAGCCGGCTTTGTCAACGGTGGGCTTGTCGAGTGCCATGTCGAGGTGTTCGGGGAAGAACCACATCGCTGATGCGCCACCAGGGATGAACGCTTTCACACTGCGACCTTCTCGAACGCCGCCGCAGTATTCGGGCGCTTCGAACAACATCCGGAAGGTGGTGACGCCGTTCGGCACTTCGAACACGCCGGGTTTGCGCACGTGTCCGCTGACGGCAAACATGCGCATGCCGGTGGAGGTCGGGGCCCCGATCGACTTGAACTCGCTTCCACCAGACGCGACGATGTACGGCACGTTGGCGAGCGTTTCGACGTTGTTCACGATCGTCGGCTGCATGTACAAGCCCTTCACCGCCGGGAAGAACGGGGGCTTCAGCCGCGGCATACCGCGCTCGCCCTCGAGACTCTCGATGAGTGCGGTCTCTTCGCCGACGATGTAGGCGCCGGCGCCCCACGTGAGCGTGATGTCAACGGAGAAATTGCTGCCGCAGATGTTCTTGCCAATCATGTTGTTGGCGTATGCATCATTGAGCGCCTGCGCAAGACGCTCTTGGGCGAGCGCCATCTCGCCGCGCACGTAGAGAAAGGCCTGCGCGGCGTTCAGTGCATAACACGCAATGACGATGCCTTCGATGAGTTGATGCGGGTCACGCTCCATGAGCAGCCGGTCTTTGTAGGTGCCGGGTTCACTCTCATCACCGTTGATCACCAGATAACGCGGGTGCACATCGGCGGGAAGAAAGCCCCACTTGGTGCCCGCCGGGAATCCTGCCCCGCCACGACCTTGAATCTCGGCGGCCTTTACCTCGTCATGCACCTGTTGCGGGGTCATCGAGCCGACGGCCTTGCGCAGCGCGACGTAGCCGCCCGTGCGCACGTACCCCGCGTAGGTGTGGCCGTCGGCCACGTCGAAACGTGACGTGATGATGCGCGGACCGCTCGGCACGCTCATCGCTCATCAACCTTTGCTTGTGCTTCAACTCCGCGGTTGCTCCAGGCGGCGGTGGTGTCTTGACGCACCGTGGCAAGCGTGCCATGCGATGGCACTTCGCCTACGAGCCGGCCTGCCTCGAGGTCACCAATCATCTGATCGAACGACTCGGGCGTCACCTTGTAGCGATAGCGGTAGTTCACCTGCAACGCAGGAGCCTCGGTGCATGCCGCGATGCACTCGACGTCTTCGATGGTGAACAAGCCGTCATCGGTGGTGCTGCCGGCTTTGATGCCGAGACGTTCTTCGGCGTGATGCAGCAGGTTCCATGCGCCGACGAGCTGGCAAGAGATGTTCGTGCAGATATTGATGCAGTACTTGCCGACCGGATGGAACTTGAACATCTCGTAAAAGCTGGCGGTGCCGTACACCTCGGCTGGTGCAAGATCAAGCAGCTCAGCGATGTGCACCATCGCGTCTTGGGCGACATAACCATCTTGTTCTTGCGCGAGATGCAACAGGGGAATCAACGCCGACTTCTTGCGCGGAAACCGGCCGATGATCTCATGTGCCGTCTCGAGGCGGGCTTCATTGAGGCGACTCATCGATCAACCTCACCAAGCACCGGGTCGATCGAAGAGATGACGGCGACGGCGTCGGCAACAAGACCACCGCGCATCATATGCGGCAAACACTGCACGTTGACGAAACTCGGCGCACGCACGTGCATGCGATACGGCACCGATGAACCGTCGCTTGCGATGTAGCAGCCGATTTCGCCGCGCGGCGATTCGATGGCGACGTACACCTCGCCCTCGGGCACCTTGAAGCCTTCAGTGAAGATCTTGAAGTGGTGAATGAGTGCTTCCATTGACTCGTCAATGCGACCACGCGGCGGCGGGGTGACCTTCTTGTTCTGGATGCGATAGTCACCCGACGGCATGCGCTCCAGGATTTGGCGCACGATCTTCATTGACTCGCGAATCTCGTTCAGTCGAATGGCGTAGCGGTCGTAGGCGTCGCCGTGGGCACCAACCACGACATCGAACTCCACCTCGTTGTATTTGAGATACGGCAGGTCGCGACGCAGGTCCCACGCCAAGCCCGTCGATCGCAATATGGGTCCGGTTGCGGCAAGTGCCAGTGCCTCGCCCTGCGTAATGACACCAACGCCTTGCAGGCGCTCGCGCCAGATGGGCTGACCAGTCATCAACACTTCGTATTCGGCGAGGCGCGGCGGCAACATGTCGAGCAGATGCAACACGTCGTCGCGCCAGCCGGCGGGCAGGTCGGCGGCAAGACCTCCGGGGCGAATGAAGTTGTGGTTCATACGCAACCCGGTGACTTTTTGGAAGAAACGCAACACCTCTTCACGCTCGCGCCAGCCGTAAAGCATCATCGAGACGGCACCAAGGTCCATGCCGTTGGTGGCCATAAACAACAGGTGGCTGCTCATGCGATTGAGTTCTGACAACAACATGCGCATCCACTGCGCACGCTCGGGAATATCGCCGTCGATGCCCAACAGTTTCTCGGTGGCCATCGAGAACACCAATTCGTTGTTGAGCGGCGAGAGATAGTCCATGCGCGTCACGTTGGTGCCACCCTGCAGATACGTGAGCGACTCGCCGGTCTTTTCCATACCGGTGTGCAGATAGCCGATGATCGGCTTGCAACGCAGCACGGTTTCGCCCTGCAACTCGAGCATCAGGCGCAAGACGCCGTGCGTACTCGGATGTTGTGGGCCCATGTTGATGATCATCGACTGGTCTTCGCCGACGTCACCTGCAACGTCGGCCAGTGCAGCAGCAGCCGACTCGCTCATGCGCAACACCGCGCCGGCCTCGCGCATGAGTTCCTTTTGGGTGATGTCTCCTCGCGGGCGAAGTTCTTGCGAACCCTCGCTGGTGGCTGCACCAGCCGAGGTGATCCGCGCGTCGGCGTCGACGACCGTCATGACGCCGCACCCTTGAATTGCACGGGAATTCGACCCTGCGCATAATCCTTGCGCAACGGGTGACCATCCCAGTCTTCGGGCATCAAGATGCGCGTCAAGTCGGGGTGACCCTCGAAGCGAATGCCGAACATGTCGAACACCTCGCGCTCCATCGCTTCGCTACTCGGGTGGATATCGAACAGCGATGCAAGCGATGCACCATCGGCAACCTGCACGCGCACGCGCACGCGTTCGCGACGCGCGACTGACAGCAAGTTGACCACCACTTCGAATCGTTCGACCGCCACTCCTGCAGGAACACTGCGACCGGGTAATGCGAGATAATCCACTGCGGTGAGGTCGGCACACATGGTGAAACCATCGCGATACAACGATTCGATCGCGGCGAGATACTGCGTTGACTGAACGAACAGCACTCGCTGACCGCACGAATCGGCGGCAATCGCGCCAGCTGGCACGACGAAATCTGAAGCCACACTTGCGGCGGTGTTCGCCGTGCTGGTCGTGTCGACGGCAGTCATGGTCTAGCGACGCTCCAAGGTGACGGGTGTCGAGATACCGGCGGGAATCTCCTGAATGTGCACATTGGCACCCGCACCGCTGGCTGCACGACGCTGCATGATTTCACCGTCTTCGATCAACTGGTGCAACGTTTCAATGGCATGAATGAGCGTCTCGGGAGTCGGCGGACAACCAGGCGCGTACACATCGACGGGCACGATTTGGTCGACGCCTTGAACGATGGCGTAGTTGTTGAACATGCCGCCGCTTGAGGCGCACACCCCCATTGAGATAACCCACTTGGGTTCCATCATTTGGTCATAGACCTGACGAAGCACGGGGGCCATCTTCTGGCTCACGCGACCAGCCACGATCATGATGTCGGCCTGACGCGGCGATGCGCGGAACACTTCCATTCCGAAACGCGCGAGGTCGTAGTGCGGCGCGCCCGTGCCCATCATCTCGATGGCGCAGCAGGCCAGACCGAATGTGGCACCCCAACTCGAACGTGAACGCGACCACTTGACGAGATCTTCGATGCGACCGGTCAGAAAGTTGTGCTTGAAGCCGCCAAGACCATTGTCGAGAACGTCTTGCACCGCACTCATGCCGCACCTGCTTCACGGCCATCGGGCAGCGAGCGACCATCGAGCCCGACAATCTTGACTCCGGCGCGTGCCGTCGGCAATGCCGATACGTCAGAGACAGGTCGTTCCTTGGACACTGGGCCCCACTCGAGTGCACCGCGCGCCACCATGTAGACGAAGGCGACGAAGAACACCGCGCTGAACGCAATCATCTCCCAGAAACCGAAGGCGCCGAGCGACTCGCGGGCGACTGCATAGGGATAGGCAAAGATGATTTCAATATCGAACATGATGAAGAGCATCGCGACGATGTAGAACGACACCGGAAACCGCTCTGGTGACTCGCGGCTCGGCACGATGCCGCACTCGTACGGCGCATCCTTGGCGGTGTTCGGTCGCTTCGGCGCAAGCAGTTTCGACGCAACGAGCGAGAGCACACCAAAAATCACTGCCAGCGCAGTAAGTACGACGATCGGCAGATACTGACCCATCGTCACCCCCGAGCGAGCGGGATCAGACCTTTTCGAGTTCGCGAGCCCGCGCGAGGTTCTCGCGCAGGATCAGATCGCGGCGATGCAACAGCCAACACAAAATGACGAAGACGATAAGCGAACCGAACGTGATGAGCATCGCCGGCTGTCGCTTGTTGCCGAGGTCGCGCACCATATGCACGTAACGATGCTCTTGTGTCTCGTCGATCTTCGGTCGGGCCGGCGCGCGACCCGGCTCGACTCGTTGCGGCACGACGGGCGCAACCTCAACCAGCGCATAACGCGGTTCGTGGAAGAACGCAATGAAGTCGAGTGAGTCGTTGATTTTGGGCCAGCGGTCACCGCCACGGTCGAAGACCGCCACCGAAACGAATTCACCCGCGGCAAACTCCTCTGCTTGGTTGATGAGGATTTCGTCAGAGGCTGCGACCGCCTGACCTCGTTGCGGATCTGATTCATCGAGCTTCACCCAACCCTCACTCGCAAGTGCCGTCGCGACCAAGTCGGCGTTCTGCGTCGGCGAGGCGTCTAGCTTGAGAGGCTGTTCGAGAATGCCGACAGTTTGCAGCAACTCGCCGTCGCGAATGATGGTGGCGGGTGCGGCTTCTTTCCACGATGGTTCGCGACCCTTCAAACCGATGCCGTACGTCCACCAGATCGCACCCATCGCCACCATCCACCCGAACAGACCGGCGAGAATGACGAGAAAACCGAGGCGTGCACCGAGATTGGTGCCCACGACGAGGTAGGTACCACCGATAAGTACGACCACGGCAATGATCACTACGGTGTAACCGCGCAACTGCGGCTGCCAATTGATGGCGAGTGTCGTGAGCAGATCCATCAGAGACCGCGCACGTATTCGACGATGGCTTTGATCTGATCTTGGGTCAACATCGCACCGAAGCCGGGCATGCGACCGCCACCCTGACCCTGTTCGCCGTACTTCTTGCCGTATTCGCTGCCGGCCGAGATGAACGCGATCATGTCTTCTTGGTTGGGGAACTGACGAACCGATGAGCCACCAGTCAGGTTCGGGCCGAATGCTCCACCGCCGGTGATCTGCGGCTCGCCGTATGACCAGCCCTTGGTATGGCAGCGTGCGCATGAATAGTTGCCTGAACCGAGATCAAGATTGAACAAAGCCTCACCCAGTGATGCATACGTTCCGGCCTTCACCAAACGTTCAGCTTCGGCCTGAATCTCCTGCTGCTTTGCCACAGGAAGGTGTCCACCGTCGCACATCTTTGCGTCTTGCGTCGGATCGGTGCAGTCTTCGCGAGGCACCTGCACGCTCTTCAAATAGTCAATGACGGTCTGAATCTGCTGTTCGTTCATCGGACCGCCGCCAACGAGACCCCATGCCGACATCGGCGAGAAGGGGCGTCCATAGTTCAGGATGAATCGAAC
>CAYFNN010000019.1:0-16571 GCA_964344465.1 uncultured Bifidobacterium sp. | reverse complement strand
CTCGTCAGCGAAAGTTCTCGAAATAGCGACTGGGTGTTGGCCCGCGTTGACCTTGGTATTTCGACCCGCGCGCGCCCGAGCCATACGGCTTGTCGGCGGGTGTGGTCATCGTCATGAAACTCACTTGGCCGATCTTCATCGACGGGTAAATCGTGATCGGCAGATTCGCAACGTTCGACAACTCCAGCGTGATGTGGCCGTCGAACCCAGCATCGATGAACCCTGCGGTCGAATGAATGAGCAAGCCGAGCCGCCCGAGCGAACTCTTTCCTTCAACGCGCGCCACCAAGTCGTGCGCAATCGCCACTCGCTCGAGCGTCGAGCCGAGCACGAACTCGCCAGGGTGCAAGACGAATGGTTCGTCGCCCTTCATTTCCACCAACTCGGTGAGGTCGGTAAGTTCTTTTTTCACGTCGATGACGGCAGTGGTGTGGTTGCGGAACACCCGAAAGAGGTTCGACACCTTCACGTCGATTGACGACGGCTGCAGGCATGCCTCGTCGAGCGGCTCGACGACAATGCGGCCATCGCGGAGTGCCTCGCGAATCGATCGGTCAGAGAGAATCACAGCGCACTTACCTTAGTGACGCACCCGTTTCGCCGGCCGCGCGCGTTGGTACGCTTCCTCGCGACGCCAAGACGGCCGTTCTGGCGGGTGTAGTTCAGTGGCAGAACATCAGCTTCCCAAGCTGAGAATGCGGGTTCGATTCCCGTCACCCGCTCACTCAACTGCATTGCAGATTCGGTTCAGGGTCAGCTGGTTGCCAGCAAGGTGAACAGCGCCCAGACCGCTGCCACGAGCCCGAGCAACGCCATCGCAATACTGCGCGCCTTCGGGGCGGTGGTCAGCTCGCCGTCTTCACGCGGGGTCTGGCGCGGTTTGGCGAGTGCCGCCACATTGCCGACAAACATTGCCCCGCCGAACGCCAGCACCAGCCAAGCGAGCAGGTCTTCGCCGAGAAACATTGCTAGATGCGTTCGTTCGAGTCCGCTTCGAAGAAATTCTCAAAACGGGTGTAGGGCTCGATCCACGCCAATTTCACCGTGTCAGTTCGGCCTGCACGATGTTTGGCAACGATGAGGTCGGCTGCTCCACGCACTGCAGCTGAGTCGCCCACCACCTCGCCGCGGTAGATGAACATCACGACGTCGGCGTCTTGCTCGATTGCCCCCGACTCACGCAAGTCGGAGAGATTCGGTCGCTTGTCGCCGCGGTTCTCGAGATTACGACTCAACTGGCTGAGCGCCACGATTGGCACCCCAAACTCACGGGCCATCAACTTGAGGTTGCGGCTGATCTCACTGACTTCCAACTGGCGATTCTCCACCTTCGCGTCACCACCCATCAACTGCAAATAGTCGATGACGATGAGCGCCAGATCGCCCTTGGCCAGGCGTACGCGGCGGGCACGGGCACGCATCGAACCCACGGATGTCATCGGCGAATCGTCGATGATCAATGGAATGTCGAGCCGCCCCACGGCGCGCCCAATCTCTTGCCATTGTCGTTCGTTCGGCGCAGAACCACGCAACACTTCGCTGGGCACGCTGGCCTCACTTGCAAGCACACGCTGAGAGAGTTCATAGGCGCTCATTTCCAGACTGAAGAAGATGACCGGTCGCGACGTGAGTCGCGCCACATTCACCGCCATGTTCAAGGCCAATGCGCTCTTGCCCATACCAGGGCGCGCACCAATCACGTGCAACGCACCCGGCTGCAATCCAAGCAACAATTCGTCGAGCTTCTTGAAGCCCGTGGGCACACCGACCATGGCCCCGGGGTTGTTCCAGCGTTCTTCGATCGTTTCAAGCGACTTGTTCAGCAGGGTGCCGAGTTCCTCGGCTCCCTCGGTGAGATTGCCCGACGACACGTCGTAGATACGGCTCTCGGCTTCGTCGAGTGCACGATCGACATCGGCTGGTTCGCTATAGGCGATTTCGGCAATTGCCGCAGCTGCCGCAATAACACGACGCAGCTTTGCCGCATCGCGCACGATCTTGGCGTATCGCTCAGCCGACGAAATTGCAGGTGTTGCATTTTGTAGTCGCAGAAGTGCATCGATGCCACCGATGTTCTCCAACAACGCAGCCCGACGCAGCTCTTCACCGACGGTGATCGGGTCGACTGGGTTGCCCGACACGGTAAGTGCGCGGATCGCATCGAACACATGCCGATGCGCGGGCTTGTAGAAGTCTTCCGAAGTCAGCCCGCGTTCGAGCACCGTCGCAATCGCATCTTCTGACAACAACATTGCGCCCAAGAGCGACGCCTCGGCGTCGACGTTGTGCGGAGGAATGCGTTGCGAGTTGCGATCGTCGCGCGGCTCACGGCCGTCGCGGCGGAATTCAGAAATTGTCACCCCATCACCTTTGTCGTTGCAGCCTGTTGATCACAAGAGGAACATCCTGTGATTTTCCTGTGGACAGTAGCGATGCGGTGTACCCCGGTCGCGGGACGGTGAAGGCGGTCTCAGCCGGCCCGCACGCTGACCGTCAACGAGGCCCGGACTTCGGCGAACAACATCACATGCACGTTGTGCGACCCGACTTCGCGAATTGGTGCGGGAATCTCCACATGTTTGCGATCAACCTCTACCCCGTGTTGCCGAGAAATGGCGTCGACCACATCGTGTGAGGTGACCGAACCGAACAACTTGCCCGTTGCCCCCGCCTTCGCGACGATCTCAAGGGGTGCCGCGGCCAAACGAGCCGCAATGGCCCGTGCTGTGTCGCGATCGGCAGCTTGGCGGGCCGCTTGAGTGCGTTTTTGGGTGACGGCGTTTTCGACTGTGCCGTCGCTGGCCTCGACAGCCAACCCGTTGGGAATCAAATGGTTGCGGGCATGGCCAGAGGACACCTCAACGATGTCACCTCGTTTGCCGATGCCCTTCACGTCACGGCGCAACAGCACCTTCACGTGATTAGGCCTCGGCGGGAGTGTCGGCTGGTGCTGGGCTGCCAGCGGCTTCCGCAGCGGTCTCGGCGGCAGCCAGATTTTCGTAACGCTCGACGACATCGCGACTTACGCCACCACGCTCTTCGCGGTCTTCGCCGCCGCGACCACGCGGGGCACGCAGACCAGCGACGCGCTTGGTGTAGGGCAAAAGCGCCATCTCGCGGGCGTTCTTCACTGCCGTGGCGATGTCGCGCTGCTGTTGCACGTCGGCACCCGTCATGCGGCGGGCACGCAACTTCGAGCGGTCACTCATGAAGCGTTGCAGCAGGTTGACGTCTTTGTAGTCGATGTAGACGATGCGCTCGGGGTTGAGCGGATTCGGCTTCTTCTTGTAGCGACGCTGTAGCAGTTTCGCCGCGCGCAGTTTGTTTTTCTTGCTCGTCATGGGTGAGGTCCTTTCGGTTCGGTATTACGTCGGAGTGATTAGAACGGCTCTTCGCCAGTGAACGGACTTTCGTCGCCGCCCGGGTTGGCGCCGCCGCCAGTCTTTTTCGGGGCATTGCCGTCTTGACGCGGCGTGCGTTCGACCTGAGCGGTCGCCCAGCGGAGGCTTGGCCCGAGTTCGTCGGCGATGACGTCGATGGCGGTGCGCTTGTCGCCTTCACGGGTCGTGTATTCGCGCTGCTCGAGACGGCCGGTCACGACGATGCGCGAGCCCTTCGAAAGTGACGCTGCAGCGTTTTCACCCAGGGTGCCCCAAGCGGTGATGTTGAAATATGAAGTCTGCTCTTGCCATTCGCCGTTCACTTGATAACGGCGACCGACGGCAATGCCGAACGACGCAACGGCGCGACCGTTTGCGGTGAAGCGCAGTTCAGGGTCACGGGTGAGGTTGCCGACGAGAGTGATGCTGTTTTCCGACATGGGAGTGCCTTTCGTTGGTTGCGTGGCTTATTTCGCCGCGCCGGCGGGCAACATACCGCGGCGTTGCGCTTCGTGATCAGGCAGACGCAACAGCTTGTGGCGCAACACGTCGTCGGAGAGGCGCAGTGTGCGCTCGACTTCATCGAGTGCTCCGCCTTCGGCGCTGATGTTGAACACGGCGTAATAGCCGTCGTTCTGCTTGTTGATCGGGTAGGCCAGGCGACGCCGGCCCCACCAATCGGGCGTGCCGTGCACGGCACCACCGACGCTGGTCACCGTCTTGGTGACCTGACTGATCCAGCCGTGGGCTGCGTTCTCATCGAGCGCACCGCTGACAATGACCATCAACTCATATGGACGCATTATTGACTCCCTTCGGACACGACCTTGTGGGTCGAGGCCCCCGAAGGGGCAGGGTGAATAGGACCTCTGAGCGTACCGTCACCTCGTCAGTGTGCCAACGGGCTGTCACACGGTGGTGTGCACACGGTGCACAAAACGGTCAGGCCTTTTGACGCGCCGCCCACCACGCATCGAGTCGCGATCGAATCGCCGCGTCACCGAGCACGCCTTCTTCGAGGCGAATCTCCAGGAGGAAATCCATCGCCTCGCCCACCGCAGGGCCGGGGCTGATGCCGAGATGTTGCATCACTGCAACACCATCGAGTTCGGGACGGAGTGCCGCAAGCTCCTCTTTCTCCGCCAGTTCGTTCATACGAGTCTCGAGTTCGTCCATGCGGCGATTCAGTGCATCGACCTTGCGCTCGCTTCGCGTCGTGCAGTCGCAGCGCACCAAGACGTTCAGCTCGGTGAGCAGGTCGCCCGCGTCACGCACGTAGCGCCGCACGGCAGAATCTGTCCAGCCCATTTGGTAGGTGTGGAATCTGCCGCTCAAGAAGACGAGTTCTGACACCTTGCGAATGTCGTCATTGGAGTAATGCATCTCGCGCATGCGCTTGCGAGTCATTTTTGCCCCGACCACTTCGTGGTGGTAAAACGTCATGCCCTTGCCGGGGAGAACCTTGCGGGTGCGCGGCTTGCCGATGTCGTGGTACAACGCCGCCAGACGCACGATGCGAAAATCTCCGGGCATTTCGCGGCGCACATTCTCGACAACGGCAAAAGTGTGGGTAAGCACGTCCTTGTGACGATGGATTGGGTCCTGCTCGAGTGATAGCGCCGACAACTCGGGCAAGAAACGATCGGCGAGACCGAACTCCACTGCGAAGCGGAGACCCAACGTCGGGGTGTCAGTAATCATCATGCGGTCGAACTCGTCACGTATGCGTTCGGCCGACACGATCTGCAGGCGTTCGTTCATTGCTTGGACGGCACGCACCAGCGCCTCATCGGGTGTCACCGACAACGTGGCGATGAATCGTGCCGCGCGCAACATGCGCAATGGGTCATCGCTGAAACTTTCTTCGGGCGACAACGGCGTTCGCAGGCGCCGTGCCATCAGGTCGTCGAGTCCGCCGTACGGGTCGACGAGTTGCGGGGAGTCGGCAGTCAACTCGAGTGCCATTGCGTTGAACGTGAAGTCGCGGCGCGCGAGATCAGTGTCGATTGAATCCGAAAACTTCACCTCTGGCTTGCGGGAGTCGGGGTCGTAGGCCTCGGCTCGGTGCGTGGTGATCTCCAAACTGCGGCTGCCGCGCAGCGCAGCAATCGTGCCGAAGCGCTCGCCTTGTGTCCAGAGAGAATCGACGAGCCCACCGAGCAGGGTTTTCACCTCGTCGGGACGCGCGTCAGTGGTGAAATCAAAATCAAGAGCCGCCGTGTCGCGGCCGAGCAACAAGTCGCGCACCGTGCCGCCCACGATGTACAAACGGCGACCGGCGGTTCGAAACGCCGCGGTGAGTGGTGCAAGTTCGGCAATCACTGCCTCGAAGCGCGCAGGCTGCACGAACTACAGGCTACGCAAGCACATCGCCACTAGCGTTCGAGCGTGTCGGCGCGTGTCACCACGACTGGTGCGCCTCGTAACGCCGATGAACGACGCATTCGGCGAATGTGCGTAGATGCCGAGCACGCCGGCCGTCCCGTTTCGCGCACGCCGGCCGTCGGAATTGACGACGCCCAGTGGTTCGAGCGACACGGTTTTGTAACGGTGCAACGACTCGTGGTGTTGCGTCGAGATCTCTCCGATATCGGGTCGCTCGTACGCCATGCGGCCGACGGTTGCGCGAACATCTCGACACACGGTATTGCGCGACATTGGCAGCGTGGTCGCGACCGCAGTCTGTGCGACACGCTCGTCGCACTCGATGCCACGGGATTTGCTGCAGACTGGCGACTCACCACCGATGCGTTGGTGCACGCTTGCCGTTCAACGCCCATTCACCGCGTCGTGGTAGCACACGACGAAGCGCAGCAGACTGCCACCCCGATTGGTTATCTCGTGCTTGGCATTGCCGCCGACTTGGCATACCTGCAACGCCTCGTTGTCGCACCACAACACCGCACCCAAGGAGTTGCCACGCGGCTCGTCGCACATTCACTGATCTGGGCACACACCAACGGGGCTCGTGCCGTGCTCGTCAACACCGAGTGCGACAACGTCGCGGCGCTGGCGCTGTACAGACGGATGGGTTTCATCACACAGCCGAGTTCGCTCGTCGTGCTTGAACGCACCAGAGAGACCTACAACTGATGCGTCGTCTGGTCGTGGCGTTGTTTGTAGCAGTGACGGTTTGGGTTGCTCCCGTGGCTCCCCTGCACGCCATCGACTACCGACTGGAAATCATCAACGGCACGTTCAATGCCCGGCCCGGTGACCAGCTGTTCTTCAACGTTGCGATGCCATCCAACGCCGACGCCGCAGCTCTGCTTGCCGACCTCACGGCCAGTGTCGTGGTACAGGTGAGTGCGCCGCTCGTGTCGCGAGAAACTGCCGTTGCCGCTGCCCGTGGCGAGTCGTTCGCCGTCGATGCCGAATTGACGTTGGCTGGTGGGGCATTTCGCCCGATCGCCATTGACGCAACCCAGGCATGGCAGGTGGTGATCCCAACCGCCCAACGCCAGACCCGCCAACGGCTGACGGTCGCACGCGACGGTCTGCGCGCCATCACCGTCACTATCACGGCAACGACTGGGGTTACCGCGCAACTCCGCACCTTCGTAAACCTGGTCGCCAATCGCAACCTCACGACATTGCCCGTCACCTTCGTCGCCTGGCTCGACGCGCCACCAAGTGTCAAACCCGACGGCACCGTTGCAGTGAGCGATGCGGTGCGTGACCAACTGCGCGACCTGCGCGACCTACTGGCGCGCAAACCGCAGGCAGCAAACATTGGTGTTCGCATCCGACCAGAAGTCATCGACAGTTTGTCGCGCAGCGCTGATGTAAAAGACCAGGAGTTGTTCGGTCAATTGGTGCCGCTCTTGGCCGACAACGACATTCTCGTCGGAACGTTTCGGGCCAGCAGCGTGCCGGCCTACGCCGCAGCACAGTTGCGCACCCAGTTCGACGACCAACTGGTGCGTGGTGACGCCACTCTTGACGCGGTGAATGGCGCAGCACTGCCGTCGCGGGCAGTGTGGCTGTCAAGTGAACCGTTGGATTCCGTCGCGGTGGAATTCTTGCGTGGGTTCGGTGTCACCAACGTGATCATGGTTGGTGATGCGGTGACCAACTACGGAGCCGATGTCAATCCGAATCGCCCGTATGCGCTGAGTGCAAAGTCATCGTCTTCCTCGGTGTCGGCATCGTCGAGCGTGGTGCTTGGTCTCGCTGACCCGCGCTATGCGACCTTGCTCGACGAGCCGGTAGGCACGGCTCACGAGTCGGCGGTGGCGTTGAGTGCCGAGATCATCGCCCAGCGCAATGAGGTAGCTGCTTCATTCGTCGGCTCGGCCGCGCTCAGCAACCGCCAAGTGGTGTTGGCGTCGGCTCGCGGAGTGCCGCCCGAACCACTGATTGCTGCACTCGCCCTGCGTCACCTACGCAGCGCTCCCCAGATCAGTCTCGTGCGCACCAATGAACTCGCCCCAACACTCGAAGGGCTTCCGAGCATCGCAGCACCAAACGTGCAGGTCGTCGACGTGGCCAAGATTCAAGCGAGCACGAATGCCGCATTGGAGAGCATTGCCGCGGTGCGCGACGCCATTGACCCAGGGAGCGACATCGTGGCGCGCTGGACGGAAATCCTCGACATCGCAAACGATACAAATCTCAACGACACCGAACGTGCCGAGTATCTCGGCACGGTGCTTGATGGCGTGGCTTCGGTACGCAATGCGGTGTCGCTGCCGCAAAACTCCTACACCTTCGGCAGCCGTGAAAGCCAGTTGCGCATGACGCTGGCGAATTCAAGTGAGTATCCGCTGCGGCTGCAAGTGCGTCTCGCGAGTGCAGCAGGAAAAATGACGTTTTCTCCCGCCGTGGTCGACGTTTCGATCGACGCTCGTGGCCAACGTGAGGTATTCGTTGCCGCAAGCGCCCGCTCGAACGGCCTGCTCACCGTTGAACTCGTGCTCACAACGCCTTCCGGTGTGGTGCTTGACTCAGAACAAGTGCGTGTGCGCGTCAACGCCATTGCGGGTCTTGGTCGCTGGGTCAGCGTCGTCTTTCTCTTCATCCTCTTGTTGTGGTGGCTGTTGCACTTGCGCAGAACGCACCGCAAAAAACGGACCCAAGAACACCCCGCACTACGCTCGTCGCCATGACCATTCGCGTCGTTACCGACTCTGCCTGCGATTTGCCCCAGCACTTGGCCGACGAGCACGGCATCACGATTGTGCCGCTCACCTTCCGATTCGGGGACGAAGAATTCGTCGACCGCGCCAGCCTCACCCCGAAGGAATTCTGGGCTCGCTGCTCGGCGTCACCCGTGCTGCCCCAAACCGCCGCCCCGGCACCCGGACAGTTCGCGACCACATTCAGCAACCTTGCCGCCCAAGGCGCGACTGGCATTCTCGTCGTCACCATCTCGGCGGAACTCTCGGCCACACTGCAGGCCGCCGAACAGGGTGCCAAGCAGGCAGGTCTTTCGATCCCCGTGCGGTTCATCGACAGTCGCTCGGCGTCCATGGGTGAGGGCATCAACGTGCTTGCCGCGGCGCGGTTGGCCAAGACCGCATCGAATATCGATGATCTCGTGACACAACTGCGGGCACTGGTCGATCGCACCCGAGTATGGGGAGCCCTCGACACCTTGGAGAACCTGAAGAAGAACGGTCGTATCGGTGGGGCCAAGGCGTTGCTTGCGTCGGCGCTCGCGATCAAGCCGATCATCACCGTGAAAGACGGAAAGGTTGCCGAAGGCGGCAAGCAACGCACTCGCAGCAAGGCACTCGAGTTCGTCATCGAACAATTCCGCAAGGACGGCGCAGTCTCCAATGTGGCGGTGTTGCACGCCGAGTGCAGCGATGTTGATGCGTTCGTCGCCCGGCTGCGTGAGACATACCGCGGTGACATCGTCGTGGGCAATATCGGCTCGGTCATTGGTTCGCACACCGGCCCTGGCACCATCGGCGTCACCTATCACGTGCAGTAACACGTCACTGCGACGCTGACATTCCCCGTTTTACGGGGCGCGCGAAACTAGCGTCGCTCGTCAGTCATGTCTGCCGCCGAACTCGCACCCGGGTTCATTGGTGATCGGTACCGACTCGAGCGGATGATTGCCCGTGGCGGTATGGCTGAGGTGTGGCTCGGCCATGACACGTTCCTTGATCGACAAGTGGCGATCAAGGTGCTGAAACGCCATATCGCACGTGACGAAACGGCAATCGAACGCTTCCGTCGCGAGGCGCTTGCCTGCGCGGGTCTCAATCACCCGAACATCGTGGCCGTCTACGACTCGTTCGCCCACGATGGATTTCAGGTGGTGGTGATGCAGTACGTGCAGGGTCGCAGTTTGCGCGACCTGCTCGACAAAAAGAAGCGCCTCACCCCGAGCCTGGCCATCATGATGGGGGCAGCGATCGCTGCTGCACTCGATGCAACGCACGCCCATGGCTACGTGCACCGCGACGTGAAGCCCGGAAACATTCTCGTACGCCCTGACGGTCATTTTCTCCTGGCTGACTTCGGCATCGCCAAGGCCTTGCATGCCGCCGAGGGCAATGATCTGACCAACGACAACATCATGATGGGCACGGCAAAGTATCTGTCGCCCGAAATCGTGCGCGGCAAACCGCTCGATGGTCGAGCCGATCTCTACAGCCTCGGGCTGGTGTTGTACGAGTGCCTTTCGGGCAAGGTGCCCTTCGTCTGTGATAACGACGCCGACACTGCCCTCGCCAGGTTGCAGCGTGAACCCACCGATTTGGCTCACTTACGCCCCACATTGTCGCCGCGCCTCGTACGTGTGGTGCACAAACTGTTGGCCCGAAATCCCGACCACCGCTACCAAACCGGTGAAGAGACCCGAGTGGCGCTGTTGCAGGCATTGAACGACGCCCACGATGACCAGACCACATTGACTCCCCCGTCGGGACAACGCGTCACCGTGCAACGCCACGATGCCCGGGGTGTTTCTCGCGACACTTCACGACCCGTGAATGTCGTGCGGGCAGCAGGTGGCGGAATCCTGCGGTCAACCACTGCCCGATTGCTCGCTGCCACCGTCGTGCTGACCGCACTCGTGGTGGTGGCGGTGTGGCGAACACGCGACCCGGCCAATGTGGTCGTGCCGACATTGCCTGCCCAAGAGTCGTTGGCTCCCGTCACGGCGACTGGCCCCGCCACCATCGCAGCGGTGAACTCGTTCGACCCGCAGGGTGATGACGGTGTGGAGAACGAAGAGCTCATCGGTGCACTCATCGACAAAAACCCACAGAGCGCCTGGGCGACATCGTGCTACGCCGACAAGTTCTTCGGGGCCAAGGGCAACGTGGGCGTGCTCGTCACCTTGAGCGCACCAGGCACTGGCCTCTTGCGCATGAACATGGCCAATGGCCCGTGGGGGGCCGAGGTGTACGGCATCAACGGCACGCCGCCTTCGGGCTTCACGGGTTGGGGTGCGCCGTTGGCCAACGAATACCGCACGCGTGGCGAAATCGTGAAGTTCTCCGTAACTGCACCCGTCACACATCTGCTGGTCGTACTGACAGAAATCGGCAAGAGTTCCACCTGCAGCACGACGAATCCGTTTCAGGGTCGTATCAACGAGTTGGCATTCGTCGCCGCATAGCAAATATCGCGCAGCGTTAGCCTGACGCCGTGGCGGGCAATCCGATCAGCGACCCGGAGTTCCCGAAAAAGACCGTCGATTTCATCGACCGTGTCGTCGGTGCAATCCGTGATCGCACGACCAAACCGGTGGTCACCGTCACCCGCGGCATCGTCTTTGGTTCGATGGTGGCCGTCGTCGCTGTTTCTCTCGTCGTGCTACTGCTCATTGCGGTGATGCGTGGCAGCCAAGAAGTGTTCGAGTTGGTGCTCAGTGAACGGCGCGCAGTCTGGGCGTCATATTTCGTGGTCGGTGGGTCGTTTATCCTCATCGGGGCGCTGCTCATGCGTTCCCGACATTCCTCCACTGACGAAAGCGACAAGAAATGACGACACATCCACATCGCAAGGTGATCATCATCGGCTCGGGCCCCGCAGGTCTCACGGCGGCCGTCTACACCGCACGCGCCTCGCTCGCCCCGCTCGTCATCGAGGGTGAACCGTCATCGACGTCGGATCAACCGGGCGGCCAGTTGATGCTCACCACCGAAGTCGAGAACTTCCCCGGATTTCCCGAAGGTGTGCAGGGGCCCGAGTTGATGCAACGCATGCGCGACCAAGCCGCCCGATTCGGTGCGGAATACCTCACCGAAAAGGCCACAAACATTGACTTTTCGGGTACCCCGAAACGGGTATGGGTGCGCGACGACGAGTACACCGCCGACGCAGTAATCGTCAGCACGGGTGCACGTTCGTTGATGTTGAATCTTCCCGACGAGACTCGTCTCATCGGCCACGGTGTGTCGACTTGTGCCACGTGTGACGGATTCTTTTTTCGCGGCCAAGAGATTGCAGTCGTCGGTGGCGGCGACTCCGCCATTGAAGAGGCATCGTTTCTCACGAAGTTCGCCACGAAGGTCACCATCATCCATCGTCGAGACAAATTCCGCGCGTCAAAAATCATGCAAGAGCGGGCGATGTCGAACCCGAAGATTGCCGTTCGGTGGAACTCTCAGGTGACGCGACTCATCGGTGACGCGAAACTCTCCGCAATTGAGGTCACCGACACGGTGAATGGCTCCACCGAGACGCTGTCAATTGGCGGGCTCTTCGTCGCAATCGGCCATCGGCCGAACACCGATCTCTTCGCTGGTGTGCTCGACATGGATGACACCGGCTATCTCGTCACCCAACCAGGCTCGTCGCGCACGAACGTGTCGGGTGTGTTTGCCTGTGGCGACGTGCAGGATCACACGTACCGCCAGGCAATCACGGCGGCGGGTTCTGGCTGTATGGCGGCAATTGATGCCGAGCGTTGGCTCGAACACGCGCACGCGAGCAAGTAGCGTCGTTGCCATGGCCGGCAACGTCGTCACTCTCACTTCTGCCAACTTTGATGAAACGATTCGCGCAGCAACCACACCGGTGCTGGTGGATTTCTGGGCCGAGTGGTGCGGACCGTGCAAACAAATTGATCCCGTGATTCGCGAAATCGCCACTGAACAGGCCGGTGCACTCACCGTGGCCAAGCTGAACGTCGACGACCAGGGTGACATTGCGATGCGCTTCAACGTGATGAGCATCCCGACGATGATCGTGTTCAAGAACGGCGCAGAAGTGCATCGCCTCGTCGGAGCGCGCGGCAAGCAGGCGCTGCTTTCCGATCTCGCCCCGCATCTCGGCTAACCCACCGCCATCCCCAATCTCACCCACAGTGTTATCCACAGGCTGGGGATGGGCTCAGCCTCTGCCTCAGCCTGAATGTTGAGGGTTATGCGGTGTTAGCGGGCGCCAAGCATGAGGCGCGCGATGCGCTCGAGGTCGTCCAGATCGGCAAATTCCACGCTGAGCACGCCCCGTTTGCCCGGCCCGGGCTCGGTAACCCCAACCCGTGTCGACAAACGTTCGCCAATGACGTGGGCGAGTTCCCCGAGTGCTGCGTCGGGCGTAGCTACAGGCTTCTTGGTTGACTTACGCCGCACGGTTGTACCAGAAGTGGTAATCAATGCTTCGGTGGCGCGCACCGAGAGTCCGTCGCGTACCACTTGTTGGGCGAGACGTTCGAGCGTGGTGCGATCGCTCACTCCCAGCAAGACCTTGGCATGCCCGGCGGTCAAGCGTTCATCGGCAATCAATTGCTGTACCGACGCTGGAAGAGCGAGCAATCGAAGGGCATTCGTGATGGTGACGCGACTCTTGCCGACACGTGTTGCGAGTTGGTCGTGCGTTAAACGAAAATCTTCCAACAGCTGTTGGTATGCGGCCGCCTCTTCAAGCGCACCAAGATCCTCACGGTGCAGATTTTCAATCAACGCCTGTTCGGCCGACCCTGCGTCGTCGATGTCACGAACAATGACGGGCACTGTCGCAAGCCCGGCACGCTGCGCCGCCTTCAGTCGTCGTTCGCCAGCGATGAGTTGATAGCCGCCAGGTCGTACGGTACGCACGAGCAACGGTTGCAAGACGCCCACCGCGCGAATCGAAGCAGCCAGCTCGGTGAGTGGCGCTTCGGCAAACCGCGTACGTGGTTGATGTGGGTTAAGTTCCACCGCTGCGAGCGGCACCTCAAGCACACCTCCTGTGACGGGTGGCACACCCCCACCGCTGGGGATCAGTGAGCCCAGACCTTTGCCCTGTTTAAGACCGGCCATCAACAACCTCCTGTGCTGCCGCACGATACGCCATGGCGCCCGTGCTTGTGGGATCCAGCACCACTACTGGCTTTCCAAAGCTTGGTGATTCGGCGATGCGCACGGTGCGTGGTATCACCGCAGTAAGTACTTTGTTGCCGAAATGGCTGCGGACATCGGCCACCACTTCAGCCGACAGTTTCGTACGGGGGTCATACATCTGACACAAGATGGTGCTCACCTGCAGGGTCGGATTGAGGTTCTGATTGACAAGTTCGATGTTGCGCAACAGTTGTGCAAGACCTTCTAGGGCGTAGTACTCGCATTGCACCGGCACGAGTACTTCGTGCGCTGCGGTGAGGGCATTAACGGTGAGGAGCCCCAACGACGGCGGACAGTCAATGAACACGTAGGCGTAGTCGCCTGCAACCTGTTCAATCGCCCGCCGCAGGCGAGTTTCTCGACCCATTGCCGGCACGAGCTCGATCTCTGCCCCTGCGAGATCGAGATTGGCGGGAACCACAAAGAGGTTGGCGACACTGCTCGACTGCACGGCATCCTCAATCGGGGTGTCATGCAACAACACGTCGTAGACGCTGTGTTCGAGCGACCGTATGTCGAGACCGAGGCCTGTTGAGGCATTCCCCTGCGGGTCAAGATCCACTACTAACACCCGATGGCCAAGCGCAGCAATGCTCGCCGAGAGGTTGACCACCGCGGTGGTCTTGCCGACGCCGCCTTTCTGATTGGCGACCGCGATGATTCGAACGGGCTGGGCGCTCACGCCCTCACTGTACCGTGGGGGTCAGCAGTCACCACGGATTAGTGTTCCACGTGGAACCGCACCACGGCTCCACACCGTTCGGGGGCCGCTACCCCAAGGTCTGCGGTGGGCAGCTGGTCCCATCGGCTGCCCTGATTGGCGGGGGGTTCGCTGATCACGATCCAGCCACCGACTCGAACCAGTTGTACGGCCGTTGCCACGGTCTCCCGCGGCGGCCCAAACCCACGGGCAACCGCTGCATCGAAGTGGCGGTGCCACTGGGGATCCACCACCATCGTTTCGGTCTCCGCACACACCACCTGCACCCGATCACCCCAGCCCAGGGTCTGCACTGCTCGTGCCAGGTCGTCGGTGCGCTTGGCTCGCCGGTCAACCAGTGTCACCGAGAGGTCTGGGCGATCGGCAGCAATGACGAGCCCAGGAATCCCTGCGCCAGAGCCCAAATCAACGACCGAAGACACCCCCGCTGGCAAGGCGGCCACGAAACTTCGGGCGTGGTCAATGACCTCAGGAAGTGGGCGAGTGCCCAGGGCGCCGTGTTGCTGGGCGCGTTCGAGCACCGTGACAAGTGCCGCTAGGGGAGACTCGGGGGCCATTGGCCCCAGCGTAGGGCGCGACTAGGCGTCGGGAGCCTTGGACACCTTGACTCGACGGAATGGATCGTCACCTTCGGAGTGGGTGACAACGCCCGCTACGTCAGCCAGGGTGTCGTGCACGATTTTGCGGTCGGCCGAGTTCATCGGCTCAAGAATGCGAGGGGTCCCCGATTCCATCACGTCGTTGGCCACTTTCAACGCAAACCGGCCGAGGGCCTCTTTGCGTCGTTCGCGATAACCACCGACGTCAACACGCAGGCGCGTGTCATGATCGCCGAGGCGGCGCTGGCTCACCACCCGTGTCAGATCCTGCACTTGGGTGAGGGTGGCCCCACGCGGACCAACGAACATCGTCAACTCGTTACCCCGCACGGCGATCTCGATGTCGTCGCCATCCACGGTGGATTCCACCGCCGCGCTGAGTCCAGCGGCGGAAACGAGACCTTCCAAGAACTTCACCGCTGCATCGCGCACGTCCGTGGGTGGCACCTTCGGTGCATCGGCCCGGCGGCGGTCATTTCGGTCGTCTCCCTCGCGGTCATCATCTTGGTTGTTCGACGGTGCCGAGGAGTCGCGGTCATTATGTCGCGGACCACGACGACGGTCGTCTGACCGCTGTCGGCGACGTTCACCGCCTCGCGAACGACTGCCGCGTTCTGCACCGCGACCACCGCGTTCGCGACGTGAACCGGTGTCGCGCACCAGCGTCGGACGCACACGGGCGCGCACGATGGCTTCACCGCGCAAACGTCCGAACAATCCGGGCTTGGGCTCCTCGAGCACCTCGATATCGGCGTCTTCTGGTGCAACGCCAAGCTGATCGAGAGCCAGCGTCTTTGCATCTTCCACTGTTGCAGCGGTGATGGTTACCCATTCCATGTTGTTTTCTCCTTGGTGATGTAGTGAGGCATTTGTGGTATGACGAAAATGTGACTATCGCTTCGGTGGCGTCGGGCGCTGTGGCGGCCCATCCCCACGCGGTGGAGTCGGGCGTCGTTGTGGCTGTTGTTTGTTCTTCGGTGGCGTCACACGCCTGCTTGAAAACTCTTCGTTTTTCCCTTTGTTTTCGGCTTTTTTTGTCTTCTTCGCGTCGTCGTCTTTGAGTTCACGGGCTTTGGCACTTGCTTGCTGTGCTTGTCGCCCGATCGAATCGTCGTCACCGTAGAAGCGTTTCGTGATGTACGCCTGCTGACCAATGCGAATCACTGCCTGCACTGCGTAATACACAACGAGACCAGTGGGCAGGAACACTTGGAATACTGCAAACACCACCGGCAGGTATTGCATGATTTTTTGTTGACTTGCCGACATCGTCGGGCTCACGGTTCGCGAGGCAACCATGCGTTGCTGAACGAGATACAACAGCGCCAACCCGGCGACGAGACCTGCATAGATGAGCCCGCGCGCGAAGTCATCGCGCATCACGTCGAGTGGTTGCACCGCCAAGTCGAGCCCGATCGAGCGCATTTCGGTCTTGCCGGCGAGTGACTGATACAGCTCTGACGTGGTATCGAGATGCTTGGGAGCAAACCCCGACCCAGGTGCCGGTCGGTAGGTGAGCCCCGTCAGCAACCGGAACATGATGATGAAGACGGGCATTTGTGCCAAAAGCGGCAGACACGAC
>CAYFNN010000018.1:0-16976 GCA_964344465.1 uncultured Bifidobacterium sp. | reverse complement strand
TTGCTGTACTCCGAGTTTCATCATGGGCGTGCCGCGGCAGATACCGCAGTGTTCAAGAGGGCGACAAATGCAATCACGAATTCCACCGTGGCGACACCAGGCGTGTCACGCACATCGAGCGCAGCCACTACGACGAGCAACACCACGCACACCAGATGCACCACGATGCTCAGGCGGCCCGGGCGCTGTGCGGCAACGAGCGCAGCGACCGTAATTAAAAAGGGCAGCACCCACAACACGGGCACTTGCGGGTTCGACTCTGGTCCGAGCCACCACGTTGGTTTGCCGATGTTGCGGCTTGTGATTACGACCACGAGTTGGCATACGAGCACGCCAACCCAGCTGATGGTGGCAAGAGCACGCCACGGTCGAGTCGCCGTCGTATTCACCAAATCAAGGGTAGTGAGCAGCAGCGGTGGAACCTGCCGAAAAGAGCGCTCGTAGCCTTGATTTGCGGTGGCGCACTTCGCGAAATTGTCGATCTTTTTTCCGATGTGGAACGAAGAGCAATACATCCATCGTGCGCTCAATGCCGCACATGACGTGTCGCGAGAACTGATGGCCTCGGGTGAAATCGCCGACTACGAGCTCATCGTGGTGAACGATGCGTCAACTGACGCAACTCCACGGCTCGCCGATGAGGCTGCCGGCGCAAACCCACGCGTCAAGGTGGTGCATCACCCGACAAACCGCAAACTCGGCGGATCAATGAAGTCGGGCTTTGCCGCTTCAACTGGCGATGTAATCGTCTACACCGATGCCGACCTGCCTTTCGACATGCGCGAACTGCACAAGGCGCTGCGCCTCCTGCGACAGTACGAAGCCGACATGGTGAGCGCCTATCGCTTCGATCGCACCGATGAGGGTCTGGTGCGCGTGGTGTACTCGGCCTTCTACAACGCACTCGTGCGAGTGCTCTACGGTGTGCGGGTACGCGACGTGAATTTCGCGTTCAAAGTGTGCCGTGCGCGCCTCTTCGATGACATCACACTGAAGAGCGAAGGATCTTTCATCGACGCCGAGCTTGTGGTGCGTGCCAAAAAACTTGGCTACTCGTTGGTGCAGTTCGGGGTCGACTACTTCCCGCGTACACGTGGTATTTCCACGCTCTCGAAGCCGTCGGTCATCATCAAGATTCTGCGCGAAGCATTCGCCCTGCGACGCGAACTCAACGCGATTACCGCTGCACGACCGAAATAGGTAGTCACGGTGTCACGCCCCAGCAGACCTGCGCGCGACTCATTGCCGGCCGATGCGCCGACACCCCGACCCAATAACCGTGTGCTCGGCGTTTCGGCGGCACTGGTGCTCATCGTCATGGTGGTGGTCGCGTTGGTGCTTGAACAAGTCGACTCCAACACGCCGAGTGCTCAAGTTGTCGCCACAACGACGACGTCTGCGCCGGTTGTGCTGCCTCCGATAACCCGGTCGCTCAAGGATGGCGACGAGGGCGACGATGTTCGCATGCTGCAGTCGCGCCTCGCAGAATTGAAATTTGCTCCCGGCCCGATTGATGGTGTTTTTGGACGTTCTACTACTCAGGCAATTTGGGCGTTCGAAAAGCTGGTCATGAAAGTGCCACGCGAGAAGGCAACCGGTGTGGTTACGCCCGAAATGTGGGAAGTCTTGCGTGGCGATGTTCAAATTCGCCCGCGTCGCAACGCTGACACGGCTCGTCATGCTGAGGCGTATTTGCCCGAGCAGGTAATCGTCACGTTTCTCGGTGGAGAGCCGACCTTGATCTCGCATATGTCGAGCGGCGACGGACAACCATGGTGCGAAGAAGTGGTGATCGACCCGGGTGAAGAGGGCAACGACAGCCCCGAGCAGATTGCCGCCGCGCTGCCGCTAAAGGTGGGCATCTGCGGCGACTCGGTGACGCCCGCGGGCATCTTCACCTTTTACAAACGATCATCTGGCACGCGCGAAACCAAACTCGGCACGCTCTACAACCCCGTGTATTTCAACCAAGGCATCGCGGTGCACGGCGCAATTCTCGTGCCGCTCAAGCCCGCGTCGCATGGTTGCATACGTATTCCGATGTCGGTGGCCACGCTGTTTCCGGCACTCGTGCAGTTTCGCGATCGCATGTATGTGTTCGACGGCGTGAAAGAGCCCGAGGAATATGGTTCACCGTTGCCGCCTGCCGACCGACCTGATCCGAACTACACAACCGTGCCCACCACAACCGTGCCGACGACCACGACGCTGCCGGGGTCTTCAACGCTCGTCACCACGGTGCCCGCCACGTCGGTGCCCTCATCCACTACGGTGCCGTGAGTAGTTGCGTATGACAAAGCCCGAGTCTCGCCAGAAGGTTGCCTACGACGAATTCGCATTGTTCCACGAGAACATCGCCGAATACGGGCTCGCGGTCTCATCGTCACCAGTTGTGTCGCGCGTCGGCTTCACTCTCGAAGATGGTCGCACGATCAGCGCCCTGAAGTGGGGCACTTCAGCACCGCGCTTGGTGTTGGTACACGGCAGTGCGCAGAACGCCCACACGTGGGATACCGTCGCACTGGCACTCGGCGAGCCATTGATTGCGATTGATCTCCCGGGCCACGGTCATTCGTCGTGGCGCGACGACGGCGACTACACCCCGCGTTCATTGGCACGAGACATCGCCCCGGTAATCGAACATCTGGCGCCGCGCGCCGATGTGGTGTGCGGAATGTCGCTGGGCGGTCTCACCACGTTGGCACTTGCGTACCAGCGGCCAGACCTGGTGAACCATCTCGTAATGGTCGACATCACACCCGGCGTCACACCCGAGAAATCGAAGGCGATCACCGATTTCGTCAATGGTCCGCAGTCATTCGCAAGTTTCGAAGACCTGCTCGCCCGCACGATCGAGCACAACCCGACCCGTTCGCAATCGTCGTTGCGTCGCGGAATTCTGCACAACGCCCGGCAACTCGACGACTTTTCGTGGGTGTGGCGCTACGACCGACGCAGTCATCCGCGTCGTGAACCGGGCACCAGCGTGGCAGCAGGCATGTGGGAGATGATCGAGCGAGTGCATTGCCCAGTCACGCTCGTGCGCGGGGGAGCCTCGCCAGTTGTCGACGATGCCGACGTTGCCGAGCTGCGTCGTCGTCGGGCGGATGCCACGGTGCATGTTGTCGATGGCGCCGGACACAGCGTGCAGGGCGACCGTCCGCTGGAGATGGCCGCACTATTGCGCGACGCTGCGACTCGTTCGATTTAACCTTCTGCGCCTAGCGTCTCACTCATGGTGCGACGAATTGGCAGACCGTGCCAGAGCGATGCCAGCGACACGAGGCGCCGCATTCTCGATGGCGCCCGACAGTCGTTCACCACGCGTGGATACGACAACACCACAAATCGTGAGATTGCCCAAGCAGCGGGTATCACGGCCGCGGCGATCTACCACTACTTCCCGAGCAAGGAAGAGTTGTTCGTAGCCGTCTTCATCGATGTGCAGCGCAAGGTGTACGACACGTTTGAGTCGGTCATGAACCAGCACGAGTCATTTCTTGCGCGGTTTGATTCGATTTTTGATGCGATGTTCGATCTCAGCGAGCACGACCCGACGCTGGCAAGTTTCGTGGTCGGTGTGGTGACGGAAGCCGAACACCATCCTGATTTGCGTGATGCGTTGAAAACCGTGGCGACACGGCAGAAGAGCTTCCTGCAGGAGCTATGTGTCGATGCTCAACAGCGCGGTGAGCTGCCCGAGTCATTGCCGTTGCAAACTGCGATCGACGCGATGAACGGTGTCATCGGCGGCTTTGCGCGCTTGGCGGTGGTCGTGCGTGATCGTGCGCGATTGCGTGCAGTTGCCGAGGTGTACAAGGCGATGGCCCGCAGCGCTTTGGCCCGCGTCACCGTCGGCTGATCCGTAGTCGCCGCTGATAGCTAGTCGCCGCCGATAGCTAGTTGCCGACCGAGACCGCTAACTCACCGCAACGCGGCGGCGCATCGTGTCGAAGAGCGTCAGGCCAAGACCAATCCACACCAAGACGAATCCAACGACGCGACTCGGCTGCAAATCTTCGTTGTACGCCAGCCAACCAAGCAGAAAATTGATGACCGGCACGAAATATTGCAGAGGGCCGATGATCGTCAGCGGCAGCCGCAGCGCCGAGTGCGCAAAGAGCAACAGCGGCACGGCCGTGATGAGACCCGTGAACAGCACCAGCACCCACTGACCGGCGCTGGCCGTCGCGGGTATGCCATCGGCGCGACCGAAACTCATGGCTACGAGCACCAACGCCGGCACTGCAAGCACGATGGTTTCTGCGGTGAGGCTTTCGACAGGCCCGAGCGACACCTGCTTCTTCAAGAGTCCATACACCGCCCAAGATGCCGCGATCGCAAGAGCCACGAGCGGTGGGCGACCGTAGGCGAATGACATCACGGCCACCGCTGCAGCGGCAAAGCCGATTGCGACCTTCTGCAGTGCACGTAGAGGCTCGCGCAGCACGACGACACCCAACGACGAGGTCAGCAACGGGGCGATGAAATAGCCGAGTGCAGTCTCGATGACGTGTTCGTTGACGACAGCCCAAACATAAAGCGTCCAATTTGTTGCCAGCAACAGCGATGCCAGCGAAACCCTGAGCAACATCTGTGGATCTGCCAGCGCAGCGATAACCACTCGAACCTTGCCCTGCACTGCGACTAGCACGAAGAGCAGCACTACGGCAGTGACCACTCGCCAACCGATCAACTCGAATGCGTCAAAGTCATCGAGCAGTTTCCAATAGGCCGTGAGTACGCCCCACATCAAATATGCCGAGACTCCGCTCAGGGTGCCGCGCGATGTGCCGGTACCCCGAAGACCGTTTCGTGATGTGGCGTCACTCATGAGCGGCTTTTGACGCTAATCGCACGAGTAGGATTAGTTGCAGTGATGAGCAGCGCTCGCAGCCTGCCCGCCCCACTCGCCACACTTGCCGAGGCGATGTGCGCCACCACCTTGCGCGAACTGTTTGCCGCAGACCCACAACGTGCCACCAACCTTTCGCATCAACTGACGTGTGGCGGCACCGAGCTGTTCGTCGACTTCTCAAAGCAGTCAATTACCACCGCGGTGCTTGATGCACTCATTGACGAGGCGAACGCACGCGGAGTATTCGTCCGTCGTGATGCAATGCTGGCCGGTGAACCGATCAATCGCACGGAGAACCGGGCGGTAACGCACGTGGCGATGCGCGCCACCGACGACCGCACCGCCCCGGCGCGGCTTCGCGCCGAAGTGCAGACTGGCGAGACCACACTGCGTGACTTCGTTGCTGCCGTGCCGAGCAGCATCACGCACATCGTGAACCTGGGTATTGGTGGCAGCGACCTCGGGCCCGCAATGGTGTACGACGCGATCTCGGCAATGCAATCGCCAGTTCGCACGGTGCGATTCGCCGCGAACATCGACCCGCTCGATCTCGATCGCGCACTCGACGGACTACGGCCGCAACACACGATGTTCGTCGTGTGCTCGAAGTCATTCGGCACGAGCGAGACGCTCGCGAATGCACGGCGAGCGGCCGAATGGTTGCAGAGAGGTGGTGTCAGCGATCTGCGCGCACATCTGGTGGCAGTCACCGCCCAGCCAGAACGCGTTGCATCAAGTGGCTTGCCGATCGGCACGGTGCTGACCATGCCCGAGAGCGTCGGTGGGCGATATTCCCTCGCTTCGGCAGTCGGGGTATCGGTGGCGCTCGCATTTGGCCTACCGATGTTCAACGCGGTGCGCGCCGGCATGCGTGATGTCGACTTGCATTTCGCCACGGCACCGGCGCGTGAAAACGTTGCGTTGCTCTTTGGTTTGGTGGCGTGGTGGAATGCCGCCGTGCTCGGCCACCCGACAACGGCCGTGCTGCCGTATTCGCGCGCGCTCGCGCTGCTGCCCGGCTATCTCGCGCAACTGGTGATGGAAAGCAACGGCAAATGGGTCGATGAAAACGGTCAGGCACTCGACTCGAGTAGTGCGGTCGTTTGGGGTGGTGTGGGCACCAACGCCCAGCACGCGGTGTTTCAGGCTCTGCACCAGGGCCACCAGGTCGTGCCGTGTGACTTCATCGCGCACAGTCGTGCGTTGGGCAACGCGCCAGCCGACCACGACGCGCTCATCGCCAACATGATCGCCCAGTCACAGGCCCTCGCCTTCGGTGTGACCGCAGACGAAGTCGGCGGTGAGGCGCGACTACGCACCCATCGCGCCACACCCGGCAATCGACCGAGCACCACGCTGCTCTTCGCCCAACTCACGCCAGGTGCAGTCGGAGCGCTGGTGGCGCTGTACGAACATTCCACCTTCGTGCAAGGTGCAATGTGGGGTTTGAACAGTTTCGACCAATGGGGTGTCGAACTTGGCAAGCGTCTGGCTGGCGACGTTGCAGCTGCTCTCACTACGGGTGGTACCGCGAACGCCACGCATGACGCCTCGACCACACAACTGGTAGCGATGCATCGCCGCTGGCGCGGGGCCTGACTACACTCGGTTGCCCCGTGGCCCAGAAGATTGCAGCAGCCGAGCGCATGTTGAATCTGCTGGCGTTGCTCGCCCAGCGCACCCGGCCGATCACCCTGAAACAAATTCGCGCCGAACTCACGCGTCAATACAGCGACAACAACGAGGCAGCGCGCGCCCAATTTGAGCGCGACAAAGCCGAGTTGCGTGAGATGGGCATCGTGATTCTCACCGAGACACTCGGTGGCGACCAAGCGGGTGAGACCGCCTACCGCGTCGACCGCCGCAGTTATGAGTTGTCTGATGCAGAGTTCACCGAGGAAGAGTTGATGGCGCTGCATCTCGCGGCCTCGACCGTGCACCTTGGCGCGCAAGAGGGTGAAACTGCGCTCTGGAAGCTTGGCGCCGAACGCGCCAACCCCAAGCTCGCTCAGCAGGTGACGATTCCGTTCTCTGATCCGCACCTCGCGGTAATCATGGGGGCGATTGCCGACCGTGCACCGTTGATGTTCGATTACAAGGGCGAACCGCGCAGCGTCGATGCCTACGGAATGTTGGCGCGCAAAGGGTTTTGGTATCTGATTGGCTTCGATCACTTGCGCGACGCCCGGCGGGTGTTTCGCGTCGACCGCATCGAAGGAGTCGTGAAGGTCGGCAAGGCCGGCTCATACAAACTGCCGCGAGGTCTCGACATCGCCAAGATGGTGCCGAACGACCGCCAGATGATGGCTGCAGGGGACTACGAGCACTCGGTGGCGGTGGTGCGCGTCGACGCTTCTGAAGTGCGCGGCGTTACGCGCGAATTCGGCGCCGGTGCAATCGTTCGTCAACATGATGATGGCTCTGCCGAGTTCGAGGTGCCGTGCAGCAACCACTACGCATTTCGCTTGTGGTTGTTCGCGATGGTCGACAAGGCAGTCGTTGTTTCGCCGCCCGAAGTGCGCGACCTTGTAACTGGCTGGCTCGATGAACTCGCCGAGGTGAAGTGATGGCGACGAAAAAGCGCAAGCCGGCACGCAAGGCTGCAACACGCAAGTCGACGAGCAAAGCTGCGGCGCGTAAACCGTCAGCACGCAGACCCGTCAAGCGCACGACCAGCACACGTGCACCACGGCGGCGCGGGCCGCGTAGCGCATCTGAGCGCGTCGCCGGGCTGCTCATCATGCTGCCGTGGCTCATGGTGCGCAAACGGGTGAAGATCGCGACGATGGCTGCGCAGTTTCGCATGAGCGAAGAAGACCTGATTGCCGACATTCAGATGGCCTCGGTGTGCGGTGTGCCGCCGTATACCCCCGATGCTCTCATCGATGTATACGTCGACGAAGACATGGTGATTGCCGAGATGCCGACGATGTTCTCGCGACCACTGCGGTTGAGTGCAGCCGAGCTCTTTGCCCTGACCGCGATGGTGCGTGCGGCACAGAAGTTGCCGGGTGCACCGAAGCGCTCGACACTGGCACGCGCAGTCGAGAAGCTCGAGCGTCTTTTGCCGACCGACGAAGAACCGGTGGTCATCGAGCTGACCGACGAGCCGCAGGTTGCCGAGTTGCGCAGTGCGCTTGAGGAAATGGCCGAAGTGCGCATCGAGTACTTCAACCCCAACCGCAATGAGTCGTCGTTTCGCAACATTCGACCGCTGCGAGTGTTTTCTGACATGGGACATTGGTATGTGCAGGCCGATGACGACAAGTCGGGGGACACCCGAATCTTCCGCATTGATCGCATCAACTCGCTGGTGCGTACCGGCAAGGTCTTCGACCAGGTCGATGTGGCGAGTCGAGTCCCGGATGAAACGTCGGCAGATTGGTTCGGCGATCAATATGAGTCGGTGACGCTGCGGGTGCGCGACGATGCCACGTGGATCGCCGAGCAGTATCCGATTGTCTCGCGCACCAAGAACCGCGATGGCTCAGTTGATGTGGTCTTGCGGGTGACGTCGGAGCACTGGCTGGCTCGCGTGTTGTTGCGTGGCGGCACCAATGTGCAGGTCTTGACCCCGGAGAAGTGGGTCGATCTCGCTGCTCGTACGGCAACTGCGGTGCGAGCGCGCTACGCAGCGCGCTAAACCTGCCACTGCATCGAGCGCTACACCCGCCACTGCATCGTGCGCTGCACTTGTCGCTGCGCCGTGCTACACCGCGTGCTGGCGGCTACGCGCTGAAGTGAGTAGTCAGTTGCTCGTAGGTGTCAATGCGATGTGCAGCCAAGAGATTGGGCAACACTGCGGCCGTGAGTTGGGCATCTGCGAGTGCGTCGTGTGGTCGGTCGGTGCTCTTGCCGTAGCGTGCGGCCACATCGCGCAGCTTGTGCGACTGAGTTCGCTGTGGATCCAGTTTGCGTGACATCACGAGCGTGCACAGAGGACCAGTGACACGTAGCGGCACGCCGAGCCGGGCAGAGTCGGCACGCAGAAAACCGAGATCGAACTTGGCATTGTGTGCGACGAACACACAACTGGCGATCAGCACGTTGAGCATCTCGAGCGCCTCGGCGGGCTTCATGCCGCTGCGCAGTTGCCGGCGGGTGATGCCATGCACGTGGTACGCCCCGACGTGGCCGAGGCCCCATGTACGCCTGCGCAGATAGGTGGCGAATTCGTGCTCGACCGTGCCGTCGTGGCGCACGACGACCACGCCGAGTTGCAACACGACATCGTCGTCAGTCGATAGCCCAGTGGTCTCGGTATCGACGACGGCGAAACGAACATCTGCGAGATTCGTCATGCGAGTGCCACCGTCTCGCGCAAGATTGAGGGGCCGAGCCGTTGGGCCGTGAGCGGCCCGAGAATGCGTGCCAGATGCTCGAGATCGGCCGGCCGCTCATCGACGATGCGAAGAATCTCTGCATCGCTCAGCACGACTTCGGGTAGGCAGAAGTTGACGCGGGCGATGTCGTCGCGCATGAGTCTCAGGCGTCGGCGCAAGTCGTCGTTGGCGATGCTTTGGGCAGCGCGCGGAGTCGAAAGTTGCGGCAGAACCGATGGTGGTGTCGGAGCCTGCCCGTCGACACGTTGCACATCGTCGGGCAGATCGGTGAAGAACGGGCTGACCGTGGCGGCCCTGCCGCGTCGTCGTCGCGCCCGCAAGACATACAGCTGGTCGGCCGCACGTGTGCACGCGACATACGCCAGACGTGCTTCTTCGGCGAGTTGTGCCGCAGTCACGGCATTGGCGTGAGGTAAGAGCCCGCGATCGGCGCCGAGAAGCACGACCACCGAGAACTCGCGACCCTTGGCGGCATGAAAGGTGAGAAGTTCGACACCGTGGCTCACGGGCTGGTGTTGAACGGCACGCAGCCATGCAGCGGCGGTTCTGCCGTCGACCGTGCCGGTGGTTGCTGAACGCAGAAACTCCTGCACTTGTGTGGCTACTTCACGCTGTGCGTCGTTGTCAGACTCGACAAGCACATCGGCTGCCCAAACCACCAAGTCGTGTCGGGTGCGGCAATCAGCCACCTCGTCGATTGCGGTTGCGCGCGACGCATCGATACGGCGTGTCACCACGGCGACGTTGCTCCGTTCGAGCCAGCGGGCCAATGGTTCAAGCTGCTGGTGTGTGCGGGCCAACACCGCCACAGATCCCAGTGTCATGCGTGAAGCATCGCGAGCCGAGCGTTGTGTTGGTGAAATTTCCCTCGCGTGATGCATTGCGATGAGATACGCCTGTGACAACTCGTCGTCTTCGTCAGCCGCTTCGATGAACACTGCGGGTAGACCGTTGGCTCGTCGTGCGCGAACATCGGGTTCGGTGCCATTGTGCCGCGCAACATGCGTGGCCACCGACAACACCTGCGGCGAGCAGCGGTAGTTGTTGGGCAGTGAGAGCACGGTTGGACTCGGCAACGCATCGGGCAGGCTCGTGAAGAGTGCGGGGTCGGCGCCGTTCCACCCGTAGATCGCCTGCAGCGGATCACCAACGACGAAGACATCGCCGCGGTCACCGCGCAATGCTTCGAAGAAGGCGTACTGCAGCGGGTTCATGTCTTGGGCTTCATCGACAAAAATGTGTCGAAAGCGAAATCGAGTCGCTGCTGCGAAGTCGGCTCGCTCGTGGATGGCGCGAGTCGCATTCAAAAGCAGGTCATCAAGGTCGACGAGACCGCGTTTGCGTTTCAGTTGTTCGTATGCCAGATATGCGGTGGCAACAGCGGCGGGTTCGAGCGAGACCGTCCGTTGCGCGCGTCGCACCTCGTCGGCGTAACGCTCGGGCGGAATCATGCGCGCATGCGCCCAGTCGATTTCGGCGAGCGTTATCTGGCGTTGACGTAGCGCGGTCTTGTCGCCCATTGCTTCCTGCAAGAGCGAGAGTCGGTTGCCAACCACGTTGGGCATTGCGGCCGAGGTGTCGCTCGCGCGACGTCGTAGCAACGCCAGTGCGACCGAGTGAAACGTGCCGATGGTGGGCGAGTCGGCGTCGCCTGGCCGATGGTTGCGCACTACGCCGAGCGTGCGGAGGCGTCGGCGCATTTCGGCAGCGGCTTCTCGAGTGAAGGTGATGGCGAGCACGCGCGACGGGTCGGCGGTGCCTTGCGCGACTCGCCAGGCGATGCGGTGCGTGAGCACGCGCGTCTTACCCGAGCCGGCACCAGCATGCACGATGGTGGCAGTTGGCGGGCAGGTGACCGCGCGTCGCTGGTCGTCGTCGAGGTCGGCGAGCAGCGCCTCGTTCGTCACGGGTGGCAGGCTACGACAGCGGTGTACGAGACGCGCCGTCGGCGGCTCGCACGCGCATACCCTGCAGCCGGCCCTCGAGTGGCGCCGCGAGGTTGACATCATCGTCGGCTAGCACCACGACACAGCCGCCGAATCCTCCGCCTGTCATTCGCACCCCATGCACGCCGCGCACCTTCGCTATTTCTTCGACGGCGTCATTCATTCGTGGGGTGGACGTGGCGAAGTCATCGCGCAAACTGCGGTGACCTTCGTACATGATGATGCCTGCCTCGCGCAGGTCGCCCGCAGAAAGTGCCGCAGCGAAATCTCGCACGCGCAGGTTTTCGCTCACGACATGTCGGGCACGGGCACGAATGATCGAATCTGAAATTCCCCCGACCATCGCCAGGTCGGCTAGTCGCAGCGGGCCGATCTCGCGTTCGGCCGCTGCACATTGTGCGACACGCGTCGGGTACTCGCTACCGTCGAGCGTGCGCGACGATACGGGCACTACCCAGACGCTCGCCGATTCGGGCATCGCTACCGGAGTGATGTCGAGCGAGTGGCAGTCGATGAGCAGTGCATGATCACGAATGCCTGCCACCGAGGTCAGCTGATCCATGATGCCGCACGGCACATTGGTGGCGAGATGTTCGGCGCGTCGACACACTGCGGCGACGGTGGCGACATCGGCATCGATGCCGAAAGCGAGTGCCGCCGCCACTTCGAGTGCAGCACTCGACGAGAGTCCGCCACCAATTGGCACCGTTGTTGAAACGCGACCTTTGAAACCGCGCGGCGAAAACCCACGTTCGATCATCGCTGATGCGACACCGGCCACGTATCGGCCCCACGTCGGGGTGACTGCCGCGGGGGAAAAGCTGGCCGACATACTTCCATCGGGCTCTCGCGGTAAACCGACACCCGCTGGTGCAGTCATGGCGTGCATCGGCACCTGCACCATGCCGTCGAAGTCGCCGCTCGTCAGCAGCACGTCGTTGCTCGGCTCGAATTCGATGGTGGTGGCGCGATCAATCGCCATCGGCAACACCAGACCGCCCGTGTAATCGGTGTGGTCACCGATGAGATTGACGCGACCCGGCGCGCGTGCGACCTGCGGCACGGCGAAACGCTACCGTGAAGGCATGCCACGCGCCGTCGTAAACAAATGGGAAACACTGCCGATTGAAGTTGAGTTCGACACGTTCGGCTCGGCAACAAACCCAGCGCTGCTGCTGATTATGGGCTTCGGTGCCCAGATGGTGGCATGGGATGCAGAGTTCGTGCAGATGCTTGCCGATCGTGGGCTCTTCGTGATTCGCTTCGACAATCGCGACTGCGGTCTCACGACCAAACTCGATGGCGTCGAGGTCGACGCTGGAGCAGTGGTTGCAGCGGCTCTCACCGAACAACCAATGCCGCCGGTGCCGTACACCCTTTCTGACATGGCGGCCGATGCGGTTGGTCTGCTTGACCACCTCGGCATCGCCAAAGCCCACATCATGGGCGCGTCGATGGGCGGCATGATCGCGCAAGTGTTCGCAATTGAGCATCCGACCCGCACGGCATCGCTTATTTCGGTGATGTCGATGCCCGGCGAGCCCGAGACGATGCAGTCGGCACCCGAAGCAATGAACGCGTTGATGTCGATTCCACCTTCAGATCGCGCCGGCTACATCGAGCACTCGGTTGTGTATCAGGCGTTTCAGTCAAAGAAGTACCGCAGCGATGAGCTGTCGCGCAAGAATGCTGCACGAGATTTCGACCGCTCGTTCTACCCGCAGGGTTCGCCACGCCAGATGGCGGCAATCTACGCGAGCGGCCGTCGCACCGAGGCGCTCGCCGCATTGCGCGTGCCAACGCTGGTGTTGCATGGCAACGACGACACGCTCATCTCGCCGGTCGCGGCAAAGCGCACGGCCGAGATCATCCCTGGTGCTCAGTTGGTGATGGTCGATGACATGGGTCATGACGTGCCCAAGCCGTTGTGGCCACACATCGTTGACACCATCGCCAACTTCGCACTGAAGAAGTAGCCGCGCGTGGCCGGCCCACTCGACGGTTTCCGCATCGTCGAGATTGCCGGCATCGGCCCCGGCCCTTTCGCCGCGATGATGCTTGCCGACATGGGAGCCGAAGTCGTGCGCGTCGAGCGCACCCAAGCAGTGCGCGATGGTGCAAGTGGCGCGCATTGGGACGTGCTGCAGCGTGGACGGCGCAACATCGCCCTCGACTTGAAACACCCCGACGGTGCAGCAACGTTGTTGCAACTCGTTGAGCGGGCCGATGCGCTCATCGAAGGTTTTCGCCCCGGTGTGATGGAACGTCTCGGGGTTGGCCCCGAGCAATGCTTGGCGCGCAACCCGCGGCTGGTGTTCGGGCGAATGACGGGCTGGGGTCAAGAGGGCCCTTATGCCAACGCAGCCGGGCACGACATCAACTACATCGCGTTGGCGGGCGCACTCGCGCACTTCGGTCGTGCGGGCGAAGCGCCGACACCACCGCTCAACATGGTGGGCGACTTCGGCGGCGGGGGAATGCTGCTGGCCTATGGCGTGGTGTGTGCGTTGCTCGAGACCCAGCGCTCAGGTAAAGGCCAGGTCGTCGATGCAGCGATGGTTGACGGTTCGGCGGTGCTGATGAGCATGTTCTGGGCATTCAAGAACATCGGCATGTTCGATGAGAACGCACGTGGCACCAACTTGCTCGATACCGGCGCGCATTTCTACGACGTGTTTGAGTGCGCCGATGGCGAGTGGGTGTCAATTGGTTCGATTGAACCACAGTTCTATGCACTGTTGTTGGAAAAAACGGGTCTCGCAGGCGACAGCGAACTTGCCGCACAGATGGACCGCACCAAGTGGCCGATGCTCAAAGAAAAACTGGCCGCCGTATTTCTCACCAAAACTCGCGCCCAGTGGAACCAGATCATGGAAGGTAGCGATGTGTGTTACGCGCCGGTCTTGCGCATGAGCGAGGCGGCAGAGCACCCACACAACCGCGCCCGGGGCACATTCATCGACATCGGCGGTGTGACGCAACCGGCACCCGCGCCGCGCTATTCACGTTCATCGACCGCCACTCCGCAGCCGCCTGCACATGCTGGTCAGCACACTCGTGCCGTGCTCGCTGACTGGGGTGTCGACTCCGCTCGCATCGACGCACTCATCGCGTCGGGCGCCGCCAAGCAGTCGTAGGCAACAGATGGCAACCATCGTCTTTCTGCATGCTCACCCTGATGACGAGTGTCTGAGTAGTGGTGGCACCATTGCCAAGTATGCGTCGGCTGGTCATCGACTGGTGCTCGTCACGGCGACTGATGGTCGTCATGGCGAAAAGCCTGCCGACATCACCACCCCCGAACAGCTGCTTGAGCGCCGACGAGCGGAGTTGGCGCAGGCGGTATCGATTCTTGGCGTGGCACGCCATGAGTGGCTCGGCTACGTCGACAGTGGCATGACTGGCTGGCCACAGAACAATGACCCGGGCGCCTTCATTCGTTCGGATATTGAAGAAGCTGCGGCGCGACTGGCTCGTATCGTTGGCGACGAACGCCGAACCACCGATCGACTGGTGTTGATCGGATACGACTGGCACGGCAACTACGGGCACCCCGACCACGTGCACGTGCACAAAACTGCTCGTCGCGCGGCGGCGATCGCCGGGGTTGACGACTTCTTGGAAGTAACGCTCAATCGCGATTTTTACGTTGAAGCCTTCGAGTGGTCGAAGAAGAACGGTGGTGACAACGATTTTGATCCTCGTGAGCCGGCCGACGATGGCAACCCGATGGGCGAGCCCGAGGTCAACATCACCCACCACATCGATGTTTCGCAGCATCTCGACGCCAAGCGCCGCGCGATTGCTGCCCATGCGAGTCAGGCCAACGACACCGGGTTCGCAACCGAGTTGTCGGACGACTCGTTTCGTCGTGCCTTCGGTACCGAATGGTTCATCAAGCTGGGTGCGTCGGCACCGGCGCGCCGCACGACACTGCTCGACTAGCGCCATGGCGCTGTTGTATCTCGTGCGGCACGGCCGTGCAGCTGCGGGTTGGGATACCGCGATTGATCCCTCGCTCGACGTTCTTGGTCGTGAGCAGGCCGCTGCCACGGCAGCGCGGTTGGTGGTGCGCCTGCAAGAAGCCAGATGGAGCGTGTTCGACGTCGATGTCGTGACGAGCCCGTTGCTGCGATGTCGAGAGACCGCCGCGGCATTCGAGAACGCGACCGGTACTACGGCCAAGGTTGAGTCGCGCATCGCCGAGATACCGTCGCCGGTCGGTGTCGACATGAGTGATCGCATCACATGGTTGCGGCGGGCGATGCAGGGCACCTGGGCCGAGCTCATCGAACGTGACGGCGCTACCTATCGTGATTTTCGCGACGCGCTGGTGGGCTGGGCACGCGCGGTACGGGTCGACACGATTGCGTTCTCGCACTTCGTGGCAATCAACGCAGTAATCGGTGCTGCTCTCGGCGATGATCGGCTCGTGATTCGCAGTGTCGACAACGCATCGGTGACCATCGTTGAGGTTGGCGCCGATGGTTCACTTGCGCTGCTCGAGGGTGGGCGCGAGGCGAACACGCTCATTCGGTAGATTCGTCGGGTGATGTCGCCACTGATTGCCTCGACGCTCACCGAGGCGCACAACGGGTTCGCCTGGGTCGTAATCATCAGCAATGCAATGGCCGGTCTTTGGGCGTTGGCGGCGCACAAATCTGCGTCGTTTCGTTTGCGTGCGATGTGGTGGTTCACCACGTTGGCGCAGTTGACGGTGTTCGTGCAGGTCGCGCTCGGCGTGGCGATGGTCAACGTCGAGAATCAGGTGTTCCCGCAGTTTCACGCCTTCTACGGTTTTGTTGGCATCATCGCCGTTGCGATCATCTATTCGTATCGCGCCCAGCTGAAGTCAAAGGTGTATTTGCTCTACGGCTTTGGCGGGCTCTTCATCATGGGCCTTGGCATCCGCGCGATGCTCGTCGGCCAGGGCTGAATCGCGCTGCGCCAACGCGGTGCGCGGCACAGCGCAGCGGCGCGTGTCGCTAGGCGAGTTCGCGCTCGAGCGTTGCGAGCGACGTCTGCAGTTCGCCTGGCACGTGGCCGTCGAACGATGCATAGTGCTGCTTGATCTGTTCGATGGCGTCGCGCCAACCCGCAACATCAACCGAGAGAATCTCCTCGAGGTCGCTCGCAGGCACGTCAAGCGCAGTGGTGTCGATCGCCTTCGCATCAGGTAGGTGTCCAATTGGCGTACGGCGCGCTGCCGCCTTGCCGTCAACTCGTTCGAACACCCACTTCAGAACACGCGAGTTCTCACCGAACCCCGGCCACAAGAATCGGCCATCGTCACCACGACGGAACCAGTTGACGAAGAAGATCTTCGGCAGTTTGCTGGCGTCAGCCTGCTTGCCAATCTTCAACCAATGAGCGAAGTAGTCGCCCATGTTGTAGCCGCAGAACGGCAGCATCGCCATCGGATCAAAGCGCAGTTTGCCGAGAGCGCCACCAGCGGCGGCAGTTGTTTCACTCGCCATGATTGAACCGAGAAATACACCGTGATTCCAGTCGAATGACTCGGTCACGAGTGGCACGGTGCTGCGACGACGACCGCCAAAGAGAATCGCCGAGATGGGCACGCCCTTGGGGTCTTGCCATTCGGGTGCAATCGCCGGGCACTGCGACGCTGGCGCAGTGAATCGCGCGTTCGGGTGAGCGGCTGGTGTATCGGTTTCGGGAGTCCAGGCGTTGTTCTTCCAGTCGGTGGCACGTGCGGGCGGCTCGTCGCTCATGCCTTCCCACCACACATCGCCGTCGGCGGTGAGTGCAGTGTTGGTGAAGAGGCAGTTGGCGTGCAGCGTGGCCATCGCGTTGGGGTTGGTCTTCCAC
>CAYFNN010000017.1:16127-18350 GCA_964344465.1 uncultured Bifidobacterium sp. | reverse complement strand
ACGCACGTGCTGTTGAAGAAATTGAGCACGATCCATGAGCCCTTGCGTCTCGCAAGATCAAAAGGTTGATCATCAATCGTGGTGGTGAGCACCGCGGGCGCCGGCTGACCCAACAAAGGTGACCGAGCTCCCACCTCCTCGTCGCCGTCGCTCACGACGAGCACGGCGACCAAGGCTGCAATCACCAGCGCGGCGATGAGTGCCCCGAGGCGGGCAACTTTCACGCTGACACCGTGCTCTCTTGCGAATGGCCAGCGGCGCTCGTCACGTCGTTCTCCCTGTTGCGTCGGCGGCGCGGCACGATGGCCAATGCGGTTCCGGCGACCATCACGAAGGTGCCGATCCACAGCCACAGAATCATTGGCTTGACGAACACTTTGATGCGCGCCTGCCCCGAATCCTGACGCACTGGTGGTTCGAGCGTGAGATAAATGTCGTGCGTCAGACTCGTTCGCACCGACGGGGTGCCCACGTTCATGCCGATACGGGTGAACTTCGTGATGGCCGGCGCATAGGCCCGACCGCCATCGATACTCACCAAGGCCTGCACCGACGTGCTGCGTGCGTCCGTACGTTCCTCAAAGCCGACCAACTCAAACGTGTGACCAGCGAAAGATGCCTCGCGGCCGAGCACGAGATCAATCTCCTGGCTGCGGGTGAAGGAGTTGGAGGCCGCCAATGCGACACAAATGAGAATCACACCAAGGTGCACAATCATGCCGCCGTTGGCACGACCAACAAAGCCGTTCAGTCGCTGCGCGCGTATTGCGCGACCCAATTGCGCCAGAGCACTGCCCGCTGCAAAACCACCGAGACCGAATGCCAGTAGCGGCGCCACACCCGTCGCACCGACGAACACCGAGACTGCAAGCGCCAGTACGCCGACGATGGCAGGCGCCAAGAGTCGCTGCCCGAGCGCATCGCGACCACTCTTCTTCCACGGCAAGACAGGGGCAACTGCCATGATGAACAACATCGTGATTCCAATCGGAACCGTCAACCGATCAAAGAACGGCTCACCAACCACGATTTGGCGCTGTTGAAGTGCCTCGATGATGAGTGGAAACACCGTTCCGAGAAGCACGACGAATGCGAACACCGCAAACAAGATGTTGTTCACGAGAAACGCACCCTCACGCGAGAAGACCGATTCGACGGTGCCTGATGCGCGCAATTGATCGCCACGTAAGAACACCAACACGAGCGAAACCACCACGATTGCGCCGAATGCCGCCAGCAACCATGGCCCGATGTCGCTCTCCGAGAATGCGTGCACGCTGTTGAGCACACCAGAACGAGTGAGAAATGTTCCGAGAATCGTGAGACTGAACGTCGCAATCAATAACGACACGTTCCACACCCGTAACAGACCACGCCGTTCTTGCACCATCACCGAGTGGATGTATGCGGTGCCGGTGATCCACGGCAGGAGCGAGGCATTCTCCACCGGGTCCCACGCCCACACACCGCTCCAACCGAGCACCTCGTAGCTCCACCAGCCACCCAATGCAATACCGAACGTGAGAAACCCCCACGCGGCCAGCGTCCAACGACGCGTCACGTGCAACCAGCCATCATCGACCTTGCCCGTAATAAGTGCCGCGATTGCAAAGGCGAACGGCACGGTCATGCCGACATAACCGAGATAGAGAATCGGCGGATGAAACATCACCAGCAAGTGGTTCTGTAGCAACGGATTCGGTCCTGGACCATCGCTCACCCCTGGCGCACCAACGACGAATGGATTCGCCGGACCGAACGACAGCAAGAAGAAATACGCAAGCACGGCTAGCAGCACGGCGAGAGCCCAACCGACGAGTGGCTCATTGATGCGCCGACGCATCCACCAGGTTGCCGCAGCTGCATAGCCGGCGAGCACGAGCACCCACATGAGAATCGAGCCTTCGAGTGCGCTCCACACTGCGGCGAAGTTGTAGAGCGCTGGTGTACTGCGAGAACCAACCTTCTGCACGTAGTCAAGCGAGAAGTCGCGAGTGATCATCGCCCACTCCATCACCGCAAAAGCGGCAATCGCAGCGCTGACGGAGATCACGACGAAGCGCGGCACCAGTCGCAACGTTCGCTGATCACCGCGCTTGGCTCCGACCGCCGCAGCGAACGCGCCGAAGAACGATGCCACGAAACCGAGCAGCAGAACTCCCCTGCCCAATTGGGCCACGGTGCTCGCTACGAGCACGCCGTCGTCTCGGCTTCGGTGATTCG
>CAYFNN010000017.1:0-16027 GCA_964344465.1 uncultured Bifidobacterium sp. | reverse complement strand
AATTGGGCCACGGTGCTCGCTACGAGCACGCCGTCGTCTCGGCTTCGGTGATTCGTTCGGCGTTCTCGGCTTCGTACTCGTTCGAGTGTTTCACCTCGATGCGGGTCGCAAGCAACACGCCATCAACTACGCGACCATGGGCCACGACGGGAATACATTCCTGAAAGATGCCGCCCGGCTCACCGTCGTATATAACCGGCAATGATGCACCGTTGAATGACATCACGAACGCCGTGGTATTCATGCGCTGTTCAAGGCTCCCTTCGTCGACGGTGCCCTGCACACGAACACGTCGCGTGTCGTCGCAGCCTTCACGCACGCCGATTTCATCGACGTTGCAGTAGTAGTCGATAGATGACGTGAGAAACACCGCAATGATTCCAATGCCCGCCAACACCGCCAGCCCTGCGATTACGGCTGGCAACATCCGACGACGATTCGCTGCTGGTGGCTCGGCGCGGGGCGTGAGTTCCATCAGTGTTAGAGCCACGGCTTTCGTTCGTCGGGAATTCGTGTTGCGAGCACCTTGGCGCGACGAATCGTGGCAACCCCCAGCAATGCAATAGACCCAAGGGTCAGCGCCCAACTCAGCACGATGAAGCCGAGGTCTTTCATGACTTCGACTCTGCTTGGCGAGCTGCGATTGCTGCGTCGAGGCCAACTGTGCCCTGCAAATCGAGCAGCGTCTGCAGGCGCTGACGATGAATCACCAACCACACGAAGAGCAGGGTGAACGCGACGACACCCGAAAACAGCGTGAAGAGCATGAGGCCGTCGAGGCGCACGTCACCGTCGGGATTCAGAACACTCGCCTCCTGATGCAGCGATCGCCACAGCACCACGGAGAAGTGCACGAGCGGAATTTCCAGCACGGCCAACAGCGCCAGCACGGCACTGCGCCTCGCGCGGCGCTCGGGCGAAGCATCGATGCGTCGCACCGCGAGATAACCCACATAGGTAATGAAGAGAAACAACGTTGTCGTAAGACGCGGATCCCACTGCCAGAACGTGCCCCAAGTAAGACGGCCCCAGAGACTGCCAGTGACGAGCGCCAGACCCATGAACAACACGCCGACTTCTGCCGAGGCACCTGCGACTCGGTCGAATCCGAGCGTGCGGTGACGCCTTGCCAGTGACAACGCAGAAGCAACTGCCGTGGTGATGAACGCGAGGTAAGCAAGCCAGGCACTCGGCACATGGGCATACATGATGCGCACCGAATCACCCTGCACCGAGTCGGCGGGAGTAATGAACAAAGCACTTACCACCACCCATGCAAGTGTCACGATGGCGAGCAGTCCGACAACGCGCGTCGCTGTGGTGCCGGTGCCACGACTCGACAGGGCATCGGCAAGCGGTGGGTTCGCTGGAGGAAGTGTGTTGGTCATGGTCGCAAACTCACGCGTCAGTCTCAGTAAGAGTGGCAAACGCCGCCGAGCCAGCCGACACGAACACCACGGCAAAGACCGCGAGAAGTGCATTCCACGCCCAACCAGTGGCAAGGTCGATGCTCTGGCTACCAAAGGCAGCTTCGGTGGCACGTGACGCGCCGATCAGAAGCGGTGCCAGCACCGGCATGGCGAGAAGTGGCAGAAGCGTGTCGCGCCCGGTGAGTTGAGCAACCACAGCGCCATAGAGAGTACCGACGCCAGCGAGACCAATAACTGCGGTAACGGTCGTAGTGACCAACAGCACGAGACCACCGGCATCTATCCGCACGCCGTAGAGCACAACCGCACCACCGATCAACACCGAGGCAAGCGCCGCGAGCTGCAACGTAATGGCGATGAGCTTGCCGAGAAACACTCGAGACGGCTCGACCACCGCCGTAAGCAGCACGTCGAGTGCGCCATCGGCGGTTTCAATGTCGAACGACCGCTGCACCACGAGAAGTGCGGCGAACATCATCGCGAGCCACACCAGCCCGGCGGCTGCACGCTCGAGCAAGGCCTCAGAGTCGAGTGCCACTGCAAAGAGCACGAGCACGAGCAGCGCAAATGGCATTACCCGCACCAGCAACATACGAGCGCGCCACTCGATCATCAGATCTTTTCGGGCGACTGCCCAGGTGTTACGCATGATCCGAAACGACCCTTCCTGCATCGAGCGTGATCGTGCGCATGGGCAGGCGTCCGTCGGTGTGGGGTTCGTGGGTGGTGAACACGACGGTCACGCCAGCTTGCGTCGCTTGCAGCAGAACCTGTTCGAGTTGCTGGCGCGCTTGTGTATCGAGGGCGGCGTGCGGTTCATCCAGCAACCAAAGTCGCGCCCGACGAATCGCAAGCGTCGCCAGCGCGGTGCGTCGACGCTGACCGGCCGAGAGTGCATTTGCTCGCGTCTCAGCCAGACGACCACCAAGACCAAAGACTTCGAGCACTTCTGCAACTTCGTCACGCGATGCGCCGACAAGATCCGCGACGAACGAGATATTTTCGCGAGCGGTGAGCTCGCCATACAAACCGTTGCGATGACCGACGAACCCGACACTCCGACGTACGGCGTCACGATCAGCAGCGAGATCGACACCAAATACTCGGGCACTGCCACGGGCGAGCGGCGCCAAGCCAGCACACAGTCGCAACAATGTTGACTTTCCTGCGCCGTTGACGCCGCGCAGGGCCACGAGTTCGCCGGTGCGCACTTCGAGCGAGGCGCCAGCCAAGGCCGGATAACCGGCTGGTGCGACGACTGCATTCTGCAACTGAATCGCCGAGGTGTCGGCCTCAGTGTTCGCTTTCACGCGCAAATCAGCCTAAGAGCGACCTTCGCCGCAACACGCCCGTCACCAACGAGTCGGCTCGTAGATTTACGGCACGCCATGAACGACGCACCCGACCAGAAACCAATGACTGATCCGGTGGTGGAACGGCGCGAAACTATCGCCCGCTGGAACACCCTGGCTTCGCGCACGGGATACGGGCTCTACGTGGTTTCGGTCGTCACGTTCTTCGTCGGTCTGTGGTGGGGGCTGACACATGCCATGCACCTCATTAGTGGCATTGCCCTCGTCGTTGGTTCGGTAATCCTGGCCCCAAGCATCGTCATTACCTACGGAGTGCGGGCCGCTCGGCGCGAAGACGAAGCGATGAAGAAGCCCGATTCGGGCAACACATGAATACACGGCTTCCCGCCGCCCAGCGCCGCACTCAGATTCTCGAGGTCGCCCTGCACGCCTTTGCCGTGCGCGGGTTTCATGCGGCATCGATGAACGACATCGCACTGGCAGCCGGCGTCACCAAACCGGTGTTGTACCAACACTTCACCTCGAAGCGGGCGCTGTACCTGTCGTTGATCGATGAACTCGCGTCATCGATGCTCACTGCGGTGAGCAAGGCCACCACCGACGCCGAAGACGGACGTGCACAAACCGAAGCAGGCGTTATCGCCTACTTCGAGTGGGTCGGCGCAAACCGCGATGCATTCGTGTTGTTGTTTGGAAGCGGTGCGCGCAATGACGAAGAATTCGCCACCGCCGTGCGAAATGTCGAGCGCAAGGTCGCCGAAGCGATTGCCCCGCTCATCGACGCCGATATTGATGCCGAGCATCAGCGATTGTTGGCGTATGCACTTGTAGGTATGTCAGAAAGCGTCAGTCGACAGCTCGTCTTGAGTGGCGAAGCCTTCGACCCGCGCGTGGTCGGCAAACGTCTTGCGATGCTCGCCTGGGCAGGACTGCGCAACGTCGGGCCGTAGAGCCCGGCTGACCGATTCAACGTAAAGTGTTCGCCGAGCCGACTCGTCAAGTCGCTTCGCCGTCGCGCAACACCAGACCTCGATAGCCCCGCACGAAACCTTCGCGCATGAGTTCATCGGCGATTGCAACGGTTGGCATCGTCGCATCGTCATGCGCTTCGCCGTTGATCTTGCGAATCTCCACGGTGCGCACACGGCCATCTTTCACCAAGGTGCGCAGTGCTTCGGCGAGCACCGAGCGCGTCGACGCGTGCGTCCTGTGCTCGAAGGTCACCAAATGATGACTGCGCACGTCGTACCAGGCGATTGCGTCTCCTCGGTGCAACACGACCATGGCACCCGCGCTGCGCATCGGCCGACCATTGGTAGTCGGCCAATCGATGCTCGCCCCGTATGGCTGGGCGGGATCCGTGGCTGCCATCACCAGAGGCGCAGTGTCGTCGTCGAGTTCAGACACGTCTTTACAGGCGCGCAATCGGTCGACAGCGCCAGGCACGGCAAACTGCGCTCCTCCCAGACCATCGACAAAGTATCCGCGACGTACCGTGCCGCGTTCTTCGAGCGCCTTCAACACACCATAGACACCCGCAAAGCCGCCACGAACACCCTCGGCAAGCACCGCCTCGCGGGTGAGCACACCATGGCGCTCGAGCATCTGCAGTGCCAGCGCGTGCACCGATTGCGTGCTGGAAACCGATGTATCGACGAATTGACGAACGAGACTCCACCGGCCTTGTGCTGCTGGCGGGCCAGAACGCAAGGTGCCCTGCGATCGCGAATGGCGTGGTCGCACGAGTCGTGCTGCAGCGCGACGCGACGGCGACGCTGCCGGTAGAGCCCGTGCGCTCTTGCCCGTGCGTGCACCTTGCAGCATCGCCCGCAACGGGGCAAGCGAGTCGTTGGTAACTTCACCAGACCAGACGAGATCCCACAATGCAGCGAGTAACTCAGCGTCGGTTGCACCGCGCACTGCAGCACGCAATTGCCCCCAGAAACTTGCACCGAGTTCGGCGAGCGCGGTGCGTATCTGGTCGTGCAACTGCCCTTCAACGTGTTCGGCGCGTTCAAACGCAGGCAACAGCGTGGCGAGTTGATCGGCAAAGAACAGTCGAATGCGCCCGTCGTTACCGCCGAGCGAACCAGCGCCAATCCACACCACTTCTCCGCTGGTACAGAGGTCGTCAAGCAAGACGGGCCGGTAGCCGCGCACTCGCATGGGCAACACGTCAGTTTCGAGAGTCGATGCCACGAGTGATGCCCCTGACAAGGTGGCCAGCACCTCGACCAGCGCATCGCCACCCGAAGCAGGAGCCATCAATGCATGCCACTCGGCGAGAAATCGCGTGAACGTCAACTGATCGACGGGCTCCACTTCCTTGCGCAGACGCGCCAGCGATCGGCGGCGGATAAGGCGCAGCACTTCGGTGTCGCACCACTCTCGCTCGGACCCCAGCGGGCGAAACTCTCCGCGCACCACCCGATGTGCTGCTTCAAGTCCGGCCAGTGCCACTGCCGCACGTTCGAGACTGATTCCGAGTCGTAAGGCGACGTCACGGGTTACGAATGGTGCCCGTGTGCGCGCGAAGCGAGTAACGAGCTCACCGAGGGGAGCCTCAACGGGATCCGTAAATGCTTGCGGCAGGCCGAGCGGCAGCGCACACCCCAGTGCGTCGCGGTAGCGCGCGGCATCCTCTGCGGCCGCATAACGCTGCTCGCCGCCAACAACCACCTGAATGGCACGTCGTTGGGCGACGAGTTCGTCGAGTGCGACTTTGGCATCTACTTCGCAGCGCAACGACACCTCGTCGAGATTGAGATCACCGACTCGACGCAATACGTCATGTACCTCGTCGGTGCTACGCGCACGACGCCCCTCAGCGACGCACTGCAATTCGAGTTCGACCTCGGCGAGAACTTCGGCGTCAAGCAGTTCGCGCAACTCTTCGGAGCCGAGCAGGTCGTCGAGCAGGTCGCGATCGAGCGCGAGTGCCGCAGCGCGCCGTTCGGCGAGCGGAGCATCGCCTTCATACATGTAGGCGGCAATCCAGTTGAAGAGCAGGCTCTGGGCGAATGGAGACGCCTTTGGTGTGTCGACGCTGACCATTCGAATTGCCCGAGATCGCAATTGGGTAAGCACGTCACGCAAGGCAGGCACGTCGAAGACATCCTGCAAACATTCCCGGCTCGTCTCGAGCAGAATTGGAAACGTCGGATACTTCGCCGCCACCGCCAACAAGTCGGCTGCTTTCTGTCGCTGCTGCCACAGCGGAGTGCGCTGATCGGGTCGGCGTCGCGGCAGCAAGAGCGCTCGTGCCGCACACTCACGAAATCGGGCGGCAAAGAGCGCGGTTTGAGGTACTGCAGTAACCAGCACCTCGGTGATTTCGTCGGGGTCGATGAGCAACTCTTCGATGGGCAGTCGATCAATGGCCTCGGGCAGCCGCAAGACGATGCCGTCATCGCCCCACATCGTTTCAACTGGGATTCCAAGTCGCTCGAGCAATCGCCGTTCAAGCGCGATCGCCCATGGCGCATGCACAGGCGTGCCGAATGGCGAGTGAATACAAATTCTCCAGTCGCCAATCTCGTCGCGGAAGCGTTCGATCACCACGGTGCGGTCGTCGGGCAGTGCGCCCGTCGACTCGAGTTGTTCGTTCACGTACATGAGCAGGTTCTTGGCGGCGAGCGAATCGAGGCAGTGACGGTCGACGAGCATCGCTTCCGCGCCATCGGGCGATTTGCTGCTCATGTCACGCAACTCGCGCAAGAATTCGCCGACAGCACGGCCGAGTTCGAGCGGACGACCAAGTCGATCACCGTGCCAGAACGGCATCTTGCCCGGCTCACCCGGTGCGGGCTGCACGATGACTCGATCGAACGACACGTCTTCGATGCGCCACGTTGAGGCACCGAGAATGAACGTCTCCCCCGGGCGCGTTTCATACACCATCTCCTCATCGAGCTCGCCCACGCGAGTGCCATCGGGCAAGAACACGCCGAAGAGTCCGCGGTCGGGAATCGTGCCGCCGTTGGTCACCGCCAGTCGCTGCGCTCCGTCGCGGGCCCGCAGGGTGCCCGCGATGCGATCCCACACGATTCGCGGGCGCAAATCACGAAACTCCTCACTCGGGTATCTGCCCGCCAGCAGGTCGAGCACATTGTGGAGCAACTCATCCGACACCTCGGCGAAGTTTGCACAGCGACGCACCATCGCAGCAAGGGTTTCGACCTTGCAGTCGGGATTCATGGCGACGTGCGCAACTACGTGTTGCGCCAAGACATCGAGCGGGTTGCGAAGGTAACGCGTCGACTCAATCTCAGCGTCAAGCATGCGGCGCGCAACAACGGCAACCTCCAGCAAATCGTGTCGATGTTTCGGAAACACCTTGCCCGTGCTCGGCTCGCCGACGGCATGACCCGCGCGACCGATGCGTTGCATTCCCCTACTCACTGCGCCTGGTGACTCGACTTGCACCACCAAGTCGACCGCACCCATGTCGATACCCAATTCGAGACTGCTGGTGGCGACAATCGCCCGAAGGTCGCCGCGCTTCAGACGATCTTCGATGATGATGCGCTGCTCTCGAGCCAACGAACCGTGATGGGCCTTCACCATTTCACCGTCTGCGATCCCCAAATCGGTGGCAAGTTCGTTGAGCTGTGCAGCTAGTCGTTCGGCTGCGCGGCGCGCATTGCAGAAGATGATGGTGCTGCGATGCTGTTGGATGAGATCGAGAATTCGCGGCGTGATGCTCGGCCAGATGCTGGTACGCCGCTCGACTGCTGCCGCCGTGGCCGGACCACTGCGTAGTTCGTGTGTCACCTTGCCCAACTCACCCATGTCTTCGACCGGCACCACGACCTCGAGGTTCAGGGTCTTTCGTGCTCCGGCGTCAACGATTGCGACGGGTCGTGGCGCACCATCTCGCAATCCGCCGAGGAATCGGGCCACTTCTTCCAGCGGACGTTGCGTCGCCGACAAACCAATGCGCTGCGGGGGTGACTGAGTGACTTCCTCGAGACGCTCGAGTGAGAGCGCGAGGTGCGCACCACGCTTGGTTGCGGCGAGTGCGTGAATCTCGTCGATGATGACAGTGTCGACATTTGCAAGCGTCGAGCGCGCCGAAGAGGTGAGCATCAGATAGAGACTCTCCGGCGTGGTGATGAGAATGTCTGGCGGGTTGCGCAGCATTCGCTGACGATCGCGCGCACTGGTGTCGCCCGTACGCATCGCCACCAGCGGCTCACGAAAGGCGACACCCAAACGTTCGGCAGCATGACTGATGCCCACGATCGGTGAACGTAGGTTCTTTTCGACGTCGAAGGCGAGCGCCCGAAGTGGCGAAACATACAACACACGCGTGGTCGAGCTTTCGAGTGGGTCACGCGTAACGAGACGATCGATGGCCACAAGAAATGCAGCAAGTGTCTTGCCACTGCCAGTCGGCGCGGAAATCAGCGTGTGTTCACCCGCGAGAATACGGGCAAATCCGGCCGCCTGTGCTGGTGTCGGCTCGGGGAACGACGAGGTGAACCATTCACCAACTGCAGGAGAAAACTCACCGATTACGGCGTTACGACCCACCGCCGAAGAGTACCTACTCGGTGTGCTCGTGGATACGCTGAGCGCCGTGTCTGTGACCGCCGAACATCATCCGGCGTTCGAAGAATATTGCGAGTGCATCTTTGAGATGCGCGAAGACAACGCCGAGGTCATTCAGGCCCGCCTCGCAGAACGGCTCGACGTATCGAGGGCCTCCGTCTCGGAGATGGTCAAACGACTCGAGGGTGCGGGGCTGGTGCGCATTGACTCCACCCACCTCATGCTCACCGAGACCGGCGAGGCGCTGGCTGCCCGAATCGTTCGCCGTCACCGTCTGGCCGAACGTTTTCTCACCGACGTCATCGGCTTGTCGTGGTCGCGCGCTCACCACGAAGCATGTCGCTGGGAGCACGTCATCAGCGACGATGTCGAGACCGGCCTCGTGCGTCTGCTGGGTAATCCTGCTACGTGCCCGCACGGCAACCCGATACCTGGTGCGCCGACGAGCAACCTCGCAACTCTCGCGCTTGCCAATGTTGCAACCGGCGCCCAGTTCAGCGTCGTGCGAATTCCGGAAGATATTGAGGAACATGAAGGTGCCCTCGCCGATCTCGAACGCAACCAGGTGCTGCCAGGTCGACGATGCACGCTGGTGCGACACAACAAAGCCGACTCGCTCATCGTTGTGCACGATGCCACCGACCGCGAGGTCACGCTCAATGAATTTGTGCGTGCCCGTCTGCTCGTCACGCTCTGATGCGTTGCGCTGTTGCACGTGCGCACGCGGCACTGATACTGCCTCTCGTTTTATCGTTGTCTGGTTGTGCAACCGAAGTGCTCAATGAGCCAACTTCGAGCGCCGTCGAGATTGCAACCACCACTGTTGCACCGCCGATTGATGCCACGACGCTTGATGAGTTGACTGTTGTCTTGCGCGACGAGACCGTGGCCCTGAGTGAGGCGTTGTTTGCCGCTGACTCCACCGCATCACGTGTCCATCTGGCCCGAATCAACGAAGCATGGGCGTTGATCGAGCCGCAGATCACCGCACAATTTGGCGAACTTGCAGATCAACTCATCTACGACTTACAGCGCGTCATCGACCTCGCCCGCAGCGCGGTTGAACGCAATCGCCCTGCTGATGCCGATAAAGCGGTGCGATTTCTCGAGTTGGCGCTGCAGTCTCTCGCTGTTGCCGGTTAGCCATCGACGCGGCTCGTGCCGCAACGATTTGGCAACTAACGCAATTCCACCGGAAGATCGCGCGACGTGACGACGACCAGGCGCTGAGTTGCACGCGTCAGTGCGACATACAAGCCTCTCGGCCCGACGTCTGGGTGTTCGTACATCGTGGTTGGCTCAACAACGACGACTCCGTCCATTTCCAGACCTTTGACGACACCCACTGGCACCACCGTGAGTGTCGTCTCAAGTGCATTCGCACCGGCGCGCCCGTGAGCCACACCAGCCGCCGTGAGTTCCGCCGACACTGCGTCTGCAATCTCATCAGGACACACGATTGCAACACGGCCGCTCTCGAGTGAGTTCACTAGCTTGCGGGCTTCCTGCACCACCCGCTTGAGCAACGTTTCGTGGGCAACCTGTAGCACTTCCGGTTCGACATCAGCCTCACGAACCGCCGTGGGTGGATTCTGTCCGGGCGCCGCCGTTGCCAGGATCCGACCGGCAAACTCCATGATTTGACGCGGAATTCGGTACCCGACCGACAACTCTGCAACCCGCGCGTCGCGATCTTTCGGCAAGAGCTGCAAGACGTCGTTCCAGTTGCCAGGTGCGAAGGGTCCTGTCGCCTGCGCAATGTCACCGACTACGGTCATCGCCCCCGACGAGCGACGCGCCGCCATTCGCAACTGCATCGGTGTGAGGTCTTGCACTTCGTCAATCACGATGTGACCGAAGGTTGCAATCTCGTCGGCCTCATCAATCACCCCACCTTTGCGTGGTCGTGGGCCGAGCAGTTCTCGCGCCTCATCGAGCAACGCGGCGTCGGCGTCGCTGAAAATTGCTTCGTCGCGCGAGGCGGCACGCTCGCGATAAAGCGCTTCAACTTCCTCATCAGAAAGAATTCCCTTGGCGGCCGACTTGAGCAGTGCCCGCGAACCAAAGAGATCGTGCAGCAGCTCAGTGGGTGAAAGCGATGGCCAGATCTGAAACATCAAACGACGAAACTCCGGAATGTCTCGCAGTCGCGCGCGGGCTTCACCCAGGCTGTATTCGGCGTCTCGCATACTCGGCATGAGCATCGAGACGATTTCTCCTTCCACCTTGCGACACATCTCGTTGTGTCGACCACGACGACCGCGGGCGGCCTGCACGACTCGTCGCGAGCCCTCGGGCGTCAAGCGCAGATATGCAGCGCCATAGGGCAACTCGAACGTTGTCTTCAACGTGCGTTGACGATCGCGGATCGCACGCTCGAGCACCTTGACCATGCGCACGTCACCCTTCACACGCTTGGCCAACGTCGAGTCAGTCGCGCCAAATCGTGCTTCGGGTACGAGGTCGGGCAACACCACCTCACGCACACCTGACTCACCGAGCGACGGCAACACGCGCTCGATATAGCGCAAGAAGACGCGGTTCGGCCCGATCACGAGCACACCTTGATCTGCAAGCGGAAACCGATACGTGTACAACAAGTAGGCGGCACGATGCAACGCGACAACGGTCTTGCCAGTGCCCGGGCCACCCTGCACAACGAGCACGCCTTTATTGGGTGCGCGGATGATCACATCTTGTTCGGCTTGAATCGTTGCAACGATGTCACCGAGTTGACCGGTGCGACCCTTGCGCAGCGTGGCCAACAATGTGCTCTCACCCTGCAGTCGTGGTGCGTCGAGACCATCGTCGCGACCGATGCCAAGATGCGACTCGCCAAAGAGTTCATCCTCAATGGCAACCAAACGTCGTTCATCCATCATGAAGTGACGGCGACGTACGAGACCCATCGGCTCGCGGCCCGTCGCGCGGTAGAAGGGCTCAGCAACGGGCGCCCGCCAGTCGACAATCAGCTGGTTGCTGTCGGCGTCGGCCACGGCGATTCGACCGATGTGGAATGCCTCAATCGGCTCGGACGTAATGACGTCTTCCGTCTTTGCGGCTGGCTGGCCTGAGTCTCGTTCGCGGTCGATTCGGCCGAATGCCAGCGAGGCATCGCCGATATCCATCTGGTTCAGTACCTGCACGAGCCGTTCATCGAAATAGTTGCGCTCGTACCGCTCTTGATGGGTACCCCCGACACGACCTTCGTTGAGGTCGCGAATCTTCAATGCGCGCTGGCGGCTTTCCACGAGTGCCTCGTAGGCACGGTCGATGTGCGCTTGTTCAGCCTGGAGATCGGGGTGTTCTCGCATTTTTGGGGTTTATGAACTCTACCGTCGCAAGATTTCGCGCACGATTTGCCATCGGCCCGCACACCACGGGCAAGATACTCGTGGTTCCGAGTCGGCACCATGCGTGTCTGCAGTATCCGTTTCACCGACAAGGAGCCTTTATGTCCCGCCTACTCGGCATCATTGCCGCCGTGTGTTTGCTCGGCGCGTGCGCCAGCCAACCCGAGACGCTGGTATTCGACTCATCGACAGACTTCAACGACGCCACAGGCGAACTCGACGGAACCAATCTCTCCGATGCCGAGCGCCAAGTGCTCGAAGAGGGTGCGTCGGAGGCCACTCACGCCGCCACTACCGAGGCCATGGCAGATGCCGCTTCTGGTTCGACCACCATCTTGAGCGACGCCACAGCGCACTTCACGCCACTGATGAATGCCTGGGTCGACTGCTTCAATGCGCCCGACGAGTGTCGCATCGCAAAAATCACCGCACCCGACTCACCCGAACGCACACGACTCGCCGAGGCCACGGCGTATTACACCGCCGAGCGCATGCGCACACGATCGGGTGAAGGTCGCCTCGAGTGGAACATCGAGTCGGCACAGGCACCAAGCAACGACGCGTTGCGACTCGTTACCTGCGAGTACGACACGCGAATCTATTTTGACGCCAGCCTTGCCGACACCGAGCTGGGCGACATCATCATCGACAGCACGGTCTGGACTCGGCGAGTCGAGTGGGGTCTACGACGTGTTGATGATGCATGGCGCATCGAGTCACGGCGCATCGAGCGTCGCTCACCCGTCGAGCGCTTCTGCCAGCCATGAGGTACCACCGATGGCCGAGTGCAGTGGTGCTCAGTGTGCTCATCGCAATGTGCAGCGCTTTGCCGACAAATGCATCACACACTCATCCCTCCGATGCAGGTGTCGACGGAGAGCACATCTTCGCCGGTGTCTCTTATAACAACCACAGCTTCTATGAATCGTGTAGATGGGCGGTACCCGAAACCACGTACCGACTCGGCGTACGAGCAGGTCTCACCACTCGCGAGTGGAACGGCGTGGTCTGGCATTTGTATTCATGCGAACGCGACGACGCATCGACGCTGGTCTGGATTCCCCAGATCACGGTCGAGGAAGTTGCTGAATCAACGAGCCAGATGGTGCGACAGTTGGTACCGACACTCACCGGAGTAATCTCACCGGCACCAACACAACTCGTAGTGCTGTTGCCGGTGTGGTTTTGGATTCCTGCACCGCTGTGGGTTCCTGTCTCGGTGACGGCGGCACTACCGACTCCTCGCGGCGTGGTGACTGTCACGACGACGGCCACCCCCAGCGCCGTGCGTTACGACCCGGGTGATGACATTGGTGAAGCCGTCGAGTGCGATGGCCCCGGCTTGCCGTGGTCGCGGCTGTTGCCGAGCTTCGTTGAGTCGGACTGCACGTATGAATACACCCGCCCCTCATCGGTGCGAGGTGACGACCGGTTTCGCGCAAACCTCGGTGTGGTGTGGGAGGTTCGCTGGCGCAGCAATATGGGTGTATCGGGTCGCTTACCGGATATCCGCTTGGGGGTTCCCATCTCCGTGCGGGTGCGTGAGTTGCATGCCGTGGTAGCGCGCTGACTATCGCCCCGGCGAATCTTCGACGTGCGCGGTGAAAATCACCATTACTGCGACTAGTCTGAGAGCACGGCGTGTCATTCCGCGCGCCTATAACAAAGAAATGAGTAATCATGGCCACCGGTACCGTCAAGTTCTTCAATGACGAGAAGGGTTTCGGATTCATCTCTCGCGATGGCGATTCGGATGTCTTCGTTCACTTCTCCAACATCGAAGGCACCGGGCGCCGTACGCTCCTCGCAGGTCAACAGGTCGAGTTCGAACTCGGTCAGGGCCGCAAGGGCGTCGAAGCGCACAACGTCAAAGTCATCGGCTGACGTGACGCGGGGCGTCGCTCCGCATTCCTTCTTCCCGCGAACAGGTAACTGATCGTGCCCTTGAACCTTGCCCGCGATCAGATCATCGTCGAGCGGCGATACATCGCGGTGTTTGCCACGGTGACCGATGCGTCACTCTCCGCCCTTGCGACAGCGCTTCCCGAGAAGCTCCGCGACCCGTTCGCTCGTGCGGTCGGCTTGCGGCGTGGGGCATTCGATGATGCCGGCACGCTGCCCACCAGTATCCGCAACGGCATGGTGGCGCGAAAAGCAATTATCGATGCCGGAGTGCTGTTGTCTGAACCCTGCACCGAATTCTTCGTTGAAACGCTCGGTGACGCAAGCGACGATCCATCGTTCGACGAACTGCAGGCGTTGATTCCGACCGCCATCGAAAAATTCGGTCTCGATGCCGTACGCCTCATGGCGGTGCAGTATTCGGTGGCGCTCGGCGGTTTTCGTCGGCTCGTCAACGAAGACGACCGATTCAGGATTCCGACGACCGAGTCAGGCCCCGCGCCTGTTCGCGATAAGGCCGCTCAGGAAGCCAAGCGCGCCGCACGCAAAGAGCGTCGTAAACGCTAAATCGCGTCTCGACGCACCGCCGGGCCTCGACGCTAAATCGCGTCTCGGCCTTCTTCCGAAGTGCGAATTCGCACGACGCGAGAGACGTCACTCACCCACACCTTGCCGTCGCCAATCTTCCCTGTTGCCGCGCTCTTCACGACAACTTCCACGACGCGATCAGCAACTGCGTCGTCGACGACCATCTCCAGTCGAACTTTCGGAATGAGGTCAACCTTGTATTCCGCGCCGCGGTACGTCTCGACGTGACCCCCTTGACGACCGAAACCGCGCACTTCGGTAACCGTAATTCCCGTGACATTGGCGGCTTTCAGGGCGTCCTTCACCTCGTCGAGTTTGAAGGGTTTGATGATTGCGGTGATGAGTTTCATGTTGTTCTCCTATCGGGTAACCGTGAACTCTGGATATGCCTGGACACCCATTTCCGGGAGGTCGAGGCCTTGCACTTCGTCTTCTTCTCTTGAGCGAATGCCGCCTTTGGTGACAGCATTCTGAATCTTAAAGAAGGCAAAAGAAAGTAAGCCATTCACCACGATGATGACACCGACCGTAAGTGCCTGAGCACCGAGCTGACCCCAGTCTCCATAGAGCACACCCTTGATTCCCACCGAGTCCGAGCCGTTCCATGCTGCGCCATAACGGCCGTCGGCAAAGATTCCCACCGCGAGTGCACCGAAGGCGCCATTCACACCGTGCACCGCGATGGCGCCGACTGGATCATCAATTTTCAATCGCCGTTCAACAAAGAACACAGCTTCAATCACCAGCACACCGGCGATGACACCGATGAGTGCCGCCGCCCATGGAGCGACAAATGCGCACGGCGCAGTGATTGCGACGAGGCCGGCGAGCATGCCGTTAGCCATCATGCCTGGGTCGGGCTTGCCGACTCGGCGTGTGATCCACAACATCGAAGTGACTGCACCGAAGGCACCGGCAATTGCAGTGTTCGTCGCAACCGTGGCGAGTTGCACATCGGTTGCAGCAAAGGTGCTTGCCGCATTGAATCCAAACCAGCCAAAAAGCAGAATGAATGTGCCGAGCATCGCCATCGGAATGTGGTGCCCTGGGATTGCCCGTGGCGTTCCATCTTTGCCGAACTTGCCAATGCGTGGGCCCAAGACGATTGCTCCAGTAAAGGCAGCGACACCACCAGTGAGGTGCACAACACCGGATCCCGCGAAGTCAACGTAACCCGCACCCAACGACATGGTGCTCCACGTCTTGGCGAGCCAGCCACCGCCCCAGGTCCATGCCGCAATAATCGGGTAGTAAATCGCCCCGCAAAACACCCCCCAGACGCAGAAGCTGCTCCACTTCCAGCGCTCGGCCATTGATCCCGTCGGAATCGTGGCGGTGGTATCCATGAACGCGACCATGTACAGGAAAAAGCCCAAAGCTGCGGGTGTGAGCGATTCGCTCGCGAGAGCCCAGCCGCCTTGCCACAGGAACACCCAGTCGCCACTGCCCAGCAAGGCTCCTCCGACTGGCGCATCCATCCCGAACGCGGAATAGGAGAATCCACCGAAGGCCAGCGCGAAGCCAACGAAGAAGAAGCCGACAAATCCCAAACCAAACACCGCAAAGTTCGTCGCAACGACGTGCGCCGCATGCTTGGCTCGGCAGAATCCGGTTTCGACAAGCGCAAAACCAGCCTGCATGAAGATGACCAATGCGGCGCCGATGACGATCCACATCAGACTTACTTGCTGCCCGAGCAGCGTTACTGGATCAATTTCCATGATTCTCAACGTGTCCTCCTGAGTTGTATCTCGGGTGCAACCCGAAATCTGGCAATGATGCGGAGACGACGCTGGCTCAGCTGTCCAAACCATAGGAAATGGAGGTTTCACCGGCGTTCGCAACATGTTTCGGCAGTGTTTTCTTTTCGCCTAACATTTCGTAAACG
>CAYFNN010000016.1:0-18513 GCA_964344465.1 uncultured Bifidobacterium sp. | reverse complement strand
TTTACGACGCTTGGTTGCCATGGGCAGAAAAGGTAGTAGGCGCGGCGTCGCGAGGCAACCCCAGCACGCGTTCTGCCAAAATATTCCGCTGCACTTCTCCCGTTCCACCACCAATGGTCAGCGCCCGAGCAAAGAGTGCCCCCGCTGCCCACTCGCGCGAGGCGAAAACGGCAAATTCGGGTGGCACTCCTTCGTGTGCGCCGCCCAATACGAGCCCCGCGGCACCGACCAACTGTTGGCCGACCTGCATCACCTGCTGACCATGTTCATCCGCCATGATCTTGCGCACGCTCGCTTCTGGTCCTGGTTCGGCACCGGCAAGTCGCTGCACCAGCGTGCGCATGCGAATGAGTTCTAAGAGCACGTGTTGCAGATACAACCGAGTCACAGCGTCGCGAGTTTGCGCATCGAGAACGATGCCGGCCGTACGCGCGACCTGCACGGCCCGCACGACGTCCATCGCGGTCGGGCCACGCCCCCACAGCGCACCGCCCGATGACAACGACACCCGCTCGTTGCCGAGCGTCACGCGCGCCAATCGCCACCCATCGTTGACCTCGCCCACCACGTTGCTGTGCGGAATCCGAACGTTCGTGAAGAACACTTCATTGAACGTTGCCTCACCCGTCATCTCTCGAATTGGTCGAATCTCAATTCCCTGCGTCTGCATCGGGCAGATGAAATACGTGATGCCGTGGTGTTTGTCGGCGTGCGAGTCGGTACGTGCCAGCAAGATGCCGTACCTCGCGTACTGTGCTGCAGATGTCCAGATCTTCTGGCCGTTGATCACCCACTCGTCACCGTCGCGTACTGCGCTGGTACGCAGACTCGCCAAGTCGCTACCACTCTCAGGTTCACTGAACAACTGGCACCAGAAGTTCGCACCCGACAGCAGATCAAACAAGTGGAAGTCTTTCTGCGACTGCGTACCGGCCTGCACGATCGTCGGGCCGGCCCAGCCGATGCCAATCGGATTCACTGGTCGCTGCACACCAGCACGGCGCAATTCGTCGTCCACTACCAACTGCTCGATTGGCGACGCGTCGAGACCCCACGGTCGTGGCCAATGTGGTGCCACGAGCCCGCGTCGCGCCAGCTGTTCACCGGTTGGGCGCGGGTGCTCACTCAGCCAGGCGCGAATCTCGCGTCGAAACTCGTCGTCATCACCAGGCAGCAATGCGGCAGCCATGTCGATCATGCGGCGAGCATACCGATGGGTCGCATAGGTTGAGCACCGTGTTTGCGCACTCAACCCGCCGAGTTGCTTCGTCAAACGGCGTGAGCGTCGTGGTGTATGACGAGGCGTCGAGCAGTGCAACGTCGCGCCACGGCGCGAGAACCTCACCCGACGAACCACAACTTCCCGCACTGCTCTTTTCTCACGCCACCGGTTTTCACGGACGCGTGTTCGGGCCGATCGCCGCTCACCTACCCGAGTTCGACCGCACCACCTTTGACTACCGCGGTTACGGAGACACCGCAGCACCCTCCGACTGGACGCTTGCGTGGGAGGGTTTCGGCGACGACGCGCTCGCCGTGGCTCGTGCGGTCACGAATGCCACAGGCCGCCCAGCGATTGGTGTCGGGCACTCGATGGGCGGAGCCGGCCTCATCATGGCGGCCCTGCGCGAACCGTCGCTCTTTGCCGCACTCGTGGTGTTCGAACCCATCATTTTTCCGCCCGAGGTGCGCACCAACGCCACACGGTCGAATCCTCTCGCTGAGGTCACCCGGCGGCGCCGTCGGGTGTTTCCGACGTTCGCCGACGCCATCGCCAACTTCGCCGCCAAACCCCCGTTGTCGTCGCTTCAGCACGATGCACTCGCGGCATACGTGCATCACGGCTTCGCCCAAAGCGACGATGGCGTGCACATCAAGTGCGACCCGGAGTTCGAGGCGCAAACCTACGAGATGGGCGCATTCCACGACACCTGGCAGCGTCTCGGAGACCTGCAGGTTGCCACCTGGGTAATGGCAGGCGCGCACGCTGAGATGTCGCCTGCTGCCATCGCCCCGCGCATTGCCGAGCAGATACCTGCTGGCACCTTCGTCGAGTGGCGCGACCTCGGCCATTTCGGCCCCCTCGATGCCCCCGAACGATTTGCCGCATTCGTTCGCGACGTGGCGACGAGTATCTCCGCGTCGTAACACACCGCGCGCCTACGCTGGCGAGCGCATGCCTGGGCCGCGATCATCACCCAAGTCGAAACTTCCTCGGTTGTCGCCCTCGCGCATCAACACGTTTCTCAACTGTCCGATGAAATACCGCTTTCAGTACGTCGACAACATTCCAAAATTGCCCGTCGAAGTTGCCCTGCGGGGTAATTTCACCCACCGAATTCTCGAACTCCTCATGGCGCGACCTGCCGAGCATCGCACCAGCGAAGCCGCACGCGAGTCATTCGATCAAGCACAGCGCGAGTTTCTTGCAGACGACGACTTCCGCCTGCTCGCCCTCGACCCGGCGGCCACCGAGGCGTTTTGGGAGGCAGCGCGCGAGGCAGTGCGTGCCTACTACCGCATCGAGCATCCGCAAGATGCAGACATCGTCGAACTCGAGAAGTGGGTCACCGCCACGCTCGGTGATTTTGAGATCGCCGGATTCATCGATCGTCTTGAACGCGATAACGGCAGGCTCGTGGTCAGCGACTACAAGGGCTCAGTGCCCAAGCGACCCGAATATTCCGCCGACAACTTCCGACAGCTGATGCTCTATGCGCTGATGTGCCAGATGCAGCTTGAACAAACCCCACATGAAGTGCGCGTGTACTACCTCGGTGGTGCGCGCGACGAGTTTCCTCGCAACAAGCGTGTGGTCAGCCAGGAAGTCACACCCGAGTCACTCGAAGAAGTGCGAGTCACCGCGAGGCGGGTTTTCGACGAACTCAACGCGGCGACGACCAGCGGCGATTTCCCCACCAAGGTGCAGAAGCTCTGCGACTGGTGTGACTACCAGCGGTGGTGTCCGGCACACGACGGCGACCCAAGTGTCGCCCATGCCGAGAGCACCGTCACCGTCAATTTGCGTCGTAGCCAGGTGGGCCTCGCCCCGCTCGCATGAGTTCGTTCGCCGCGCGCATCGAGCGCATCGATGAACGCCTCGACACTTGGTTCGAACCACTGCGCAACTCTCGCCCGCTCGTTTATCTGTTCAACACCGCCAGTGCGGTTGGTGACTTCGGCGCGTTCTGGCACATCGTCGGAGTGGTCGGTGCACTCACCGGCTCACTCTCGTGGTCACAGGCCCTTGTGCTTGCCGCCCTCATGGGTGCAGAGAGTCTGCTGCTCAACCAAGGCATCAAGAGACTGTTTCGACGCTCGCGACCGACCGTCGCCGGTGACGCACGCTTCACGGTGCGTCGGCCACTCACCAGCAGTTTTCCGAGCGGACACGCCTCGAGCGCATTCTTCGCTGCGATGGTGCTGAGCGGCTGGGTGCACGACGGCTGGACACTTGGCTTCTATGCCATCGCCCTCGTCATCGCCCTCTCTCGGGTCGTGGTGCGCATTCACCACGTGAGCGACATTCTCGTAGGCTCTCTCGTCGGCACGCTGCTTGGCACCATCGCCGTGCAGTTCACTGCCACGATCACGTGACCAACGACGCCGCAACCACCGCCTCGCAGTTACCGCGCTTTGACGCGCGCATGAGTGACGCCGAGGGTCTCATGTGGCGAATGGAGAAAGACCCCTTCCTCGCCTCGACATTCGGCAACGTCACCGTGCTCGATCGACCGATGAACTTCTCGCTCTTTCGCGAACGAATGTTGCGCGCGACCCTCGCCGTGCCACGCCTGCGACAACGCGTTCGGCCGACACCCGCAGCGCTCGGTGCACCTCGATGGGTCGACGACCCGGAGTTCAACATCGACTACCACGTACGTCGAGTGTCGCTGCCCGCACCAGGCACGCAACGTCAACTACTCGACCTCGCAACGCTCATCGTCAATGATCCGTTTGAGCGCACGCGGCCGCTCTGGCAGTTCGTCGTCGTCGACGGTCTGGCCGGAGGTGGTGGCGCGCTGATTGTGAAGCTGCATCACACCGTGGCCGATGGTGAGGGCGGGGTGATGCTCTCACTGCAATTCATCGACCTGGCGCGCAATGCGCCAATGCCACCACCCCTCGTTGCCGAGCCGTACGAACCCCCGATTTCGTCGGATGATTCGAGCGACTTGTTGCGGTCGTCAATGACCGATGCGTTACGAGTGCCGCTTGGACTGCTCAAACAAGTGCGTGAGGTCTTAAGCGAACCGGCCCGTCTACCTGGCATGGCCACCCAACTCAACGATTCAGTGCGCGGGCTGCTCAACCAGATGGGCGAGGTGGATCCCGCGCGCTCGCCACTATGGACCAAGCGGTCTCTACAGCGCCGCCTCGAGACGGCACGTGTTCCCTATCGCGAGTTGCTCGACGCAAGCCGCAGCCTTGGCGGCAAACTCAACACTGCATTCGTGACTGCAATCGCCGATGCCGCCGGCGCCTACCACCGTGAGCTCGGCGCGCCCGTCGAATCGTTGCGCACGTCGATTGCCATCAGTACGCGAACCGAGTCGTCGGGTAGCAACGCGTTTTCACTCGCCAAACTGCTCGTGCCGACCAGCGACATGCCGATCGTCGAACGTTTCGCCGCGGTACAAGAGGCGCTCGACCAGGCCCGCGACGGTGCCAAGTCAGCCTCACTCGACACCCTGGCAACGCTCTCCACCAACCTGCCCACTTCGGTGCTCACGCGAATAGCGCGAACCCAGAGCCAGTCGATCGACTTCGCCACCTCCAACGTTCGAAGCGGTGGCGTGCCCCTCTACATCGCGGGCGGTCTGATCATTGAGAACTATCCCGTTGGGCCACTCGGCGGTGTGGCATTCAACGCGACGCTCTTGTCGTACAACGGCTCGCTCGACATCGGGATTCACATCGACACTGCAGCCGTGGCCGAGCCCGGACTACTGCGCGACCGTATTGAGCAGTCACTCAACCGATTGATCTACTCGGCCCCGCAATCGGCACCGGCGGCGAACGCCGCGGATGCGACTACTTCGAAGCGGCGGTGGTGGACTCGACTTTTTGGTTGAGCAACTGGCGCACGTCGAGCAAGAGGTCGGCGACTTCAGTCGTGGTAACCAGTTGCCGAGAGCCAATCTCGGCGAGCGCCTTGTCGATGACCTCGATCGCCTCTGCCAACACGACGACATCGTGACTTGCTGAGCGCTGGATCGTGTCGTTCATGTGGCGGTGTCCTCTCGTTGGTGTGTGCCGCAGACTATCGCTCGCGTCTGCGACTACAACGGATACGCACGCCGTGGCGTGGCATGTGACCCCCTAACATCGCCCCGTGGAGTTTCGTGGTGCAGTCGTGGTGGTTACTGGCGCAGCTGGGGGCATCGGCGCTGCACTTGGTGAACGATTTCACGACGCAGGTGCCACCGTGGTGCTCAGCGACCTGCCCGGCACCGCGCTCGAACGGCTCACGGCACGACTGAACGAACGCCGTCCCAACTCGGCACACACGGTGTTTGCCGACGTGTCACTCGAGCACGAGAACGAACGCCTCGTGCGTGACGCTCGTCGGGTTGCCGGGCCCATCGACATGTTCTTTGCAAACGCCGGTGTTGCGATGGGCACCGACGTGTCGTCATCCGAATCCGACTGGAATACCTCGTTCAACGTCAATGTGCATGCACATCGGTGGGCGGCCAAGTATCTGTTGCCCGAGTGGTTGGCGGCGGGTCGTGGGTATTTCGCCTGCACGGCGAGCGCCGCAGGAGTGCTCGCCCAGATTGGGTCGGCACCGTATTCCGTCACCAAGCATGCCGCCGTCGCATTCGCCGAGTGGCTCTCGATTACCTACGGTGCACGCGGCCTGCGGGTGAGTTGTTTGTGTCCGCAGGGGGTGAACACTGCGATGTTGCGCGGTGGCGATCGCGCATCCGATGCCGCGTCGAAAGATACTGCAGCAATCGACGCCAACGCGGGCAACGTCGTGCGGGTTGCAGGTGCAGTGCTCGAACCTCACGAAGTTGCCGATGTCGTGCACGACGCGCTTGTCGCCGAACAGTTCTTCGTGTTTCCACATCCGGAGGTTGCCGACTATCTCAAACTCAAAGCGAGCGATCCCGAACGTTGGCTGGGTGGAATGCGCAAACTGCAACGACGCGTCTTTGGCGTCTAGCGGAATTTGCCTGCCGAGAACCGGCCCGCCGTCTACAAGTGCTTCGTCGCCTCGGCGAGGTCGCGCCATTGGCGCATCGGTAGCGCCATCGGGTCGGCATCCAACACCTGGATGCTCACGTGCGACGCACCGGCATCGAAGTGCGCCTTGATTCGCGATACTGCTGCATCGATCGTGCCCCATGCAACGATGGCGTCGACCATGCGATCGCTCGGCGGACGCGTGGCATCGCCGAGGTCGTCGTCGGTGTAACCGAGACGCCGCAGATTGTTGGCATAGTTCGGCAGACGAATGTACGTCGCCATGAATTTGCGGGCGACCTCGCGCGCCTTGGTTGGGTCGGTCTCGATCAACACGGCCTGCTCGGGCGCAAGCAATGGTCCCTCGCCTAGAACGTTGCGGGCCATTTGCGTGTGTTCGGGTGGCACAAAATACGGATGGGCCCCCAGCCCACGCTGCGCCGATAAGGCGAGCATCTTGGGCCCGAGCGCTGCGAGTACTCGACGCGGCGTCGTCGCTGGTGGCGCCGCCGCAAAGAGACCCTTGTCCATCTGATCGAGATACGTCACCATCGCGGAGTACGGCTTGTCGTAATTGCTCTTGTGCAACTTCGTCGCCATGTGCTCGTGACTGGCACCGATACCGAGAGTGAATCGCTCACCAAACGCCTCGGTCAAGGTCTTGAGACCTGCCTGCATCGTGATTGCCGATCGCGCGTACATCGACGCAATTCCGGTTGCCACACCGATGCGCTTCGTGCCGGACAACAACAGCGCACACGACGCGAACGGTTCGCGGCCGACCGCTTCGGGCACCCAGATGCAGCCGTAGCCGAGCGACTCGAGTTCACTGGCGGCCTCTTGGGCTTTGGCCATGGGTTGCAAATCGAGAGCAAACGTCCAGATTCCAATGCGGCCAAGACCGTGGTGTGCAGGCAGAGTCATGTTCTCACCGTAGTTGCGTGACCGCCCTCGCGCCACAGCGCACACTAGGAGTTGACATGGGGATGCCGACACGACGAGGCGTGGTCATACTCGTGTGCGGCGCTCTGTCGGCGAGCTGCACCGCGGCGCAGGTGCCACCGCCCACGCACGCAGTGGTGATCGAGACCATTGATGGAGACACGATTCGCGCAGAAATTTCTGGCGTTCGCGAGACCGTTCGCATCATCGGTGTCGACACACCCGAAACCAAACACCCGACCAAGGGCGTGCAATGTTTTGGTCCCGAGGCTTCAGCGTTTCTCGCGGCACTGTTACCGCCCGGCACGCGCGTGCGCATTGAACGCGACGCGGAAGCTCGCGATCCCTACGGCCGACTTCTGTTGTATCTCTTCGTCGAACGGCGAGGAGTTGAAGTCTCCGTCAGTCATGCGCTGGTGGCCGCGGGCATGGCCCGACCACTCATCATCGAACCAAACGTCCGCTTTCGTGACGCGTTGGTTGATGCGGCGTTCGTCGCACATCGCGATGCGCTCGGGTTATGGGGCGCCTGCCGTTAGCGTCACAGCATGTCGCGCTCGCTGAATGCCACCCTCGGCTACCACGATGATGCGCGCCTCGTCATTCTCAGCTGTGATGATCTCGGGGCATTTCACGCATCAAACGTCGGCGTACTCACCGCGATGCACGAAGGCGCAGCAACCTGCGCATCGCTGATGGTGCCGGCACCCTGGGCGCGTCATGCAGTGTCGAATCTGCGCAGTGGTGACGACATCGGCGTGCATCTCACGTTGGTGTCAGAGCACACCGAGTATCGCTGGGGGCCGCTTACCTATGCCCCGTCGTTGCAATCGGGAGACGGCGGGTTTCCCGCAACCCTCGACGATTTGTGGGAACACGCCGACCCAGACGAGGTGCTGCGTGAGTGCCGCGCGCAAATCGAACGTGCCCTGATGTGGAACGTCGATGTCACCCACCTCGCGCCGCACCTGACAGCCATCACACTGCGGGCGGAGTTCTTCGACGTCTACCTGCAACTCGCGGCCGAATTCCGACTGCCGATTCGCCTGCCGTCGTCAATCTCCGCCACGCAGGCAGGTTTCGATTTCCGTGGTTTGGCACGTGACGAAGGCGTACTCTTCCCTGATTTCTTCAACCACGACTGGTCGTCGGGCAGCCGCGAGCGCGTGTTCGACGAGATCTCCGCGCTACAGCCGGGCGTCACCGAAATCCATATTCAGCCGGTCATCGACTCACCAGAAGTGCGCGCACTTGGCGAAGTAACCAGCGGCTGGATCGACGACCTCGCTCTCGCGCGTGATCCACAGCTGAGTGAGGCACTGCACTCGGCCGGTGCCGAATTAATCGGCTATCGCGCGCTGAGAGACGCGATGCGAACCGCGCAAAGCTAGCGACGCGCTACGACTGCAACTGTCTACGGTCGCGATGCGAGCCGTGCCAGGGTCGCACTCGCCGCACCACTGCGCAAGACCGCAAACAGTGCACCAGTGCTCCCGGCGGCCTTCAGAACGCCGCACATGTAGAGCGACGTCGGATCCTTCGTCGCCTCGCCCGCTGGCACGGTGATGATCACGCTCGCATCATCAGGGCCATCTACCGCCTCGTCGTTCTTGGCGAACACCACGCGATACTGCACGGTGAAGTCCGTTGCGGTGTTGGCCACGTCTGCGTGTGTCATCGAACCGTATTTAGCGTCGCGCGGCCGAGCGAATGCCGGCGAAGAGATCGTCTTCCACTGCACCATCTGACTGGTCACGATTCGGCACCAAGGAACGTGCCAGCACCCAGTCTTCGTAGGGGTAAACATCGGCAAGTTCTGCATCACTGAGCCCGAACCAGAACGGCTCGCGCTCATCCACCTGCGTCTTGTGGGCCCGCAACGCGCCGGAACGCGCCCAGAGATACTCGCCGATGTGCAGTCGCGTGGTTATACGAGCATCGAGGTTGGGGCGTTCGAACCATTTCTCGTCATAGGGCGATGACCCACGTAGTCGCAGTAATGCTTCGTGCACTGCGGTGAGTCGCGCCCGCGACCACACCGAGTAGTACAGCTTCAGCGGTTGCCACGCGGGTCCGGCCTCGGGATACCACTCGTCATCACCAGCGCGGTCGAAGGCGAGCACGCTGATGTCATGCACCTTCAAATGATCAGGATGCGGATACCCCCGCTGGTCGTCGCCGTAGGTGATGATCACCTGTGGCCGATGCGCACGAATGAGCGACACGAGACGACCGGTGGCTTCATCAACATCGGCCATGTGGAAGGAATTCGGGTTCGCGTTGGCCGGCGACTCGGCCATGCCCGAATCGCGGTAGCCGAGCATCTCAACGGCAGAAAACCCGATGATGCGCGCCGACTCCGCGAGCTCATGTGGTCGCAGCGTCGCCAAGAGTTGCTTCGCGGCGTCGGCATCAAGACCGTGAAACGGCTGCCCGGGTTCGGCGAGTGCCGAATTGTTGAGGTCACCCTCTTCGCCACCCGTACAACACACGAGCACGGTGTGCACACCTTCACGCGAGTACTTGGCCAGGGTCGGTGCGCCCTTTGACGCTTCGTCGTCAGGGTGCGCATGCACCGTGAGCAGGCTCAATTGGTCGGTCACGCGTCGCTGAACGCTACTTCTCCTACTCTCGTAGGTCATGGCCATCGCCCGTTCGACACAGCGACATGTGCTCGCAGTCATTGGCCTGCTTGCCGTCTGCACCCTTGCTGGATGCTCGCGCGATGGTCGCACCTTGGCACCAGCGTTGCCCGAACAAACCGAGTCGATTGCCATCGCCCCGACCGACACCACCGTGTCGCTCGCCCCCAGCGAAAGTTTTGATGTAACTGGTCCGTGGACAGAAGGAGGCGATCTGGATCTTGCCTTCACCTGTTACGGCCGCAACGTGTCTCCGCCGTTGCAAATCATCGGTCAGCCCGCCGGAACCGTGACGCTCGCGGTGCTCTTGCATGCGGTTGACGCACCCGACGAGGTGCAATGGTTCCTGGCGAATCTGGCGGGTGGCACCGTGGCGCTCGGCGAAGCAGCAACACCACCCGACGTGGTGGTCGCCACGAATAGTGACGGAGTGGCGGGCTATTCACCGCCATGTCCGGGCAGCGGAGAGCGAACGCAGTATCTCTTGACGGTGTTTGCCATGGACGCGCCCGTTGATGTTGCTGCCGTGACCACCGCCGAGGGCGTGATTGATACCGAGCAACTGCTGACGGCCGTCGAGATGGCCACCTTCGACCTCGCCGAGGCAACGTTTTATGTGCAGGCTCCCTGAGCGAACCATCGGCACCTGACACACTTGGTGCATCGACCGCGTCGTTGCCGAACTCCCCATCGCTTGTTGTGAAACCGACCCCGACGGTCGGCTGACTGCCGCCAACGACGCCTTTCGATCACTCGCTCTGGGTGGCTCGACACTCACTCTGGGTGTTGCGCCGTGGGCACATGCCGCACCCGCCGAGCGCGCCGAACTGGAATCCCGCTGGATTGCCGCCCGACGCGCCAACGAGCCGTTCATCGCCCAGTTTTCGCTCGTCGGTCTTGATGCCACGACGACCGTCGTCGGATTCTCGGCGCACCCCATTCGCGATGCACGTGGCACCGTGCAGTCATATGTCGGCACCGCCCACGACGTAACGACACTGGCGCAACGACACCAGCTCAACGACCAATTGCTCGGTGCTCTCGATGCCTCACGGGACGCGATTGTCATCTACGACGCCCAGTCGCAGCCGGTCTTTGTCAACCGTGGCGCAGCGCAACTGTTGGGCATAAGTTCAACGGCGAGCGCCGAGGCTGCGGCGACGTTTTTTGATGCTGTTCGTAACCAAGTGCCACGCGAAGTACTGACCGACACGACACGCAGCACGTGGACCGGCGAGCTCGGCCACCGCAGTCCGGACGGAATCATGCTGACTCTTTCGGTGACCCTGCATGTGGTGCGTGACCACACTGGCGCCACCGTGCACTACTCGGTGCTCGCACGCGACGAGACCGAGGCCAAACAGATGCACAACGAACTACAGCGACAGGCAACCCACGATGAGCTGACCGGCTTGCCCAATCGAACATTGTTCCTGCGGCGGGTGGCCGAGGCCCTCGATCGCAGTCGCACGTTGAAGCGAGGGGTGACGGTACTGTTCATCGACTTCGACGGTCTCAAGACCGTCAACGACACCGTCGGCCACCGTTTTGGAGATCAACTGATCGTGAGTGTTGGCAAACGGCTGGTGAATGCGACGCGTCCCAACGACGTTGTCGCACGCCTGAGCGGTGACGAGTTTGCAATCTTGGCCGAGGGTGTCGCTGACGAAACGCTCGCCAGGGAGATCGCCGAGCGATTGCGCTTGAGCATCACCGGGCAGCATTCCGTACACGGCGTCGAGGTCACATCCGGTGCCAGTGTGGGCATTGCGATTGCCACTCAGGCGCTGCTCAGCGAACAGTCACCCACCGAGGCTGCAACCACGCTGCTCGTCAATGCCGACACGGCGATGTATCGCGCCAAGCAACGCGGCAAGGGTCGCTGTGAGGTCTACACCGAGGAGATGCGCACGCAAGCCCGCGACCGACAGCGCACTGCCGCACAACTTGAACGTGCGCTTGCAGCCGGCGAGATTTTCGTCGTGCACCAGCCCATCGTGTCGATTCACACTGCACGAATCGTCGGCATCGAGACATTGCTGCGTTGGCGCCATGCCGAGCGCGGTGTGCTGACACCTCCTGCATTTCTTGAAGTCGCCGAAGAAACTGGCGCCATCGGACCAATCGGCGACTGGGTGACCGCCGAGGGTGCGCGCAATTTGCACCGACTCATCGAGGATGGCGTAGTGGATCGCGCAACGACATTGCACGTGAACGTGTCGTCGCGTCAGCTGGCAGATTCGACGTTCGTCGAGCGAACCGTGTCAGCTGTAACTGCAGCTGGGCTAGACCCGCGGCAGTTGGTGCTTGAGTTCACCGAACGAACCGTGCTGGCTGGCAATGCTGCAGTGTCGCGCAGCCTCAATGCTCTCGCACGGCTCGACGTGCGACTCTCCATCGACGACTTCGGCACTGGCTTCTCGTCGCTGGCTCACTTGCGCGATTTCCGTGCCGCAGAACTGAAACTCGACGGCACGTTCATTCGGAATATCGGCCATGATGCCAGCGATGACCCGATTGTGCGATCAATCGTGCAGCTCGCACACTCGCTCGACATGACGGTGGTGGCCGAGTGGGTGCAGTCCAGTGAGCAACTGCAACGACTGCGCCTGCTGGGCTGCGACCATGCGCAGGGCAATCATGTGTGCGCACCCACCGACGAGGCCGGCCTGCGCGAATTCGTGCGTCGAGCTGCCTATTCCCTGGGCACCGGGGCGGGGCCAACACCCGCATAAAACGCCAGCACTTCTGCTGACGTGTCAGCCAAGCGCAGCACCGAGTTACCGCGCACCGTGTCGCCGTAGGTGTCGAGCGAGTAGCGACGCAACAGGCCGCCCGCAGCAGGTCGCATCATGCGCGCCAAGTCGAGCAGGTCGAGGTTCTCATCCACGAGCAAGGCCGACGTAGCGGCTGCCATCACGGTGCCGGCCCGGAACGGATCCGCCAACGTGCGATTCACCGCGGTCTGCATCAACAACGCAGTGAATAGCCGCTGCCGTTTACCCCGACCAATATCAGACGTGCCGTCAATACGCCAGACCCCATCGACCTTCTCTTCGAAATAGCGGCTGCGGGCATAGGCCAACGACTCAACTCCGTCGAGGTTGTTGCAGCCGACACGAATGAAGAGGCCGGTGTTGCGATCGCGCGTTGGATATTCAACGCACACCGTTACGCCGCCCACCGCATCGACGATTTGTTTGAAGCCTTGGAAGTCGATCTCCACGTAATGATGAATCGGTATCCCCAGCGCGCGATTGATCGTGCGCACCACGACCGAAGCCCCCTCGCGATACGCCACGTTGATTCGCTCGGTGTTCTCGGTGTCGCCGATGTTCACCCACAGGTCGCGTGGTATCGACATCAATGAAATGATGTCCGTGGCTCGGTCGATGTTGACCACGATCAACGTGTCGCTGCGGCGGCCCTGCACATCAGCTTCTCCCCCGACGTTGCCGAAGTCAGCGTCGTTTGGGTCGGCACCGGCCCGCGAGTCAGAACCAACGAGCAACACATTGACGAAGCGTTCATCAGGCGGTGCCAAAACTGCCGACAATGTGGGCTCACGTCTCACTGCGGCGAGCCGCGCATCAACGGCTCGACTCACACCCGAGAAGCTGACGACTGCAAGTACCGAGCCGGCCACCGTCGCGCCGAGCCACAACTGCAGACGCGCCCGACGGCGGCGAGTCAACACGGTGTTCGCTACGGATTCGGTGCTCATTCCCTGTTCGAAAGTAGCGGTCGTCAGGTGGTTCGCAGGTGCATTACATCGCCGACATCGATGGTGTGCACGACTCCGCCGTCGTCACGAACGAGCAGCCGAGCCATCGCATCAACGTCGAAGGCGTCGCCCTCGATGCGCGCACCCGACAGCAGGTCGACACGTACGCGCTTGCCCAGCGTGCCGAGCGCGCTCACATAGCGCGCGTGGGTCTGCGGCACGCTCTCGTTAACGAGTTGGTCGATGTTGCGCAGCATGTCGGTGAGCAATTCGTGTGGTGTCACCCGGGCCGGCGCAGCGTGGTGCAGCGCCACTGCCCCTTCGGGCGCCCAACCGACGTTCACACCGATACCGACAACAACGAAGCGCTCAGCGGGTGACGCCACGGCCAACAATCCGGCGAGCTTCTGGTTTTCAATCAGCAAATCGTTGGGCCATTTCAGTGTGGGCGTGATCCCTGCGAGAGTCGTGCACGCCTCTCGACATGCCAGCGCGACGAGCTGGGTGTACCGCGCCGCGGCATCGCTTGCGTTCGCATCGTCAACCGCACTGTGCTGACGAATACGAAAAAGCAATGACACGAGAAGATTCGCACCGCGTTGTGCATCCCAGCGCCGATCGACGCGTCCCCTGCCTGCCGTCTGATAATCGGCAACCATCACCGTGCGGTGGGCTGCGCCGGCACGCGCTGCGGCGAAGAGGTCGTCGTTCGTTGAACCCGTCTCAGCAACATGATGCACGGTCCAGCCGACCGGCCAATTCGCAGGCGAACTAGGCTTCTGCGTGTTCATTGCCCACACAAGATAGGTCGTCGTGCTCCGCAAGATTCTCATTGCTAATCGCGGCGAAATCGCAGTTCGCGTCATCCGCACGGCCCGCGAGATGGGCATTGCGACGGTCGCCGTGTACTCCGAACTCGACCGAAACGCGCTTCATGTGCGACTCGCCGACGAGGCTTATGCGCTCGGCGGTGAGACTGCCGCACAGAGCTACCTGAATACTGAATCGATTCTCGACGCCATCCGCAAGAGTGGCGCCGACGCGGTACATCCGGGTTACGGGTTCTTCTCGGAGAACGCCGACTTCGCCAAGGCGATCACCGACATGGGGGTGGCATTCATCGGTCCGCCACCACAGGCGATTATCGAGATGGGTGACAAAGTGTCATCACGCAAGGCCGCGTTACGAGGCGGTGCCCCGATCGTGCCGGGCACCACGGAGTTCGTCACGTCGGCCGACGAAATCGTTGCCTTCGGAACGGAAAACGGCTGGCCCATCGCAATCAAGGCGGCCTTCGGCGGCGGCGGGCGCGGCATGAAGGTGGTCAAAGATGCCGCATCGGTGCAAGAAGCAATGGATTCGGCCAAGCGAGAGTCGAAGGCGTTCTTCGGTCGCGACGAAATCTACGTTGAGCGATACCTCACCTGGCCACGGCACGTCGAGGTGCAACTCGTCGGCGACAAACACGGCAACGTGGTGTGGGTGTCGTTGCGCGACTGCTCGGCACAGCGACGTCACCAGAAACTCATCGAAGAAGCCCCAGCACCCGGCTTGCCCGCCGGCGTTGAAGAGGCAATGGGTGAAGCCGCAGTGAAGGCTGCGCGTGCAGTCGGCTACTACAACGCCGGCACCGTCGAGTTCATTTACCAAGACGGCGAGTTCTTCTTCCTCGAGATGAACACGCGCCTGCAAGTCGAGCATCCTGTTTCGGAAGTCATCACGGGCATCGACCTCGTTGAGTGGCAGATTCGCGTTGCAAGCGGTGAGAAACTGCCGATGACCCAGACCGAAGTCAACGAGCTGCGTCGAGGTCATGCAATTGAAGTGCGCATCAATGCCGAGAATCCAGCGGGCGGAAAGTTCCTCCCGTCGCCAGGCACCATCTCGGCGCTGAAGGTGCCCGACGGTTTCGGCGTGCGCTTCGATGGCGGCTACGAGGCTGGCGACACGATCAGCCAGTACTACGACAATCTCATCGGCAAACTCATCGTGTGGGGCAAGGATCGTCCCACTGCAATCGCTCGCACCATTCGTGCCCTCGAAGAGATGCAAGTCGATGGCGTGCACACCACGATTCCGGCCGATCTCGCCATCCTGCGGCATCCCGATTTCGCGGCGGTACAACACAGCACCAAGTGGGTCGAAGAACGTCTCGATCTATCGGGCGTGGGCGTCTCGGTAACGGCGGTAGAAGCGCCCAGTACCGGGCTCGTCGAGAAGTCGACCACCGTTGAGGTCAATGGCAAACGCTTCGACGTGAAGGTATGGGTGCCCGAGTCGGGCGGAGTGGCCCCGACAGCTCGTCGCGCGCCACGCACCGCAGCAGCGACCACTTCAGGCGGTGGCGGCAATGTCACTGCCCCGATGCAAGGCACCATCGTGAAGGTGCTTGCCGAAGTAGGCAAGACGGTGGCTGCGGGTGATGCGATGGTGGTACTCGAGGCGATGAAGATGGAGAACCAGCTGCAGGCCGAGAAGGCTGGAACGGTGAAGTCGGTCAACGTGAAGGCCGGCGACAAAGTTGGTGCGGGCGATGTGCTCGTCGTCATCGAGTGATACAGGAGCACTGCATCACATGACCGACGAGCCCATCGTCAACGACGAAGCCGGCACCAATCTCGAGACGTATCGCGAGCGTCGGCTCGCTGAAGTGGCTCGGCTTCGAGATGGTGGAGTCAATCCTTACCCATACCGTTTTGATCGCTCGCACACACTCGGCGAGATTCGCGCCACACACGGCGAACTCGCGCCAGGCACGGAGACAGCCGATGAAGTTGCGGTGTGTGGTCGAATCATGCTGAAGCGCGACCAAGGCAAGCTCATCTTCATCACGATTCGTGATCGCAGCGACGAGATTCAGCTGTTCGTCAGCAAGGCAGCAGTCGGCGACTCTGCATTCGATGAAATCAACGCGCTCGACATGGGTGACTGGGTCGGCGCGCGCGGCGTCGTGATGACCACCCGCAAAGGTGAGCTCAGCGTCAAGACCAGCGAGGTACAACTGTTGGCCAAGGCACTGCGGCCGATGCCCGACAAGTGGCACGGTCTCGCCGACGTCGACACACGCTTTCGCCAGCGGTACGCCGACCTCATCGTCAACCCAGACGCCCGGCGCACATTCGAGGTTCGCCATGCGGTGATTGCCAGCGTGCGTCGCACCCTCGGGGCGCGCGGCTATGTCGAGGTCGAAACCCCGGTGCTGCATGCCGAAGCTGGCGGTGCGCACGCTCGGCCATTCGTCACACATCACAACGCCCTCGACTTGCAGCTGTATCTGCGCATCGCGCTGGAGTTGCACCTGAAACGACTCATTGTTGGCGGCATGGAGCGCGTATTCGAAATTGGTCGCGTATTTCGCAATGAGGGTATTTCTCCGCGACACAACCCCGAGTTCACGATGCTTGAGTCGTATGAAGCATTTGCCGATTACGACGACATCATGCAATTGACGCAAGACATCATCGTCAATGCCGCACGCGACGCCCTCGGAACCACCACCATCGATATCGCCGGGGCGCCGTACGACCTCAGCGCGAAGTGGCCACGCTTGCGCATGATCGACCTGGCGAGCGAGAAGGTCGGCCGTGAGTTGCACCCATCGCAGAACGTTGCAGATGTGCGCAAGGTGGCATCTGACAACGGCGTGAAGTGGGAGTCACACTGGGGCTCGGGGCGTATCATCGAAGAAATTTTTGCCGAAAAGGCCGAGGCCGAACTGCTAACACCCACGTTCGTCACCTGCCACCCCGTCGAGATTTCGCCCTTGGCGAGGGTGCACCGAGACGATCCGCACCTCACCGAACGATTCGAATTGTTCGTGCAAGCTCGCGAGCTGGCGAACGGCTTCAGTGAACTGAACGACCCCATCGAACAGCGTGCGCGCTTCGAAGCCGAGCAACGCGCCAAAGAGGCCGGCGATGCAACCGCGGGCACGGTTGACGAAGATTATTTGCGGGCTCTCGAGTTTGGTTTGCCTCCGACGGGCGGTCTGGGTGTGGGCATCGACCGCCTCACAATGCTGATTGCCGGTGTGTCGTCGATCCGCGAGGTGATCTTGTTCCCCACGTTGCGTCCTGAGGCCGGCGAATGACCACTCCAGCGCGCGCCTGGGGTGTCGGTACGGCGACACTGTCGTCGAACGGTGTGGTGCTCGACGTGCACTATCGCCGACTCGGCTGGGGTGACGCATGCCCGGTGGGCGAACGCGCGAATCTTGCCCCGCACGCAGTCGACCAGCGTCGCGGCGTCGAGATTGTTCCGACTGTCGTCGAAATCGACACATTGACGCCGCCCAAAGATGCCTCGGACGTGTATCTGCGACTGCATCTGTTGTCGCATCGCCTGGCAAAGCCCCGCACCTTGAACCTTGATGGCGCGTTCGGCTTGCTTGCCAATGTCGCATGGACCAACCTCGGCCCGGTTGCACTCGATGTGCTCGACGAGGTGCGCGAATCATTGCGGCGCAAAGGTGACCACCTCACGGTGAACGGTGTCGACAAATTTCCACGAATGACTGACTACGTCGTGCCGTCGGGTGTGCGCATCGCCGACGCCAGCCGAGTACGACTCGGTGCCCATCTCGCCGAAGGCACCACGGTGATGCACGAAGGCTTCTGCAACTTCAACGCAGGCACCCTCGGAGCCTCGATGGTCGAAGGCCGCATCTCGGCCGGTGTCATCGTCGGCAACGGCAGCGACATCGGCGGTGGAGCATCAATCATGGGCACGCTTTCAGGTGGCGGCAAGGAGATGATCACCGTCGGCGAGCGCTGTCTGCTGGGTGCCAACAGCGGCTTGGGCATCAGCCTCGGCGACGACAGCATCGTCGAAGCCGGTCTCTACGTCACCGCTGGCACACTCGTGCGACTGCCGGACGGCAGCACGGTGAAGGCGCGCGAGTTGTCGGGCGCATCGAACATGCTGTTCCGCCGCAACTCAACGAATGGTGCAGTTGAAGCCGTCGTTCGCCAAGGCACCTGGGGCGGTCTCAACGCCGCCCTGCACAAGAACTAA
>CAYFNN010000015.1:18400-19292 GCA_964344465.1 uncultured Bifidobacterium sp. | reverse complement strand
GATTCATATTGACGCGTTACGAGCTGTTGGTTTTGAGGTGCGACATCTTGCCGCCAGTCGCGGTTCGCAGAGTGCGCGGAACTTGGCCAACAGCAAGGGGATATTGCAGGTCTGGGAGAACGCAGAAGAACTGATTGTGAATGGTGACTGGGATTGTCTGGTGTTGGCATCCGCCACAGAGTCGCTCCTTCAACTACTACTCCTTGCATTTCAAGTTGGGCGACCATGTCTCGTTGAGAAGCCAGTGGCATTTCGTGCATCTGATCTCGCACCACTACTGAATCAAGACGCAAACATTCGTGTGGCATACAACCGTCGCTTCTATGCATCGACGAATGAAGCGAGGCGATTTGCACAACAAGGTATCTGTTCATTAAGGCTTGAACTTCCGGATTCAGTCGGTAGTGCAAGTGACGCGCACTTGGGGCTACGAGCTGTGCGCGAGAACTCCGTGCACGGGCTCGACCTCTTGGCATACGTAGTTGGAAGATATGAGGTAGAAGCGGTGCAACGAATGGAGGATGGTACGCGGCGCTCACGGCAAGCCCTCATCCGATCAGAAAACGGACATCAGGGAGTGGTAATGCTGAACTGGAATTGCCCGGCCAATTTCTCGCTAGTGCTTGACCAGGCCCCAAAGCGTCTCGAGCTACGTCCGTTTGAGATGGCAACCACCTATGAGGGCATGGAAGTGCTCGAACCGACCGCAGAGATTCCAGTACGACGTTATGTGCCCAGAAAAACTGGTGAGGTATCTGCCTTCCCTCAAGCAGATGGTCTCAAGCCAGGGTTCTTGGGCCAAGCTCAATCACTTTGGAATCGAGTTACGCGTGGTTCCTGGGACCAGGCAACCGCAACACTTGATGATGCCAGATACGCACTTGAGGTAGCT
>CAYFNN010000015.1:0-18390 GCA_964344465.1 uncultured Bifidobacterium sp. | reverse complement strand
GGCCAACACCCAGTCGTTATTTCGAGAACTTTCGCTGACGAATTCAATCACCCAGACTCAGCGGGCTGGCTGATGCGAATCTTGTTGCCGTCTGGGTCGAGTGTCTCGCACTCTCGATCACCCCACGGCATCACATGTGCCTGAACTCCCAAGGTTGCGGCAATCACCTCAACGTCTTGCGTGACGAGAAATACGGTGCTGGGGCCCGCGGTGTCGCCGGCATGCTCCGAGAGAAAGAGTGTTGCTCCATCAGGGGTGCTCACCGAGATGAACCAGGGGAGTCCAGGCTCATGCCGATATCGCCAATCTTCCACGAAACCAAGACGTGTGTACCAGATGGCTGAAGCTACTGCGTCAGCAACTCGCAGTATCGGGATTGTTTCATGAGGTGTTTTCATGGACACCCCAAGCCGTGGGGTAGATCTTTACTCACCGGCAACTGGCTGGCGTAATGGGGCATCGAGCGAGCTCAGCGCACGTTCTCCGTTCTCGATGGCATCAAGAACGTGTAGGGCGATGTCGCCAACCTTCACCTGCGATTCGTCTTTGCCTGCGCCCTTCACGCCGTCATCCAACATGATGTAACAGAACGGGCAGGCAGTCGCCACGCGAGTGGCGCCCGTCGCGATGGCTTCGCGTGCGCGTTCGTCGTTGACCTTCACGCCGACGTTTTCTTCCATCCACATGCGTGCGCCGCCAGCGCCACAACACATTCCCTTGGTGCCGTTGCGTGGCATCTCGACCACTTGAATGCCTTTGATCGAGCCCACCACCTTGCGCGGCGCCAAGTACACATCGTTGTGTCGACCGAGGTAGCACGAGTCGTGATAGGTGATGCGGTCGTCAAGTGACGCGTTGCTCATGTCGAGTCGGCCGGACGCGATGAGGTCTTCCAACAGTTGCGTATGGTGCACGACCTCGTAGTTGCCGCCCAACTGCGGGTATTCATTCTTCAGCGTGTTGAAGCAGTGCGGACACTGCGTGATGATCTTGCGCACACCCATGCCGTTCAACATCTCTACGTTTGGGGTGGCGAGCATCTGGAAGAGGTATTCATTTCCGCTGCGGCGCGCCGAGTCACCCGTGCACATCTCGCTCGGGCCGAGAATCGCCACGTCGATGCCGGCGCGCTTCAACAACTTGGCCATCGCCTGCGTGACTTTCTTGTTCTTGTCGTCGAATGAACCCGCACAACCCACCCAGTAGAGGTACTCGTGGGTCAGCGGTGTGCCCGGGTCGAGCACGGTGACATCGAGATCCTTCGCCCACGCTGCGCGGTCGCCCTGGTTCATGCCCCACGGGTTGCCTTGGTTCTCCATCGCGCGGTAGGCGTTGCCCAATTCGGCGGGGAAGTTGCTCTCCATCAGCGAGAGGTAGCGGCGCATGTCCAGGATCTTGTCGAGGATTTCGATGTTTACCGGACAGATTTCATCGCAGGCCTTGCATGAGGTGCACGACCACACCTCTTCGGCGGTGATGCGTTCGAACACCGAGTTGGCGTTCACGGTGATTTCAGCATCAACGCCAATCGGTGGTGAGACCTTGCCGCCGGGTGCGTGTGTCGCCGTGGCTGCCATGACTTCACCGCTCTTCAACACGATTTCGCGCGGGTCGAGCGGTTTGCCGGTGGCGTGCGCAGGGCACACACTCGTGCAACGGCCGCACATCGTGCAGGCGTCGAGGTCGAGTAGTTGCTTCCACGTGAAGTTTTCGATGGCGTTCACGCCGAACGACTCGAGCGACGTTTCGGCAAGGTTCGGCATCGCGCGCATCGCACCTTTGGGGCGTTCGCGGTCGCGCAGATACATGTTCAGTGGTGACGTGAAGATGTGGCGCAGCATCGTGATGGGCAACAATGCGAGGAACGCGATGAACGTGATGACGTGGAACACCCACCATCCCTGGTGCCAGCGCTGCAGTGTGTCGAGCGAAAGGCTGTTCACGATTTGGGCGAGTGGCCAGCCGACCAGGCTCCAGCGTTCGTAGTCGACGTTCTCTCCTGCGGCCTGCGCGGCTGCGATGCGGAACATCTCGGTACCAAAGCCGCTCACCCCGATGGCCAGCAGCACACCGAGAATCCACGCGTGCTCGGGCTTCGACTTGATGCGAATGCGATACGGCTTTTGCACATAGCGCCGCAGAATTGCCCACACCACGCCCGCCGTGAACACCACGCCCGCCACATCGCCGACCAGCGCGTAGCCGCGGTAAACATCACCGTGCAAGAACTTGAGCGCAGGCGGCATCTGGTGGTCGATCTCGAGCACTGTCGTGACACCGAGCAATACCAAGAAGCCGAAGTAGATCATGGAGTGCATCAATCCCGCGGCCGAGTCGCGCAGCAACGTGCGCATGTACACACCAGCACGGAAGTCAGCGAGCCGACGCTTCAGGTTCTTTGGCGTCGTGCGACGGTTGTCAGGAGCGCCGCGCTCCCAATTACGAATGCGATCGGCAAAGCGCAGCGAACCCCAAATCAACATCATCGGGATCACCGTGTAGAAGGCCAGTTTGAGCGGCGCAGGAATTCCACCGAATACCTCGCGATGCACGGGCGAGTCGCCCTCCCATCCGGTGATGGTGGGAACGATGCCCGACACCAGCGTGAAGACGCCGATGCCGCAGCCAAGGATGATCGACAGTTGATACGGCTTCAGCCGCCGGCGCGCGGCAACGGGTTGGGCGTCACCGTGCATGGCGACCGCCACGCTAGTTGTGGCGGTCGAGTGACGTGGGGTTCAGCCAACCGCCGTGCGGTCGAGGTCACGCAGACGCGACGCCAACTGCGAGAGCAATTTGTGCGAGAGTGCCGGCACGTCATCGAGCACGCCGTGAAAGTGGCGCTGGCTGATGACGAGCACTTCACAGTCGGTATCGCACGTGACCGTTGCGGTACGCGGGCCGTGATCAAGCAGCGCCAGTTCTCCGACCATCGAGCCGGCACCGAGCGATGCGAGCTTCTTGCCGTTGCGACGCACGGTGGCCTTGCCCTTCAACATGATGAAGGCTTCGCGACCTGGTTGACCTTGTTCGATGATGACTCGGCCGGCCTTGAAGGACACTTCGTCGGAGACTTTGACGATTCGGGCGAGGTCCTTTTTTGAGCACGACGAAAAGAGCGGCACATGGTGCAGCGTGGTGAGGGGGTTCATGGTTGCAGGCATGGTGAAAATGGTACGCACGAATTCGTGCGGCAGTGCACAAATTCGCGGTGAAGGTTGTCTCAGGTGCCGGCTTGCGCAGCGACGGCATTGGTGGCGGCGGCGATTGCTGCAGCGTCACCGAGATACGAGACGTTCGCCACACGCAACTCGTGTTGTGCGCGATCGTCATCGTTGCGCAGGTGGAACGAGTAGCGCCGCGGTATTCCAGTCGGAATGTTGAGGTCCGCGATATCGCGCTCGCTGATGCGCTCGATGTGCATTGCAAGTGCACGCAACGAATTGCCGTGGGCCACGACGAGCACGTTCTTTCCGGTACTCAGCAATGGCACCAACACTTCTCGCCAAAACGGCACCACCCGTGCCACGACATCCTTCAGGCACTCGGTGGCCGGTAACGACGAGGTATCGATGTGTGCATAGCGCGGGTCGTTGGCGGGATGCTCAGGGCTGTCGCGATCAACCGGTGGTGGCGGCACGTCGAAACTGCGCCGCCACAGTTTGGTTTGCTCTGCGCCGTGCAGTCTCGTGGTCTCTTTCTTGTCGAGGCCTTGCAGGGCTCCATAGTGACGTTCGTTCAACCGCCAGTCGCGTTCAATGCGGACGTCGGTCTGCCCGAGGGTGACGAGCGCTCGACGATTGGTTTCCATTGCCCGTGACAACAGAGACGTGTAGACGATGTCAAAACGCACACCTGCAGCGAGCAGCGTGCGACCCGCTGCATCGGCTTCCGCCTCGCCCTTTGCGCTCAGCGGCACGTCGTGCCAACCCGTGAAGAGGTTCAGTTCGTTCCAGGTGCTCTGGCCGTGCCGCAGCACCACGAGCGTGCCGACCCGAGGCATGCCCGACTCGGACGGATTGTCTGGTTGCGAAGTGGCGCTCACGCGGCAAGGCTAGACAAGCATGACGAGCGCCAACTTCGACAGTTTCGACGTGGTTGTCGTCGGCTCGGCGAATCTTGATCTCGTGGCGCGCACGCAGCGGTTACCGCATCCTGGAGAAACCGTCGCGGCCCACGGCTATTTCGAAGCTTGTGGCGGCAAAGGTGCCAACCAGGCGATTGCTGCGGCACGAGCCGGGGCACGAACGGCCTTCATCGGCGCGGTCGGACACGATTCGGCCGGCGAGACGTTGCGCCGCGCGTTCGTTGACGACGGCGTCGACGTGTCGCGGCTCGCGAGTGTTGACGCGCCGACGGGCCGTGCACTCATTGGTGTTTCAGACGACGCCGAGAACTTGATCATCGTCGTGCCTGGTGCAAACCATGCCATCGCTCTCACCGATATCGATGCAGCCGCACACGTGATTTCTCGCGCCAAAGTGTTGCTGATGCAACTCGAAGTGCCGCTCAACGTCGTGCAACGTGCGGCAGCCCTCGCTGGAGACGACACCATCGTGGTGTTGAATCCTGCACCGGCAACAGTGTTGCCCGACGCATTGCTGGCACATCTCGACGTGATTACTCCGAACGAACACGAAGAGCAATTGCTCGGCGGCGCAGAGCATCTGTTGGCGCGCGGCGTTGGTGCCGTGGTGGTTACCGAAGGATCTCGCGGTGCGCGACTTGTCACCAATTCCGGCACCACGCGCATTGCCCCACACCCGGTGACGCCGGTCGATACCACCGGTGCCGGCGATGCATTCTGCGGCGCCCTCAGTGCTCGACTGGCTCTCGATGGCGGCCTCGCCGCTCTGAACTCATCGTTGCGCGCGGCAGCGGTAGCGGGCGCCCTTGCCACAACCGTGCAGGGGGCGGTGCCGTCGTTGCCCCGCTGGCCCGCCATTGCTGCGATTGTCGGTCGGTGACCCGCACCTCACAAGGGTGTGACAGAGAACCTGAGCCAGAACGACTCAACCTTGGGTGGGCGTCGGTAGCCTCAAGGCTCCACTCACACGGAGGTATCTACTCATGCCCAAAGCCGTCGGAATCGACCTCGGAACCACCAACTCAGTCGTCGCCGTGCTGGAAGCCGGCGAACCTGTCGTCATTCCCAACTCCGAAGGTGCGCGCACCACACCCTCGGTCGTCGCGTTCTCCAAGGGTGGCGAAGTACTCGTCGGTGAAGTTGCCAAGCGTCAAGCGATCACCAACCCAGACCGCACGTTCCGCAGCATCAAGCGCTTCATGGGTCAGACCTGGCGCTCTGACGACATCGACGGCAAGAAGTACACCCCACAGGAAATCAGCGCCCGCACGTTGATGAAACTCAAGCGTGATGCCGAGGCGTATCTCGGTGACACGGTCACGCAAGCAGTCATCACCGTGCCGGCCTATTTCGACGACGCACAACGTACGGCAACGAAAGAAGCCGGACAGATTGCCGGGCTCGAAGTACTACGCATCATCAACGAGCCGACGGCAGCGGCCCTGGCCTACGGCCTCGATAAGGGCTCGAAGGAAGAAACCGTGCTGGTGTTCGACCTCGGTGGTGGAACGTTCGATGTGAGCGTGCTCGAGATTGGCGACGGCGTGTTCGAAGTGAAGAGCACGCACGGCGACACCAACCTCGGTGGTGACGACTGGGACCAGAAAATCATCGACTGGCTCGTCGCGCAATTCAAGGCCGCCCACGGTGTCGATCTCTCGAAAGACCGCATGGCCGCACAGCGCCTGAAGGAAGCCGCCGAGAAGGCAAAGATCGAGCTCTCGCAAGTGCAACAGACGCAGATCAACCTGCCATTCATCACTGCAACCGCAAGTGGACCACTGCACCTCGACGAGTCGCTATCACGCGCCAAGTTCCAGGACATGACCAAAGATTTGCTCGAACGCTGCCGTAAGCCCTTCGAGCAGGCCATCAGTGATGCGGGTCTGAACAAGGGTCAGATTCACCACGTGATTCTCGTCGGTGGCTCCACCCGCATGCCCGCCGTGCAGGAGCTGGTGCAGTCGTTCACCGGCAAGGAACCGAACCGCACCGTCAACCCCGATGAAGTGGTTGCGGTTGGTGCCGCGGTACAAGCCGGTGTGTTGCGTGGCGATGTGAAAGACATCTTGTTGCTCGACGTGACCCCGCTGTCGCTCGGCATCGAAACCAAGGGTGGTGTCATGACGCGACTCATCGAGCGCAACACGACGATCCCGACTCGACGCACCGAGACCTTCACCACGGCCGAAGACATGCAACCGTCGGTGGAGATCCACGTGCTGCAGGGCGAGCGCGAGATGGCCTCCTACAACAAGACACTCGGGAAGTTCCAACTTGTCGATCTGCCGCCCGCCCCACGTGGCGTACCGCAGATCGATGTGACCTTCGACATCGATGCCAACGGCATCGTGCACGTGTCGGCGAAGGACCGAGCCACGAACAAAGAACAGTCGATGACCATCTCGGGTCAGTCGTCGCTTTCCAAAGATGACATCGACAAGATGGTGAAAGACGCCGAGGCGCACGCCGATGAAGACAAGAAGCGTCGCGCCGACGCCGAGGTGCGCAACAACGCCGACTCGCTCGTGTATCAAACCGAAAAGGTTCTACGCGAGCAAGGCGACAAGGTGCCAGAAGACGAGCGCAAGGCGGTCGAACAACCGCTCGCCGATCTGAAGGCGGCACTCGCCGGTAACGACGTCGACACCATCAAGAACGCGACGGAGAAGTTGATGACCGCCAGCCAGGCGTTCAGCCAGAAGCTTTACGAGGCGGCGTCGCGCGACGCGAACGCAGCGGGCACGTCCGCCAGCGGTCAGTCGACGAACGGAGCGACGGCGGGTAGCGACGGCGACATCGTCGATGCCGAGATCGTCGACGAGAAATAGTCGTCGCGAGCGACTGTCACTCACGAAGCGCCTCGAACATGAGCGAAGACACCACCACGTCGAATCCGGAGGGCGTTGACGGCGCATCCCCCCTCGCGCCCGATTCGCCCTCCGGTGAGACGCCTGCAGTCGACCACGCCGTCGACCATCACGGTTTCGACGTCAGCGATGTGCTCGCTGCCGTCACCAAGGAACGCGACGAGTTCAAGGATCTTGCACTGCGTTTGCAGGCCGATTTTGAGAACTTCCGCAAACGTGTGACGGCTCAACTCGGTGACGATGTCGATCGCGCCACCGCCAAGCTCGTCGAGTCGGTGCTGCCGGTGCTCGATGCATGCGAAGCAGCGGCTGCACACGGCGTGCAGGGCATTGAATCGGTGTGGTCGTCGCTCATTGGCGCACTGCAGAAACAAGGTCTCGAGGCACTCGATCTTGCCGACAAGCCCTTTGACCCAGCGACGGCTGAAGCCGTCGTGCATGAACCCAGCGACGAGACCACCGATCAGCCGATGGTGGTGGAGGTGCTGCGCACGGGATACCGCTGGAAGGGCCGTGTCGTGCGCGCCGCAATGGTGAAGGTGAAGGGCTGAGCACTCCTACGGGCAACGAGTCGAGGACACGATGACTGCACAACGCGAGTGGTTCGAAAAGGATTACTACGCGGTGCTGGGCGTGCCGCAGAACGCCTCAGCCAAGGACATCACGAAGGCCTATCGCAAACTCGCGCGTCAGTACCACCCAGATGCGAACCCGAACAATGCCGCCGCCGAAGAGCGATTCAAGGAAATCTCTGCGGCTTACGACGTGATCGGCAATGAAGACAAGCGCCGCGAATATGACGAAGTACGCCGCCTAGGGCCGGGAGCCTTTGGTGGGCCAGGTGGCGGATCATTCCGCTTCGACATGGGTGACATGTCGGGTGCCAGTGGGTTCGGTGACCTGCTCAACCAGATGTTCGGCGGCGGTCGTCGCAACGGAGCGGGGGTCGGCCCGCAACGAGGCTCTGATCTTGAGGCTGCGCTCACCATCGACTTCGTCGATGCGGCAAAGGGTCTCACCACCACGCTGCATCTCACGTCGGAGGCGTCGTGTTCCACGTGCAATGGTTCGGGCGCTCGACCAGGCACGAGCCCCGTTCGTTGCACGACGTGTAGTGGTCGTGGCGTCACCGAGGTGAACCAGGGCGGTTTCGCATTCTCGACCCCGTGCACTCGTTGTGCCGGTCGTGGAGTTGTCATCGAGCACCCATGTGGCACGTGTCGAGGCACGGGCGCAGAGATGCGCAATCGCGAAGTCAAGGTGCGCGTGCCTGCCGGTGTCGACGACGGCACACGAATCCGCCTGAAGGGTCGTGGCGGTCCGGGTCGTAACGGCGGGCCAGCCGGCGATCTGTTCGTCGTATGTCGGGTGACGCCGCATCCACTTTTCACTCGTGAGGGTCAGAACCTGTTGGTGCGTGTGCCCGTGCCGTTTACCTCTGCCGCACTTGGCGCCGATGTCGAGGTGCCGACGCTCGAAGGCGATTCGGTGACGCTGCGGCTGCGTCCTGGTACGCAGCCCGGCAGTCGCCATCGCGTCAAGGGTCGCGGCATCGCCGCCGAAAAATCGAGTGGCGATCTCATCGTCACGGTTGATGTCACGGTGCCGACTTCTCTGACCAACGAACAACGCGAAGCATTGTTGGCATACGCCAAGGAGGAGTCAGCATGAGTACCCAACCCGACCGCGAGAACTACCGCATGGCGGTGTACGTGATTTCGGTTGCCGCAGAACTTGCCGGCATGCATCCCCAGACGCTGCGCAACTACGAGCGGGTCGGACTGCTGCGGCCGGCGCGCACTCAGGGCGGCAATCGTCGGTACAGCGACGCCGACATCCAACTCCTGCAGCGCATTGCCCGGCTCGTCGACATCGGCATGAACCTCGAAGGCATTCGTCACGTGCTCGAGCTCGAGGCACAAGTCGAGGAGTTGCAGCGCGAAGTTGCAACGCTGCGAACGCACATTGCACGTGAGCGTGCATCGCGCGGTGAGCTCGTGCCGACTCGCCAGGTGCTGTCGGTGTTCACACGCCGCTCCGGTTTCCTCGGTGATCGTTAGGAGCCACGCATATGACACTCGACCCCCGCAATTGGACCACCAAGACTGCCGAGGCCGTCTCGGCCGCGATGCAAGAGGCGACGCAAAACGGTCACCCCGAGCTCACCCCCGACCACCTGCTTGCTGCACTCGTTCGCCAAGAAGGCACGGTGGTTGCAGCGCTTCTCACCAAGATCGGTGTGCCGGTGAAGGTGCTGGTCGAAAAGTGCGTCATGGCGCTCGCCAAACTCCCGCGCACCCAAGGCGGTTCGGAACCGCGCCTCAATCGCGAACTCGCTGCAATCTTCGCGACCGCGGCAGAAAGCCAGGCAGAGTTTCGCGACGACTACTTGTCGGGTGAACATCTCATCTTGGCGATGCCCGAGCGTGTCGGAGTTTCGCGCGAGGAAATGCTGGCAGCACTCAAGGAAGTTCGCGGTTCGCACCGTGTGACGACGCAGAATCCCGAAGACCAGTTTCAGGCGCTCGAGAAATACAGCATCGACCTCACGGCACGCGCCCGCGACGGAAAGATAGACCCCGTCATCGGGCGCGACGAGGAGATTCGTCGCGTGGTGCAGGTGCTGTCGCGCCGCACCAAGAACAACCCGATTCTCATCGGCGAGCCGGGCGTCGGCAAGACGGCAATCGTTGAAGGCCTGGCGCAACGCATCGCCACGGGTGATGTTCCAGAAGGGTTGAAGTCGAAACGCCTGTTGTCACTCGATTTGGGGGCAATGCTCGCTGGAGCCAAGTATCGCGGTGAATTTGAAGAGCGACTCAAGGCGGTACTGAAGGAAATCGTCGATGCAGGCGGAGAAGTCATCACGTTCGTCGATGAGATTCATACGCTCGTGGGTGCTGGCGCCGCCGAAGGCGCGATGGATGCCGGCAACATGGTGAAGCCGATGTTGGCGCGCGGTGAACTGCGCATGATTGGTGCGACGACGCTCGACGAATACCGCACACATGTGGAAAAAGACGCGGCCCTTGAGCGCCGCTTCCAGCAGGTGTACGTAGGGGAGCCGACCGTCGAAGACACCATCGGCATCCTGCGTGGTTTGAAGGAGCGTTACGAGGTGCACCACGGTGTGCGCATTCAAGACAATGCGCTGGTGAGTGCTGCGGTCTTGTCGAATCGGTACCTTACCAACCGCTTCCTACCCGACAAAGCGATCGACCTCGTTGACGAAGCCGCCAGCAAGTTGCGCATCGAAATCGATTCCATGCCCACGGAGATTGACGTCGTCGAACGGCGCATCATGCAGCTGCAGATCGAGCGTGTTGCCCTCGAGAAAGAGACAGACGCTGCCAGCAAAGAGCGCCTGGCCTCTCTCAACGTCGAACTGGCAGAACTCACCATTGATGCTGCGGCGATGAAGCAACGATGGGAGGCCGAAAAGCAGGGCATTAGTGCGGTGCGCACCTTGAAGGCCGAGCTCGATCTGCTGCGTCAGCAGGCAGAGCGTGAGACGAACCTCGAGAAGAAGTCAGAGTTGGTGTACGGACGAATCCCCGAACTCGAGCGACGTATCGATGTTGCTACGGCAAACCCCGAGAGCGCGGTCGAAGAGCCGCGAATGTTGAAGGAAGAAGTCGACTCCGACGACATCGCCGAAATCGTGGCGAAATGGACGGGTATTCCGGTTACGCGGCTCATGGAAGGCGAGATGTACAAACTCGTACACCTCGAAGAACTGCTGCACCAACGCGTCGTCGGTCAGGACGCCGCTGTCACCGTGGTGGCCAACGCGATTCGCCGCAGCCGTGCGGGATTGTCCGATCCGAATCGTCCAATCGGCTCCTTCATGTTTCTCGGCCCCACGGGAGTGGGCAAGACCGAACTAGCACGAGCCCTTGCATCTTTTCTCTTCGATGATGAAAAGGCCATCGTGCGCATCGACATGGGCGAATATTCCGAGAAACATTCGGTGAGCCGTCTTGTCGGTGCGCCTCCGGGATACGTCGGCTATGACGAGGGCGGACAACTCACCGAAGCAGTACGGCGTCGTCCGTACAGCGTGGTATTGCTCGATGAAATCGAGAAGGCTCACCCCGAGGTGTTCAACATCCTGCTGCAAGTACTTGATGATGGTCGTCTCACCGATGGCCAGGGTCGCACCATTGACTTCACCAACACGGTGCTGATCATGACGAGCAACTTGCCCGTCGAACCAATTGACTACTTCAAACCGGAGTTCGTCAATCGCATCGATGAGATAGTGCGCTTCGCCCAGCTGACCCGCGATGACCTCGGAGCCATCGTTGAGATTCAGTTGCAGCATCTCATCGACCGCCTGGCGCAGCGCCGCATCACTCTCGCCGTTACGCCGAGCGCTCGGCGCGCGTTGGCCGAACGCGGATACGACGCTGAGTTTGGTGCGCGACCACTCAAGCGACTCATTCAGCGAGAAATCGCCGACCCTGCTGCCCTGCTGCTGTTGGAGGGCAAGGTATCCGAGGCCACCGGCAATGCGATGATCATCGTCGATGTGGTCAACGGCGAGTTCAGCGTGAACCCCTCCGACGCAGCGAGCTAGTCGGCGTCGAAGCGTCGTTGACGAAGCGCGTTGCCGTGGGCGCTGAAGCCCTCGTGGTCGGACAATGCAGTAATCGTTTTTTTCATACGATGCAGGGCAGCGGCGCTGTTCGTGGCGACTGCCGTGGTTTTGAGGAACGCCGCAACGGTGATGCCCGAAGACACCGCCGCAAAGCCGCTCGTCGGAAGTGACGCGGGCACACCAAGTACGAAGTTGGCAGCCGAAAATGGCGTGTCTTGACCGACGAGAATCTCTCCCGCATTCACGACGCGTGCGACGACCTCGTCGCAGCGGGCAGATGCAAGTGCAATCTGCAGATGCTCGGGCGCAAAAGCGTTGACGACATCGCAGGCTTCGGCGAGTGTGGCAACGAGAATCGCCCCACCGTTGCGACCAAGTGCAGCGCGAGCAGCAGAGGCACGATGGGTCGGCAATTCGCCGATCAACTCACCGACATGTCGGTCGATGTCGTCAATCGTGCTGCGATCGGTGGCGACGAGCACCACGGTGGAGTCTTCGCCATGTTCTGCTTCGATCAGAAGGTCGAGCGCGGCGCGGCGCGCATCAGTGGACTCATCGGCCACCATCATGCTTTCGGTTGGTCCAAGTGCCATCATCGTCACGACCCCGTGACGCTGCATCTCCACTTGCGCTGCGGTAACAGCGGGGCTTCCTGGGCCAACGATCTTGCGCACGGGTGCGATGCGGTGTGTGCCGAAGCCGAGCGCAGCGATGCCGGCTGGGCCATTGGCTCGGTAGATGTCGGTGATGCCGAGCATGCGACACACGACCAAGACGGCAGGGTCGACCTTTCCGTTGCCGTGGGGAAGCGGCGGCACCAACAACGAGATGTTCGGTACACCTGCAACCACCGCAGGCACCGCCAATTGGTAGGCGACCGACGGATAACTCGCCTTGCCGCCGGGCACGAACAGGCCGACCGAAGCAATGGGTGAGAACTTTTCGCCAACGCGTGCCCCGGGTTCAATCTCCATCGACCAGTCGCTCAGTCGCGACCGCAACGCTTCATTGAAACGACGAACGTGGTCGATGGCATCGGTGAGTGCCGCCTGCACCGAGTCCTCGACACGTGCTGCGTGCACTTCGTCGGCACTGACGCGTAGTTGATCGGGCATGAGCGAGACGCCGTCGAATCGTCTGGTGGCATCGCACACTGCATCGTCACCACGTCGCTGCACATCAGCAATCAGCGCGGCGATGTCTTCCCGCAGCTGAGAAGAGACCACGTCGGAGAGCGATCGACGGGCAAAGGCCGTTCGTTCGTCGGGGCTCATCGTCGCCCATTCGCGACGGCGAAGCACGACGTTCACGTCACGAAACTATCGGTGAACACGCATGTTTCTGCACGAGATTGCCTGTTGGCGAGTAGCGTAATAACACGTTCCCTAGCGCGAGGAGCGTGCATGCCCGTCACCGTCGTAGTCGGTACCCAATGGGGCGACGAAGGCAAGGCCAAGGTCATCGACTTGTTGGCCGCACAACACACGCATGTGGTTCGTTATCAGGGTGGACACAATGCGGGTCACACGGTGGTGGTGGGCAATCAGCGATACGCCCTGCAGCTCGTGCCGAGCGGTGTGTTGTATCCGCACGTGACGCCGGTGATTGGCAACGGAGTGGTCGTCGATCTCCCCACGTTGTTCTCCGAGATCGACACGCTTGAGGCGCGTGGGGTGTCGTGTCAGCGACTGCGTGTCTCCACGCTGGCGCACCTCATCTTTCCGTGGCATCAGCGCCAAGATGCCATCAGTGAGACCCTGCGCGGCGATTCGCGTATCGGCACCACGTTGAAGGGCATCGGCCCGGCCTACGCCGACAAGGTGAAGCGCATCGGCGTGCGCGCTGGCGACGTGCGTGATCGTGAGCGATTTCGGTCGCTCGTGAAAGAGCGCGTCACACAGGAGAACGAAGTCTTCGCCTCACTCAACGAACCATTGCTCGACGCCGATGAGGTTGTCGCACAATTCGACGAACTCGCAGTTCGACTCTTGCCACATCTCGCCGACACGGTCAACTTGCTACACGACGCTCGTGACGCCGGTGACTCGATTCTGCTCGAAGGTGCCCAGGCGACATTCCTCGACATTGATCACGGCACCTATCCATACGTGACGTCGTCGAATCCGACGGCGGGCGGTGCGTGCGCAGGCAGCGGGCTCGGGCCACGCGACATCACACGGGTGGTTGGCATCGCCAAGGCGTACACCACGCGGGTGGGGAGCGGGCCGTTTCCGACCGAGCTGCACGGTGACTTGGGCGATCGCATCGTGCAGGTGGGGCATGAATTCGGCACCGTCACGGGTCGGCGTCGCCGACCAGGGTGGCTGGATCTCGTAATGCTGCGCCATGCCGTGCGCATCAATTCCCTCACCGACATTGCCCTCACCAAACTCGACGTGCTCGATGATTTCGAGACGATTCGGGTGTGCGTGGGCTACCGACTCGATGGGCGTCGACTCGAGGCGTACCCCGATGATGCCGAGGCGTTGTCTCGCGTGGAATGCGTCTACGAAGAGCTTGCCGGCTGGAAGCAGCCGTTGCGTGCGTGCCGCAAGGAGTCAGACCTACCGACCGAGGCGCGCAAGTTGATTGAACTCGTCGAACGCATCACCGGCGTGCCGGTGAGTGTGGTTGGCGTCGGACCAGAACGCGATGACTGCATCGTGCGAGGGGCAACGAAATGATCGATCGATACGCAACGGCCGAAATGTCGGCGGTGTTCAGCGACGTAGCACGATTCCAGCGGTATCTCGACATTGAGCTGCACGTGCTTCATGCACAAGCCCAGGTTGGAGTAGTGCCGCGAGCAGCAGCCGATGCATGTCGTGCCCGCGCTCCACACGTTGACGATGCGTTCGTGCGCGCAGTCATCGAGCGCGAAGAAGTGACAAATCATGATGTTGCAGCATTCGTCGATGTCACCCAAGACCGAATTGGTGGACCTGAAGCCGCCTGGGTGCACCATGGGCTCACGAGCAGCGACGTCGTTGACACTGCCTGGTGTGCCATGTTGCGTGATGCGGGTGAGTTAATCGACGCGGCTCTCGGTGCACTCATCGAGGTGCTGGTGCGCGAGGCACGTGCACACCGTCTGACGCCAATGATTGGGCGCACTCATGGCATGCACGCTGAACCAACGACCTTCGGCGCCAAGGTTGCATTGTGGGCGTTGCAAGTTGATCGAGATCGCCGGCGCATGAAGGCGGCCATCTACACCATTGCCGTGTGCAAGTTGTCGGGTGCCGTTGGCACCTACAGCAACATTGATCCACGCGTAGAGAACGACGTTGCCGCTGCGCTCGGCTTGCGTGCCGTGCCTGCAACTCAGGTGATCAGCCGCGACCGTCATGCGGAATTTCTTTCGGCATGTGCGAGCATCGCGAGCACCATCGAGATGATTGCAGTCGAGTTGCGACATCTCCAACGCACCGAGGTCGGCGAGGTTCGCGAAGGTTTCGGTGCGGGTCAAAAGGGCAGTTCTGCGATGCCACACAAGCGCAACCCGATATCCGCCGAGACGCTGTCTGGACTTGCGCGTGTCGTGCGCGGCAATCTGCAGGCCGGTCTACAGAACGTTGCCTTGTGGCATGAGCGCGACATCTCGCACTCGTCGGTCGAGCGCATCATCCTGCCCGATACTGCACAACTCACGTACTACATGATCAAGCGTTTGACCCGTCTGGTCGCGAGCTGGGAGGTGGATGAGGTGCGGATGCGCGAGAACCTCGAGCTCACGCGCGGCTCCGTGTTCTCGCAGTCGGTGCTGCTCGCACTCGTCGAAGCCGGGCTTGGGCGAGATATCGCATACCGCCTGGTGCAGGATGCGTCTCGTCGTGCATACGAGTCGCAGCGTCATCTCCGTGAAGTGCTCGCTGATTCGCCAGAGGTGTGCGGTGCACTCGATACTCGCCGCCTCGATCAAGTATTTGATTTGCAGCGCGTGTTGCGGCATGCCGATCGCGCCGTGGTCGCACTTGATGAACTCGGCGGGTGAGTTGTGTCGTCATCCGCACATCTTCCTCCACTCGAGCCTGCACGTGATGCATTGCGACAGCACGTGCTGAAGCACTCGCTAAAGACGGGGAACTTCACGCTGAAATCTGGTCAGACGAGCACCTGGTTTCTCGACACGAAACAGACGGCGTGCCGTGCTGACGGCATCATGCTCGTGGCAGACGTTGCACTGTCGATGCTGCCTGCCGATGTCCAGGCCATTGGCGGACTAACGATGGGTGCTGACCCTGTGGCGTTTGGAATCGCAGCAGTGGCGGCGACGCGAGGTCGTGCGTTACGCAGTTTCAGCGTGAGAAAAGAAGCCAAGGATCACGGCGTTCGCGGTCGCATTGCTGGGGCATTGCAGCCCGGCGACAAGGTTGCCATCGTCGAAGACACCGTCACCCGCGGCACCTCGATTTTTGAGGCCGTGCAGGCGGTGCGCGAATTCGGCGCGAATCCGATTTTCATCTCGGTAATTGTCGATCGTGGCGGCACGTGTGCAGCGATGGCTCGTGACGCAGGCATCGCGTATCAACCCATGCTCACTGCCCAACAACTCGGCTACGACTTCACCAGCTAGTCCGAAAGTTGGATGGCTCCGACAATGTAGGGATAGAGAAGCGGGCCTAGGAGTTCGGCATAACGAGAGCTGATGTGAGAACCATCACGGTAGACAACCACGTTGCCTACGATTGCTGGACAAATCGACTGAACACAGAACCAGGTTTCTGTATCTACGTATCGGGAGGCTTTATTGTGAAAGGCATCCTTTGCCGCAGTACTTACGCTTGAAGGAACTGCGACGCCTCTTTGCAAAGCGCAGCGTTGAATTTCAGTGGTATTTGCAGAGAGACAGATTGGAATGTTTTCTGACGGCCATGGTGTGTCGGAGAGAAAGATTGGTGTAATCCCTAGCGTTGAAGCCGTTTGTTGAATATCGCGAAGCCCCGTGACAAGATTTGCCAGAGGGATTTCTCCATGGTTGAGCAGTGACGAGATTACGATCGTCCGGATTCTTTCCTTTGACAGGAGTTGCCAAAGGTTTTCGTACCACAGTCCGCATCGATCAGGTGTGAATCTTCCGAGCGCTGAACAACCTGAACGCGTGGCTGAGATGAAATACCAACTGTTTTTGACTGATATTTCGCGTAATGGTTCGAACCATTGGGCGGCATGGGAGTCGCCAACTAGCGCGATACGAGTACGTGCTGACGGATCACCGAATCGGCAAACTCGCGGAGTGTCATCGTCGTAGTCGTGGCAGCCTAAACCATAGATCGTCGGTTCATCTGCGAACACCACGTTGAGTGGGGGCGAAAGGTCCGCAGGCAGATTAGAAATTCGCAATGACTCTGCCAGCGAAATCTCGAGACTCGCACTCTCAACCTTGCTTGAGCGACCCTCTCCGAAAGAGTTGGTGGTCGTAGTCGCGTGGATAGCACTTGAGGCAATTCCAGTCAGAACAGCGAGGAGTCCGAGAAGTAGGCCTCGCTGAGAGGACTTTGTGATTATCGATGAGAATCTCACCGGCGTTTCAAAGAATCGATGCGTCAGTTCACTGAGAGCAAACGTACTGAAGAGGCCGAGCGCAACATCACTGCCACTCAAATTGCCTTCAGATTTAGCCTGAAGGAAAATGATGATGGGCCAGTGCCATAGGTACAGGACAAACGAACGTGCTCCGAACCACCTTAAGCTCGAATGTCCAATCAGCTGATTCACTCGACATGGAGAAGTTGATACAGCAATTAGGGTCATGCTGCCAAGGGTCGGAAGAAGAGCCGCCCACCCGGGATACTGGTTTTCGTCTGAGAAGAAGGAGACCGATGTCGCGATGGCCAAGACCCCAGCCGTCGCAAGAATGGATGCTGCCATCTTCCCAATCGCCTTCTTTTCGAGTTGCACAAGCGCAACAATGCAACCAGCCGAGAACTGCCAGGCGCGGGTTGGAGCCATAAAGAAGGCAAATGGCTGAAGTGCAGCTGTTGACTTAAGTGATGCCGCGAATGATGCAAGGATGAGCGATCCGGTAACCACAATCATCAGACCTCGTCGGTTGCGAGATACTTTCAAGATGGCAAGAAAAAGCACCGGGAATATTGCGTAAAACTGTTCCTCAACTGCCAACGACCAATAGTGCTGCAATGGTGAAGGGGGCAGTGACGACGCCAGGTAGTCAACGGACCTGTAGCTGAAGAGGATGTTTATCCAAAATGTCGCTGCAGCAAGTGCGTCAAGTGAGAGGTCGTATAACCGAAGTGGTTCGAGAAAAAATCGAGCGCCAATCAAAGTGGCGACCAGTACAAGCGTGGCGGAGGGCAGAATTCTTTTTGCGCGTCGCGCATAGAACGCCATAAGTGAGATTCGGCCTTTAGCGTCCCACTCGCGCAGAAGCAGTCGAGTGATAATGAAGCCAGAGATGACGAAGAACACATCAACTCCGATGTATCCACCACTGAAGCCGTTAGCACCAAGGTGGTACAGCAGAACCACAATGACTGAAATACCGCGGAGACCCTCTACCGGCAGAATGAGATTTGATTCATTTGTCTCACGCGCAGGTTTGTCTGAAAGCATTGCTTTTGTGGTCGGGACCGGCGTCGATCCGGTGACCCCGCGCTTTTCAGGCGCGTGCTCTGCCAACTGAGCTACCCGACCTCGTCGAGTGCGAACACTCGGCGTGGCGGTCCCGACGGGATTTGAACCCGCGACCTCCGGCTTGACAGGCCGGCGTGAACTCCAAACTTCACCACGGGACCAGATTCGTTTCCGAAACCGATCTTTGCACCCCCAACGGGATTCGAACCCGTGCCGCCACCTTGAAAGGGTGGTGTCCT
>CAYFNN010000014.1:5115-19429 GCA_964344465.1 uncultured Bifidobacterium sp. | reverse complement strand
ATGAGTCAAGAGCAGCGTCGTCCGCGTCCCGCCCCCGAACCCCGCGCGGGAAATGTCAATTCGGTGTTGTCGATCGCGGTTGCCATCTTGGCGGTGTTGCTCGGATTCTTCATCCTGCGCGATCTGCGAGATGACACCTCGATTGCTGGCCCTGAAGAGACGGCCACCGCAGTTGAGGAAGCAGCAACCGAAACCACGGTTGATCCGCTGGTGCCTGTTGAAACGACGCTCGCACCTGTCGTCTTGACGGCGTTCAAGGTGCAAGTCGCCAATGCGTCAGGTGTCAGTGGTAGCGCCGGATTGCTGACCACCGACCTACAAGGCAAGGGCTACATCGTGCAGCCCGCCATCAATAAGTCGGAAGTGACTCCACGCCAAACCGCGACCGTTGTCTATTACCTCTTGGGTAGTGAAGCCGCGGCAGCTCAGGTGGCAGGCGAATTGGGCGGTGTTGCCACGGCGCCGATGCCGACACCAATCCCCACCGAAACCGGAAGCCTTGGAGAAGCGAGCGTGCTCATTTTGCTTGGCACCGACCTGGCGGGCAAACCTTTGGCGATCATTTCGGGTGGTGTTGCCACTCAGCCTGTCGTGGTAACGACTACTACAACTGCCTAGTCACTCGCACGACGTCAGTCGCGTGAGTTTTGCAACCAATGCTGGCGCGCATCGGCATAGCGATTGCGAACGCGCGGTGTAGCAACGGCTTCGCATAGCGCTACCGAGTCATCGAGTGCCCAGGTTGGAAAGTCGCCATTGAGCGCCCACGCCGCTTGACGGGCTGCGCCATCTGCGACGTATTCACCTGGTGGCGGCACTTCAACAGGCACACCGAACACCATCGGTGCGATCTGTTGTACGGCTCGTGATGCAGCGGCGCCACCCACCAGTCGAACGCGCGTAATCACTGCACCTTGTGCGGCGAGGGCATCGAGTGCGTCGGCGAGACCGCACAGCACACCTTCAATGGTTGCGCGAGCCAAGTGGGCTGGCGTCGAGTTGTGCAGTGTCATGCCGAGTACACCGCCAGTTGCCAGTGGAAGATTTGGTGTCCGCTCGCCGTTGAGATACGGCACCACCACCAGCCCGTCGGCTCCTGCGGGTGCAGACAGCGCAAGATCGGAAAACGTTGCATGGTCGACCTGCAACAGGCGACACGCCGCATCAATCACCTGGGCTGCATTCAACGTGCAAACGAGCGGCAGGAAGGCTCCCGTGGCATCGGCAAAACCAGCGACGGCACCGGATTCGTCGCGAGCACTCGTTGCGCTGCGGACGAACGCAGTACCGGAGGTTCCCAACGACACCACGGCCGCGTTGCCAGCGTCAACCCCGAGCGCTGCTGCGGCGTTGTCGCCGGCCCCGGCACCGACAACTTGGTTGCCTCGAGGGACGCTCTCTGATGGTTGCATGACACGTGGCAACTGCACATCGTGCCCGAGCGCGCGAATCAGAAGATCTCGTCGATAGCTATTTTCGGTTGAATCGAAGTATCCCGTGCCGGAAGCATCCGAGCGATCGGTGATGATTTCATTGAGGTCTGTCGCACCGCGCAGTCGCCAAGTGAGCCAGTCATGCGGCAGACACACGGCCGCAATTCGCCGAGCTTTTTGTGGTTCGTGTTCGGCGATCCAGCGCAATTTGGTGACGGTGAACGAGGCAACAGGTATTGATCCGGTTGCCGCGACCCACGCCGCCGCACCAAGTTCGGCAACCAGCGCCGAAGCAGCGTCGGCAGATCGAGTGTCGTTCCACAACAGAGCGGGGCGAACAACGTTGCCGGAGTCATCGAGGCAGACGGCGCCGTGTTGTTGGCCGGCGATGGAGACCGCTGCAACGTCGTCGATACCGCCTGCCGAAGATATTGCCGAGTGAAGCGCGGTTTCCCAATGTGCGGGGTCGACCTCGGTGCCCTCAGGATGCCGCGCCGAACCGTGACGTACCAGACGACCTGTTTCCGCGTCACGCACCACCACTTTGCAGGATTGCGTTGACGAGTCGATCCCCGCCACGAGTGTCACGTCAGCGTGCACCCATGAGATGTTCGACGGCAAGTTGCTGTAGTCGTACGAAGCCATAGCCCTTGGCACCAGCGGTATCGACATCGAGACCTGCGACAGCGTCGTTGTTCAAGATGTCCGACCACTTTTCCCCTCTGGACAATGTGGGAGTCGAGAGTTCGCTCACGCGTGCGGCCTGCAGTGCATCCTGCACTTCGGGGTCGGCGCGGAATGCTGCAGCACGCTCTCGCAAGAGTCGATACATGCGCATGTTTGCGGCAGCCGAAAACCACACTCCGTCGAAATCTTCGGTGCGCGACGGTTTGTAGTCGAAGTGGCGTGGTCCGTCGTACGCCGGGGCCCCGCTGACGCCTCCGAACTCGAGCAAGTCGACGAGGCTGAATGCGTTGATCAAGTCACCATGGCCAAACACAAGGTCTTGGTCGTATTTGATGCCGCGCTGGCCGTTGAGGTCGATGTGGAAGAGTTTGCCCTGCCACATCGTCTGGGCGATACCTGAGGTGAAATTGAGACCCGCCATTTGTTCGTGGCCCACCTCGGGGTTCAGCCCCACGAGATGGGAGTGCTCGAGTTTCTCGATGAAGGCGATGGCGTGTCCGATCGTGGGCAGCAAAATGTCGCCGCGCGGCTCGTTGGGCTTCGGTTCGATGGCGAACCGAATGTCGTACTTGCGGTCGATGACGAATGAGGTGAGTGTGTTCATCGCCTCGGCGTAACGGTCGAGAGCCGCGCGAACGTCTTTGGCATGGTCGTACTCTGCGCCTTCGCGCCCACCCCAAAGTACGAATGTTCGAGCCCCGAGGTCGGCGGCGAGTTCGATGTTTCGCAATACTTTTCGCAGGGCATAGCGGCGCACATCGCGATTGTTGCTGGTGAATCCACCATCTTTGAACACTGGATGAGTGAACAAATTCGTGGTGATCATTGGCACGACGATGCCGGTCGCAGCAAGCCGCGACTTGAACTTTGCGATGATTGCATCGCGTTGCGCCGCACTGCTGCCGAACGGCACGAGGTCGTCATCGTGGAATGTCACACCCCACGCACCAATCTCTGCGAGCTTGTCGACGATATGCAGTGGGTCGAGAGCCGGCCGCGTTGGGTCGCCGAACGGGTCGCGCGCTTGCCAGCCGACCGTCCACATGCCGAAGGAGAACTTGTCGGTGGTGGTCATCTCATGCTCCTTGCGATTCGCCGGCGCTCTGCTGGCCGACGCGTTTCAATTGCTCTCCGACGAGAGTAGTGGGGTTGGTGCCAGTCACTTACAGGCGTGCCCGTTCAGGCTGATGTCGCGAGCATGCTTACCGCAGCGTGTGTGATGCACCGCATCGGTTGATTGAGGGCGTCGTCGCCGTAGACCTCGAAGAGACCGATGGTGCGTAGTCCAAGTTTGGCGGCGCGTGAGGAGGCTGCCGAGTCGATGGATCCACAGATGGCAATGCTCCCCGGGGCCGTGCCGTGTGCCGAGGCGCGACAATCTGCAGCGTGGCGTGCAACTTCTCCCACTACCTTGCCCGTGAAGCTCGTGTCATCGAGCCGGCCTTCACCGGTGATGACCACGTCGCATTCGGCGAGTGCCGAGTGAAAACCGACCTCATTCGCCACGAGATCGAAGCCGGGTTCCAATTTCGCACCGAGTGCTGCAAGCCCGCCGGCGAGACCGCCTGCGGCACCAGCACCGGGAAGTGAACGTACGTCGCACCCGAGAGCGTCGCGGTAATGATCCGCGATGCCATGTAAGCGAGTGACGAGAAACTGCACATGGGCGGGTGACGCACCTTTTTGTGGTGCAAACACCTCAGCCGCGTCAACGAACAAAGTCTGCACATCGCACGCAACGATGAGGTCGACCTCGCGGAGTCGCGGTGCACCCTGCAGTACTTGCACTGCACCAAGACCACCGTCGGTGGTGGCCGAACCCCCGACGCACACGACGATTCGTTGCGCACCGGCATCCAATGCCGCAGCGATGAGTTGGCCGGTGCCAATCGTCGATGCAGCCAATGCATCGTTGCCTGCAGCACCACCCACCAGTTGCAACCCCGATGCGCGGGCCATTTCAATCACTGCCGTGCCGTTGGTCAACCGCCACGCCGCCTCGACGGGTGACCCGAGTGGACCTTCGACGACCGTCAGTCGATTCGCTCCGCCTAGAACGTCCAGGGTGCCTTCGCCACCGTCAGCCATCGGCATCTCAACACACTCGTGGCCGAGCCCCGAACATGCCTCGGCGACCGCGCGTGCAGCCTCCACTGCCGTAACGGTGCCACGAAATTTGTCGACTGCCGCAAGCACCCGCACGGGTTCTAGTGTGTCGGAACATGAGCAACCCACTCGAACTCGATGCAACTGCGCAAGCAGAACTCATCGCCACGAAGCAACTGTCGGCATCCGAACTCGTCGGTCTTGCAATTTCCGCGGTGGAAAAGGTGAACCCGCACATCAACGCGGTGATCCACCCGCGATTCGAACGGGCACGCGACGAGGCGAAGAAGGGCCGCAGCGGCGCGTTCGCTGGTGTGCCCATCGTGACGAAGGATCTCAACTGTCAGATCAAAGGCGAGCCGTATCACCTTGGCACGCGGTTTTTGAAGAATCGCAAGTATGTGGCCACCGAGGACTCGTATCTCTACGAGCGGCTGTGCCGCGCAGGCTTCATCGCCATCGGTCGCACGAATACCCCCGAGTTCGGCAGCACCATCACCACTGAACCACTGGCGTACGGCCCTGCTCGCAACCCGTGGAACACCGATCATTCAACCGGTGGCAGCAGCGGCGGTTCGGCAGCAACCGTTGCGGCTGGTTGCGTTGCGGTGGCGCACGCCAATGACGGTGGTGGATCAATTCGTATCCCGGCCAGCGAGTGTGGCCTCGTTGGTTTGAAGCCCAGCAAAGGTCGGGTGAGTCTCGGCCCGGCTCTCGGCGAGAGTTGGATTGGCGGCGTCGTCGAGGGTTGCGTCACGCGTTCGGTGCGCGATACTGCTGCTGTACTCGATGCAATCGCGGGGTATGAAATGGGCGACCCGAACACGCCACCGCTTCCGGCCCGACCGTATGCAAGCGAAGTGGGTGCACCAGTCGGAAAGTTGCGCATCGGCCTGTTGTCGGGCGCGTTGTTGCCCGGAGGTTTGGATCATCCCGAAGCACGCGCGAGTGTCGCGAACACCGGCAAGTTACTGGAGAGTCTCGGCCACGAGGTTGAGGTGGCCCACCCGGTTGCGCTCAATGACGCCGATTTCGGCGACATGTTTCTGGCAATCGTGATCTCGCACATCGCCAACGATGTTGCGGCACTCGAGAAACAGTTCGGCGTGACCTTGACGACGGATGACATTGAACCCGGCAACCACCTGATGGCACAGTTCGGCAACGTCACGAACGTGGTCGCCTATCTCACCGCCGTGGGCTGGATGCATTCATGGACGCGCAAGGTGGTGTCGTGGTGGTTGCCGCACGATGGTTCGCGAGGTTTTGATGTGCTGGTGACGCCAACATTGGCCGGCCCGCCGCCGAAGATTGGTGCGCTCTCTGGTGATGACTCCACCGATCGCATTCGCGAGATCATGCAATACACCGCGCAGTTCAACATGACTGGTCAACCCGGCATCAGCCTGCCGCTGCACATGAGTGCCGATGGGCTACCGATGGGCGTGCAATTCGTTGGTGCGCCGTATCGCGAAGATCTCCTGTTGCGCCTCGCCGCCCAACTTGAGACTGCAGCCCCGTGGTCGCATCGCCGACCCGCAGTGCATGCGTGACGCAGTATCTGTGGTGGTCGCTCGCCGCTGCTGAGGCGATTGCGCTGGTCGTCGTCGCACCGCGCCTGTGGCGTGCTGCACGCGGGGCACGCCGATTGGTGACGACGAGCAGTGAGACCGCTGATCTCACGCGCACTTCCGTTGGCAATAGTGACCGTCCATCGATCAGTGTCGTTATCCCGGCACGGAACGAGGCAGAACGAATCGCCGCCTGTTTGGCTCCACTGCGTGGCGCACCGAGTGTGCTCGAGGTGATCGTTGTCGATGACGAGTCGACTGATGCCACTGCCCAGATTGCCGAACAATATGGTGCAACTGTGGTGCGCGGCGCTGCGCTGCCGCCCGAGTGGGTGGGCAAAGCCTGGGCCTTGCACCAGGGTGTGCATGTTGCCCGTGGCGACGTGGTGGTCACGCTCGATGCCGATGCACGGCCGTCGGAACAGTTGCCTCTGGCTGCCTGTGACGCGTTGCTACAGAGCAAAGCGCAACTGGCAACCGTCGCACCACGCTTTCGTTGTCGCAGTCATCTTGGTCGGTGGCTGCACGCCGCGATGCTGACTTCGCTGGTGTACCGAAACGGTGCGGGTGCGGGTACCGCTCGTCGAGATGCAGTTGCCAACGGTCAGTGCATGGTGTTTCGACGCATTGACGCACGTGACGGTGAGTGGTTTTCGAAGGTTCGTAACTCAACGATTGAGGACGTCGCTCTCGTGCGTCATCTGGTTTCTGGTGGGCAGCGGGTGGAGATGTTCGATGGTCGCGATCATTTGGTCGTCGAAATGTTCGAGGGAATTGTCGATACTTGGCGTGGTTGGGGTCGGTCGTTGTCACTGGCCGCGGTGGAAGCGCGTCAACGTCAGCTCACGAGCGCGTTGGTTACTGCGCTTGCACTCGTGACACCGTTGTTGCTCGTCGTGGTGAGTGGCATCACATGGTCACTCGCGTTCACACCGCTCACAGTGATGCTTCTCGCCATTCGCATCGGCACACTGGTGGGCACGCGTCGCGCCTATGAGCGCGGAGGTGTGGGCTACTGGTTGTCGCCGCTTGCCGATCTACTCGCGTGGTTCGTCGTCGTGCGCGGCATGCTTGTGCCGACGCGCCAGTGGCGTGGCCGCACGTATTGATGCGAGACGCTCGGCGATGCCCGTGTTGCCGGCCAATATGTTGCCCGCCATCACGAAGCGCACACCGATGATGCACATCAACGCCCCAGTGGCAGCGGTGCGCCACGGGCCGTCTTGGTACCACTGCGCGAAGGGAAACAGCACCACACCGATCCTCACGGCGTGACTGAACTCGCGTGTTGCGGCCCAGAACAGCAGCACCATCAGCACACAAAACCCCGCAGGCATCGGGCTGAGCACGATTGCTGCGCCGACCCATGCCAACACGCTTCGCCCGCCACTGAATTTTGCAAAAATCGGCCAGGCGTGTCCGACCATCGCACCGGCGGCAGCGAGATACCAAACCTGCCAGTCGCTGGCAATCGCCTGTGCGAGCAGCACGCTGCCGATGCCTTTCGCGAGATCACCGACGAAAATCGCGAGCGCTGCATTGCGCGGCAGGACGGTTCGCGAGTTCCAGAAGCCGGGGTTGTGGTCACCGACATCTCGCAGGTTTGGTCCGCCGTATCGGCGAGACACGATGTCGGCGACGGGCAGAGAACCAATGAGGTACCCGATGAGAGAGGCGAGTAATGCTTCAACCACGCAGACACACTGTAAGGCAGGCATGGCTGTACTCGCGACGTTTCACGTGCTGCGTTGGCGAACGATGGCGGGCATGGTGAATGCGTTGGCATTCGACCGATTTCGCTACCGACGTAATGCCGACTTGCTGTTCGTCCGAATTCTTGGCACTGGCAAGGGCTCGAGTACGGCACCGGGCACCGAACCGGGTCGCACTGCGTTGTTCTGCGTGTGGTCGCGAGAGGCAGCAGCCGATGCATTCATCGCATCGCAGCAACAACGTGGCGGCTTACGTGAGTCGTGGCATGTCAAGATGCATGGTGCGGGCGGTCACGGTAGTTGGCGTGGCGTCGAGGTGCCCAAGCTGTTGCAGCGCGAAATGAGCAACTCGTCAGGTGACGTGGCGACTCGGTCAGCAGGCGATGCCACCGATACACCGATTGCGATCATCACCCGCGCCGACGTGCGCGCGCGATCGTGGCGTACCTTTGCGGCAGCAGCGCGTGTCGTCGACACCGAGCTGCACGCATCAGACGGACTCGTGGCAGTGGTCGGCATTGGCGAAGCACCGATCTTGCGGCTCGGCACATTCAGCATCTGGCGCAACAGACGGGCGATGGTGGGTTTTGCAACCCGTCAACCACAGCACACTGAAGTAGTGCGCCGCACCCGCGACGAACAGTGGTACGGCGAGGAGATGTTCGCGCGCTTTGAGCCTTATTGGTCGACGGGCACCTGGGATGGTCGCGACCCATTGCGCGCGACCTGAGCGCGCACCGACGTCTTGCGCATGGTGAGCGACGGCAGCAACATTCCATAGGGCTCATGGTTGGCGTGATGGTGGGCGCGATGGGCGAGTGTGAGTGAGCGCGTCCAACGTGTGTCGACACGCTTCATCCATGCGACTCGACCGTGGATGACACCGTCGTGGATTGCGGTGTAGATGATGCCGTACCCCGTGACACCAACGAAGAGCGGTACGAGCCAGGCGAAGCCAGACACATTGAAGCCGATCCACAGTGCGGCAATGACCACCAAAGAGAAAGCGGCGGGGAACACATCGTTGGGTTCTGGTCGTTTGTCGGCAAAGGGTGCTGCGGCGCTGCGATGATGACTACGGTGCAGGGATTCGAGCGGCCCGTGCATGACGAAGCGGTGCACGACATAGGTGACAGCCTCCATGCCAACGAAGCCCAGGGTGACCAGCGCGAGGTTCAGGGCGGGTACACCAGACATCACTTACCAACCACGCGTATGAGGCCTTCTTGCACGACGGAAACTGCCATCGATCCATCACGGGTGAAGATGGCGCCGCCTGCCAGACCGCGCGCATGCGACGTGGAAATTGACGACTGGTCATACAGCAGCCAGTCGTCTGCGCGGAAGGGTCGGTGGAACCACATTGCGTGATCGATACTTGCCATTTGCACCTTGCCGTCGGTCCATCCAATGCCGTGTGGCAAGAGAGCAGTGTCGAGCAACGTCATGTCGCTGGCATACGTGACGATGCACGTGTGCAAGACCGGATCGTCGGGCAGATCGCCGTCGGCACGCATCCACACACGTTGACCGAGTCGTGGTTGCCCTTCGCGTGAAAGCGGATCGTTGTCGACGTAGCGAATGTCAATCGGCCGTGGTCGGTCGTACCAGTCGCCGAGTTGCTCCTTGAACGGCTCCATGCGGGTCTTGAAGTCAGGCAGGCTCTCGGGGTCTGGCACACCACTTGGCATCGTGAGCTGATAGTCGAGACCTGGCTCGTCAGCATGAAAACTTGCTTGCAGGTTGAAGATGACCTTGCCGTGTTGAATGGCAATCACTCGCCGTGTCGAGAAACTCTTGCCGTCACGCAGACGATCAACTTCGTAGAGAATCGGCACGTTCGGGTCACCCGGTCGCACGAAATAGGCGTGCAACGAATGGATGCCACGTACCTGCTCGTCGATGGTGCGCGCCGCTGAGACCAGCGCCTGACCAGCGACCTGACCGCCAAAGACACGCTGGCGTTTCTCGTCGGGGCTGCGGCCGCGAAAGATATTGACCTCAATGGCCTCGACATTGAGCAGATCGATGAGGTCATCAAGTGGTCGGCGCGCAGTTGGCACCTCTCTATGTTGGCAGAGAAACTCGGCACTGCGGTGGGTGATGCGGCGCTCGTTAGCATTCGCGGCGATGCGACGGCTCGATCATCGGCTGCGCACGATTGCACTCGCCACGAAGGGCTTCATGCCCGAGGCCGAAGGCGATGCGCTGTACGTCATGGCCCATCAGGCGTGCGAAGCGGTGCCGGGCCAACCGATGGTGGAGATCGGGTCGTATTGCGGGCGATCAACGGTGTGGTTGGGGGCGGTTGCCGCCGCTCACGGTGTGCTGTTGCACGCGGTCGATCATCACGGAGGGTCAGAAGAAAACCAGAGTGGCTGGCAATGGCATGACCCAGAGGTCGTTGATGCAGGTGGTCGCATCAACACGTTGCCGTTCTTCCGCACCACGATGCATACGGCAGGTCTCGAGTCGTCCGTGCGTGAGTGCGTCGGCGACTCACACCTCATCGGTGCCGCTTGGCAGACACCGTTGGCCTTGTGTTTCATCGATGGTGGTCACGGCCGCGAAGTTGCCCGCGGTGACTTTCACGCCTGGCACCGCCATGTTGCGGTCGGTGGTCTGCTCGCGATTCACGATGTGTTCGAACATGCTGCCGACGGCGGTCAGGCACCATACGAAGAGATTTATCTTGCCGCGCGTGCGACGGGTCAGTTCGTTGACGCTGGTCGCGAAGGATCGCTTCGTGCTCTGCGGCGTGTCAGTGCCGAATAGCCGGGCTGATTCGGCCCGACGAGTTAGTGCTGCGTAAAGAGGAGTTAGTGCTGCGTGAAGAGTTGGTGCGCAGGCGAAATTGCGTTGAGTGAATCTGCAGCCAGAATCACCGCAGCGCCGGTGTAGGCGCTGACCTCTTTATCGGGGAAACAAATGCCCTGTGGCCAGACGATGCCCGTGTAGTACGAGCCGTCGTCGTTGCGATGCACGGTGGTGAGCGCGAGCAGATCGCCCGCGGTCTCGAGATCGCTTATTGCGGCGTAGGCGATGGCACACTCGGCGGTTTCGGAAGCCGTCACCCATGGTTCGTCGTTAACACAACGAATGCCGCGGGCGTTTACACCGGTGGGTTCGCCCTCGAGAAAGAAAGAATCCCACGTGTCGTTCAGTCGTAGTTTCGCTGCATCGTCGATGAGTGCACCGGTCAAGACGGGGTAGTACCAGTCCATTGCCCAGCGAGTCTTGGGTTCAAATGAGTCGGGAGAATGATTAATGACGGCATCGATTGCATCTGCTGCTGCGCGCCAGAGCGGGCGTGGCTCGCCGACGAGTGCAGCCACGTTGGCTGCACAGTGCAACGAGTGGCGAATCGAACTGCACCCCGTAAGCAAGGCATAGTCCCATGGCTCTGCGTCGACCTCTTTCGCCCACAGCACGGTGCCATCTTTGCGACGCATATTGAGCACGAACTCCATCGCCCGTTCGACCATCGGCCACCAGCGTTCGATGTCACCGAGTTGTTGAGTGCATTGCCAGTGATGCCACACTCCAGCTGCAACGTAGGCGCACACATTCGAGTCGAGCTTGGCATCTTCAACCGAGCCATCCGAGCGGTAGTAGTTGTGCCACGAACCGTCTCGGCGCTGCACTGACTGCAACCAGTCGTAGGCACGGCTCGCCTCGCGGTGCAGCTCCATCACATCGAGAGCCATCGCAGTTTCAACGTGATTCCACGGGTCGCAGTGTCCACCGACGAACCACGGAATCATGCCGTTGTCGAGCTGCAATGACGAAATCCATCGTGCCGTCTGACGCAGTTCGTCGTGGCTCGGCGCCGACGGTAAGCGAAATGCGGCTGCAGTGGTCGCTGTGATGATGTCGCGCGAGTTCACTGGTTCACCGTCCGTACGCTCATTGCGCCGCCTCGCTTGGCTTCTCGGCATACACGACGTATGACTTGCCGAGAGCGGGGCTCAGTACTCGGTCAAGGGTGCGAGTGAGCCGCGGAGCCTTGATGATGTCCCACTCGAGGAGGCGTTTGTATTTTGCGACAAGTTTGTGGTCTTCCCGGGCCGGCCCAACCGCACAACGCAGCCACCAATAAGGCGAGTGCAAGCCATGTGATCGGTGCTCGCCACGCAATCGCAAACCCTGGCCGGCAATCTTGCGCTTGAGTTCGCGAGCGGTGTAGATACGCACATGACCACCCGGCACGAACGGTGCGTGATACTCGTCGCTCAACATCCAGTTGACCTTTTCAGGAAACCAAGAAGGCACCGTTGCTGCGAACACGCCACCAGGTTTCAGCACACGCACCAATTCGCTCAGTGCCGCGTCATCATCGGGAATATGTTCGAGAACCTCACTCGTCACCACACAGTCGAACGATGCATCGGCGAACGGCAACCGAGTGGCATCGCCGCGCATCGCGGCTACGAATCGTGAAGAGTCGATCTCATTTGCCATCGCCATTGCGGCAAACGTGTTGCGAGTGCCGACGACCTCATCGTGGCCGTAGTCGAGGGCAACGACTCGAGCCCCAAGTCGTGCAGCCTCGTAGGCATGGCGACCAAATCCTGCGCCAGCATCGAGGAAGAGTGCACCTTCGCGCAGCGGCAGTGCATCAAAGCGAATCGTCAGCATCAGCGGGCCGACTCATCTGCGACACCCCGTGTCGCCAGACGCCTGCGCAGTTTTTCAACATTGTGCGGCATCTGCAGCACCTCGCGGTATTGATCGACGGTGAGCGAAGCACAGTGTCGCCACGACCAGCGCTCGACCACACGTTGCCGACCCGCCGCACCGATGCGGTTACGCAACTCTGCGCTGTCGAGACCCCGTCGAATCGCCGCTGCGAGCGCGTCAGAGTCACCCGGCGCGCACGACAACACGGTTTCACCGTCACGACCGGTGACTTCAGGTAGTGCGCCACCAGTAGTGGCGACGAGACAGACACCGGTGCTCATCGCTTCGATCGAAGGGAGGCTGAAACCCTCATACAAACTCGGAACCACGGCCAACGTGCTCTCGGCATAGAGCTCGACGATGCGCTCGTCACTGACGCCCGACACGTACGTGATGCAGTCGGCAAGACCGAGCGATTCGATGAGGTCTGCCGACGCGCCGGCACGAGGTTTGCCGATGATGGTGAGGTGAATCTCACGTTCGGTGCGCAACTTTGCCACTGCCTCGAGCAGATACGCAAGACCCTTCAGCGCGACGTCGGCCGACGCAGTGGTGATGAGGTGGTGTGGTTTGCGCACCACACCTGGCAGAGGCTTGAACAGATCAGGGTCGACGCCGACGGGCACCAGTCGCATACGGTCGAGCGACACCTTCATGTCGGTGTGGATGTCGTTGATTGAGTTCTCACTCACCACCACGATGCGTGGCAAACGACTGGCAACCTTGCCCTGCATCTTTACGAACGAATACCAGCGCGAGATGCCTAGGCGCTTCCACAGTGTCTTGGTGTGTTGCATTTCCAACTTGCGATCCTTGGTGATCGGGTGGTGCAGCGTGACGATGGTGGGAATCAGTTTCTCGATCGAGAGGATGTGCTTGCCCAAGCACTGGTTGTCGTGCACAAGATCGAAGTCGGCGACGCGGTTGCGTAACTCGCGATAGGCGCGCAAGCTGAACGTGAGCGGCTCGGCGAAGGTGCCTTTCAAGAAATACAACGCCTCGAGCATGTTCGGCCAGTTGTTGAGCTCCCAATATGCAGGGAAACGACCGGGATACTGGTCATTGAAAATGTCGAGGCTCGGCAGTTTGTGCAGTGCAATGCGCTTGTCGAGTATCGGATACGGCTGGCCGCCGTACACCTCGACGTGGTGACCGAGATCGACGAGTGCTTTCGTGAGATGTCGGGTGTAGACACCCTGGCCACCGACATGTGGCTTGCCGCGATAGGTGAGATATGCCAGACGAAGCGGACCTTCACGCAGGCGGTCGAGTTCGCGCTGCACCTCGGCGCCCCCCGGCATGCGGGTTGACGCTATCGCTGAGAAGTTATCGCACGATCAGTTGTGTGCGATCAGCGTCATGCTGCGACGCAATGGTTGCGTGGGCGTCACGAGCTGCGGTTGCAAGGTGAAGCCATCGGGTGGCCCCGATTGTGGTTCTACGCACAACGCATGCGTCGGCATGTCGTAGATCACCCAGTGGTCGCAATCACTCTCCACCGAGATGCGCACACCGTCGTTGAACAGAATCATCGGCGTGCGACGCGCCCCCGTGAAGCAGTCATCCCATGGCCCTGAAGGTGGAGTGATGCGTTGTGCGGTGGCGATGTAGTCGTCGTCGCGCACGTACATCTCTGCAAAGTCGACATCGAGTCGGGCGGGTCGCACGAACCACGGATGCCAGCCAACCTGTGCTGGCATCGACTTGCTCGTCGTCGTTACCTCAAGCGTGCAGGTCACCGACTGTTGCTCGGCATCGACTGAAATCTCGTGTGTCACGCGACCCGTAAACGGCCATCGTGCACCCAACGTTGCGGCGAGCACGACATGAGTCGGCGATTGCTCGAGAGTCGACCACGGCACGTCGAATACGGTGCCGTGAATCGCGTGTTGACCAAAGTTGAGCGGCACTTGGTGTTGTTGCCCGGCGTGCTGGAACTTACCGCGACGCACCCGACCTGCGTACGGCACCATCGGGTAGGCACCCCACGATGTTGGGGAGGCACCTCGCGAGTGGGTGATGAGTCGCTCGCGTCCGGTGACGCGCAGCGATGACAGGCGCGCACCGCGCAATGCATCGACAGAGCAACCGAACCAGCCCGTGCCGAGGTGTAGTTCGTTGCTCA
>CAYFNN010000014.1:0-5015 GCA_964344465.1 uncultured Bifidobacterium sp. | reverse complement strand
TTGGCGCGCGGGGCGAAGAAGACCTCCCAGGAGATGGCGACGGCGAGTGGCACGCTCTGGCTCGCTGCGCCGTCACCCATCGCGACAGGCACGTTGATGATCGCTCGTTCGCGACCGGCGACTGCATCGCGCGGCACGCGGTCGACCGGTGCGCCGAGCGCACGCAAGAACGACCGCAGCGGAATGTATTCGCCGTATGGCACCCGCCGCACCTTGTCGTAGCGGGAGATGATGCTGCCCGCAGCATCGACGACGATTTGGGCATTGGTAAAACCGTTTTCGGCATCTTCGGTGACGCCGACGGCGAAGGCGGCACCAAGACGTTTGGCTTCGCCCGCGACAGCATCAAGTGCGGTGCTGTCGTTGAACTGCCCGACATCAATCACGTTCTCGGGCCACACGACAAGGTCGAGGTCGTCTCCGGGCGAGAGCAGTTGTGTCGCTTCGAGATGTCGTTCGAAGACATCGCGCGGGTTCGAGTTGATGGCGAGCACGCCTTGTGGTCCACCACCTTGCACGAGAGCGATTCGTAAATTCTCACCCGTGTCGCTGCCGCGTGGGGCAACACCACCCAGCACCTGCAACAACACGACGACTGCGATCATCGACAGCGCGCTTCGGCGGGTGCGCCATCCGAACTCCGCCCTCTTCAGCCACAGCAAGGCCAGCGCACCGCCCACCAGCGCCACCCACCACGACAAGCCGAGTGGACCGACGACACGACCAACTTGCGCGAGACGGGTGTCGGCCACGCCAAGCGCGAGGCTCGCGAGCGGAACCCCACCGAACGGCCAGAAATGTCGCAACGCTTCGACGAGCGCGAGCATCGTCACCCGCGCAACCACACGTAGTGACAGCGAGCGACTCAAACGAGTGGCAATTGTTGCGCCGACGGCATGCATGATTGCAAAGAGCAGCGGTGCAATGACAAAGCCACCGGGCACGAGTTGCCACATCCAGCCCATCGCCGGCGCCAACCATGACCAGGCAAAGACAAGTGCCAACCCAAACTGCGGGGCACGGCGCAACGCCACACGCTCTGCGACGACAACGTACAGCGTGATTCCAGCGATTGCAGTCGGCCATACACCCCAAGGCGGCAACCCGAGAGCAATCAGCAATCCGCCGAGTGCGGCGAGCGCTACGGCCAGCAGCGGTTGAACGGGCTCGCGAGCAGTCATCGAGTGGCCCCGTACTTTCGCAGGTGCGACGCCAAGCGGTTGATGCGCAACTTCATTGGAGGGTGCGACGCGAACACCCGGTGCCATACGTTGCGACGCACCGATGCGGTGTCTTCGTGACCGGTTGCACGCATTGCCGACAATAACTGGTGGCCGAAACCCAGTCGCGCAGCACGGCGATCGGCGTCGTACTCCGTTACTCGGCTTGCGGCATTGCCGAGCAAAGTGGCGAGCGAGACATTGAGCATCAACAGCCACGACACCACGTGCAGAAATGCAGCGACAAAAAGCCCAAGTGCATGCAGCAGCGGAATGCGTTGTGCAAACGCCCGAGTGAGCGACTCGGCAGTGCGGTGCAGCATCATGCCGCCGCGCGACAGCAGCACAATCGGCAGGATCATCCACTGGCTAATGGTGAGCGCGACGGTATGAAAGCCGAGGTGGTGACTCAATTCGTGGGCTAGTACGCCCGAGAGTTGCTCACGGTCAAGTCGCTCGACGGCATATGACGAGACAACGACCAAGTGACCACCGCAGGCAAATGCATTCATGTCATCGCCATCGACGACGGCGAGCACGAATCGACGCCGGTGCAACCCGTTACGTCGCATAATGGGCAGCCACGCCTCGTCGAGGCGCATCTGCTCCTTCGCCGTCGGCACTCGTGCACCGAGCAACTTCATCAACACGAATCGTTGAGTGCCTCGTGCAAACAACAAGATGAACAGTGCAAAGAGTGCACCCACGAACAACGGGTACGACACATCTCCCCACACGCCGAACGGCAGCCACAACACGCTCGCCGTCACGACCCAGGCGGGCAAGAGTGCCACGATCGAAGTGAGTCCAGCCAGCGCCGACCAGTCAAGACCTTGCGACCTGCCCGACACGCTTGGTGAACCTAGCGTGGCAGCCATGACTCTCTTTGCCTCTGCAGGGTTCGCCGCGAGAACGTTCGCCGCGATACCCAGCCCGTCAGCAGGCTCGCTCGAACTCGGACCGCTGCGCCTCAACGCCTACGGCTTGATGATCGCACTCGGCGCGATAGCCGCTACCTGGCTGATGGGTCGTCGACTCGAGTCGCGCGGTTGGGGCACGCGCGATGATGCAAGCAGCATCGCGATGTGGGCGGTGCCTGCAGGTGTCGTCGGTGCGCGCCTCTATCACGTCGTCACCGACTGGCAACGATTCGACGGTCGATTCGTCGACGTGGTCAAAATTTGGAAGGGCGGCCTTGGCATTTGGGGCGGCATCGCACTTGGTGTGGTGGTTGGTCTTTGGGTCGCGCGGCGTCGTGGACTGTCGGTGGCGAACACACTCACTGCCGTGGCACCGGCCCTTCCCTTGGCCCAGGCAATTGGTCGGTTTGGCAATTGGTTCAACCAAGAACTCTTCGGACGTGCCACGACGCTGCCCTGGGGCTTGGAAATCGACGACAAGCATCTACCCCGCGGGTACGAGTCGGGCACGCTGTTTCATCCGACGTTTCTCTATGAGGCGATCGGCAATCTGGTGTTGTGTGCGGTATTGCTGCGGCTCGATCGGCGTGCACGTGTTGGCGCCGAGTCATCCGCCAGCACTGACGCGCCCGCCAGCACCAAGCCAGCCGCATTAGTGCGACCCGGACGACTTTTCCTTTTTTATACGGCTGGCTACACGCTCTTGCGGTTCTTTGTCGAAGAGTTGCGCATTGATCCCGCAAAGTCGGCCGGCGGTTTACGGCTCAATCAGTGGACATCGATTGTCGTGTTCGTCGTTTCGGTGGCGTGGTTGGTTATCGACTCGCGTCGCGCAAACGCTCAGCAAGTTGCTCAGGCACCACCGGAATGAAGTATTCGCCGGTGGCCACTTCGGCTGCTGCGATGTAGCGCATCACGCCCGGCGCGCGCCAGGGCGACACGACCTCCACGTTGAACCACGCATCGGCATAGCCGTCGAGATCGCGGGCTCGGGCAGCGGTCAGCGTGGGGCGTTGGTTGAACCACATCATCGTCGGCGTTGGTCCATCGTGTAGCCGTTCAATGCGCGAAAACACGTCTTGCAATATCGCACCAAACCCGGTTCGTTGCTGGGCGTTCATTGACATGAGGTCGGGCACACGCTCAATCGGTGCAATCTCGATAGCGAGCGGATACGGCGAAGACGACTGAACGGTCGCCGTCCATCCGTCATATTGGGCCACGAGGCGTTCGGGGGCGGGATGTGGCTTCCATCCGGCTGCCATACGTCGCATGGGTCGATCGGGCACGTGATCGAACGCGTAGAGCTGGCCATGCGGATGATCGATGGTTGCGCCAACGTCGCGCCCTGAGTTCTCGAAGATGAGCACATAGTCAACGTCGTTGCGTGCACCAAGCACCTCGGTGCGTTGTGCCCACAGATCGATGAGTGCCGAGAGTTGAGGGGCGGGCAGTGTGGCGAGCCTCGCGTCATGGTCGCTCGTGTACAGCACTACTTCGCAGCGCTCGTCGGGCATCGGCGGCCAACGGTTGGGAATTGACTTCACCGTGTAGGGCTCTGGTGCCTCGAGACCGCCGACGCAGAACGGACAGCCCGACGAAGGCAGATTCGGCCGGTTCTGCCGAGATGCAACGACGTGCACCATCGTGCCCAACCACGGGTCGGTTCGAACGTCGTCGTGATTCATCGAAGTTGATGCTGAGCTGCGTGAGTCGGCACTGCGAGCCAATCGTAGGCTCTGAGGCGAGAGGGACGCATGGTGCACTTGGTGCACGACGGCATTTCCGTCGTGATTGATGTTTCGGGTGGGGTGCCCACGATCGCGCATTGGGGCGCTCGCCTTGACGCACCCGATGCACAACGCATCGCGGCGATGACCAATCGTCCCACTACGCACGGTTCGCTCGATGTGGTGCCCGCCTTGCAGATCGTGCCGCAACATTCGCTCGGCTCACAGGCTCGCCCTGGCCTACAGGGTCATCGTCCCGGCGGTCGTGATTGGGCGCCACGGTTCTCGTCGTGTGACGTGCACACCACCGCACATTCGGTGACCACGTCGTCGCGCGACACCTTCGCCAAGTTGCGTCTCGATACGCACATTGAACTTGACGCAAGCGGTGCACTGTGCGTGTCGGCAACGGTAACGAATGAAGGCGACTCGCGCTACCTGCTCGACGCACTCACCGTGTCGTTGCCCGTGCCGTCGAGTGCCCGCGACCTCACCACGTACTCGGGTCGTTGGTCGCGTGAGTCAACCCTGCATCGCCAGACGATTACTCACGGTGCGTGGACCACCGAGAACCGCACGGGTCGCACCTCGCACGAGTACCCGCCCACGTTGTGGTGGAGCACCACCGACGCCCGCGAATGGTCGGGCGAGGTGTGGGGCGTGCATCTTGCGCACAGCGGCAATCATGCGGTGCTTGCTGAAGTGCTGCCCGACGGTCGTCGCTACGCCCAACTCGGCGAGTTGCTGATGCCCGGCGAAGTGTGTCTCGACCCGGGTGAGTCGTATACGACGCCAAAGGTGGTTGGTGCCTATGGGGCGAGCGGGTTTACATCGGCCGCGTGGGTGCTGCACCGTCACGTGCGCTCGGTGGCGCCCAAAGTTGCCGTGCGCAAGGTGCTGCTGAACACCTGGGAAGCGACGTATTTCAACCACGACACTGCTGCGTTGAGCGCACTCGCTGATGCAGCAGCCGACCTCGGCATCGAACGATTCGTGCTCGACGACGGGTGGTTCGGTGCACGTCGTAACGACCAGGCTGGTCTCGGTGACTGGGTCGTGTCACGCGACGTGTATCCGCAGGGGTTGACGTCGCTGATTACGCACGTGCGGTCGCGCGGCATGGACTTTGGCATCTGGATCGAACC
>CAYFNN010000013.1:17047-19447 GCA_964344465.1 uncultured Bifidobacterium sp. | reverse complement strand
TTGGTCAGGCTACGTCGCGGGCGGTGCTGGTGGCATCGAGCGCACGCCACAATGCGGCGCGGGCATGCGCAGATGCAGACGGCGCAAGTTCGTTGAGCACCACGACGCCTTCGATCATGTCGGCAAGCACTGCTGCGAGCGGGCGACCCTTGATGACCACCGAAACGACGCCGCCGGTCGGCGCGAATCGTCGCAGCGTGCGGTCGACTCCGACGATGCGTGGAGGCGTACGAAAGCTCGGTGCCACGAAACCGAGCGCTGTCGCGGCCTGCGTTAAGACGCGCGCCACGGCGGCGAATTCAGTGGCGGTCAGGTCGTAGTGCGGGGTCTGCATGGGGAACCGAACATCATGTCGCAGGGGTGCGGTACGGTTACGCGACTCCACGACGACATGACGCAGCCGACCCCGCCCACAACAGAGCCCGAATACAACCCGATGCAGCAGGCCGTGCTTGATGCCCTCGGAAAGTCTCCCGACTGGGTTCCTCTGCCGCGCACGGTGGTCGATTCGGTCCGCGCGCGAATTTCCGACGAACTCGCTGATGTCGCTGGGCGGTACTCCAAAGACGACGCCTTATGGGTGAGCAAACAAAAACTCAACACGGTGCACGGCTGCGAGGCATTCCACATGGCAACTCGCGACTCTTTCGAGTGGACTCCGGTAACTGCCAAGGGCACCGTGTTGCACAAGGCGGTCGAACTTGGCGTGCATTGGCGCGGCGATGCAGTGCCGGCCGACGTCGTCGACGAAGCGATGGCCCGACTTGCTGATTCAAATCACAACATTGCCGATTATCTCGCCTCGTTGAGCGAAGGCGATCGCGCGCAACTGCGAAGTTATGTCGTCGACATGTACACGAGATTTGAGGAGTGCTTTCCGCGACTCAAACCCGCATGGCGACCAGTCACCGAGTCGGCGGCTCGCTACGAAATGTTCGACGGCGCAATCGTGCTCGGCACACGATCTGACCTCACGCTCGGCACCGCCGACCAAAAGGTGATCATCGACGTGAAAAGCGGTGGACTGCACGCGTCGCACCGGGAAGACCTGCGCTTTTATGCGCTGGTCGAAGCGCTGCGTAGTGGCATGGCACCGCGCCGATTAGCAACGTATTCGTTGGCTGCTGCCCGCGCCGATGTTGAAGAAGTTTCCGAAGGAGTACTGCAAGCCGCGGTGCGGCGTGTCGTCGACGGTGTTCGCACCATCGTGGCGCTCGAACTCGACCGACGAGAACCCACTCGCCGTCCGGCTGCGCACTGTCGTTGGTGTCCACTCAACGAATCGTGTGTCGAAGGCACTGCGTATCTCGCGCGCGACAACGACGACGAGTACTAGCAACTTGCGTTTGCAGCAGCAGTTGGGGTGGCAGCTGCATTGGCGGTTGCGCGCCGTTGCACGTCAGGGCGTCATGAGTGCCAGCGGCACACCGACACCCGCTGCGCGACGCACCGTTGCGATTCGGCGCTCGGGTTGCACCGCCTGGCGCGCGGCACCCAACACGTCGGGCCCGAGGTGCGCGATTGCTTCGTCAAGATTGCTCACGGTCAGCACGAACCCCCAATAGCTAGCCACTCCGCTCGGCGCATCAGGGTCAACAAGCCGACGCTCGACCACTTCGATAATCACACTGCCCCACCGATGAAAACCCTGCGTGCCCCGATCGCCTTGTTTCATACGAAGCAACGGGGCACCCGACTGACGCGCGATTTCGGCACATGTGGCTGCGACAACGTCGGCGAGCACCACGACGTGATCGACACCTACAACGTCGAGGCGAAATGTGCTGCGCTGCGGGGCCGCACCGGGTTCGTGAGCATCGATTGGCGGTCGAGCCTCGCCGTGCTCGAGAGCGAGTCCGTCAATCGCAGCCGTTTGCTGCGGACACTCGACAACCGTCAGGTGATGAAGCCCGGGCGCGAGACGAGAGTCGATGGTGAGCGCCACTTCACCAAGTGGTGCACGGGCAACATCACCAACCGCCTTTGATACCGGGATTCCGAGTCGACGCCACGCATCTGCATCACCGCCAACGGTGATACCGATGGTGCGAGTCAGAGCTGCGTGATCTGCAGTTGGCGACTAACGGCGACCCATGTTGGGTCGTTTGCCGTGATTCGCTTTCGAGCGGCGCATGCGCGCCTTGCGCTTCTTGGTCTTTTTTGACATCGCTTCAAGAGTAGTGGTCGCATTGGGAACCAACGCGTCATCAGATGCCAACGCATCGTTGCACGCGTCGGCTCAATGAATCAGCTCTGGCGACGCCACCTTGCCCGATTCTGTGAATACGGGGTTCCATTCACGTCAGTCTTCGAACACACATAGGTGACTCCGTTGTAGGTGCCAATCGCATCGAGAGGTGCACAGAACGAGCCCGGTCGCACCACTACTTGGCTCGTGCC
>CAYFNN010000013.1:0-16947 GCA_964344465.1 uncultured Bifidobacterium sp. | reverse complement strand
GCGCGAGTGGTCGACGGTGCGAGAGTCGCGCCAGTCGTGCTGGCGGTCACCACGCGAGTGGTCGACGGTGCCAGGGTGGAAGTCGTTGTTGCCACGGTCGTGGTCACTGCGACGGCTCCCCCGGGCGCCGGTGCGAACCCACGCACCGTGGTGCCGGCGCATTGACCTTCGAGCAGATTGTTGAGCCGGCCCCATTCACTGTCGTCCATCGAGAGGTTCCAACGAGCTTTGACTGAGATCCAGTTCGAAATGTAGATGCACCAGTACGACTTCAGTGGCGGCAACCAGTTTGAAGGATCCTTATCGCTCTTCGACCGATTGCTTGACGACGACACGGCAAGTAGCGACCTCGAATCGGTGGTGTCGTTGGCGTACGCCGTGCGTTGTGCTTCGGTCCAAGCCCAGGCCCCCGAATCCCACGCTTCTTTCAGTGCGACCACGTGGTCAATATCAACCTCCGTGCGATCAGAGGTCTTCTTGCCGTCGTACGGCGACAACCAGTCGGCTTCGACGACAAAACACTTGAAAGGGTCAACTTGTGCCAAGCCAGTGGCATCTCGCTTCAAAACCTGTTCGCGTGCATCGCAACCGTCGCCGTCGATATCCACCCAGTGCTTGAAGAGCGTTCGGCGGTATCCGGCACCACGCTCGCGCTCGATACGAATGGTCTTGAGCAGCTCAATTGCCTGATAGGTGTCGCTCGCACTCTGCAGGCGCAGATCGACACTCGGTTGGGCATCGGCCGTCGCCACAGCGGCGAGACCTACGACGAGCGTCGCGCTTGCTGCAGCGACTCGCCACCTCGTGAGATTCATAGCGGCGTGGTGGCTCCACCGAGGAATGTGAGCTGTTCATCTTCGTCGCGAGTCTCAACGAAGATGCACTCACCTGGGCACACATCGGCCGCTTGTACGACCGCAGCCATAAATTTCATCGGCACTGCAGCGAGACTGCCCGCACTACCGGGGTCGTTCAACACGACGCCGTCTTCGACCACATAGGCGATGCCGTCTTCAAGCAGCGTGAACACTTCGGGGCAATGGTCGACACACAGCCCATCTCCCGTGCAGAGGTCTTGGTCGATCCACACGCGCATGCTGCAAGGCTACGAACGCAGGGCGACGAGCACCAAAGCCAGCAGGATGACATTACGCACCACATCGCGTCTCGCGATTGGTCGCTGCGAGTTGCCGCCAAAACATGCACACGGTGGGGGCGACGGTGAACGAAGATGCCAAGCCAACAACACCGTAAACATCGCAAGCATCACTGCTGCGCCGATGAGAAACCCGGTCTTACGCGCATCTGCGACGACGACACCAAGACCCAGCACCACTTCTGTCGCTATCACCACCGGGGCCAACCACTTTGGAACCCCGAGACGCAGAGCCGCACGTGGCCACTCGCGACCCATCAGCGCTTTGGCGACACCGGCATACACCAGGCTTGCGCCCACGATCAATGCCGCGACGTTGGCCAGATTCACGCTGCGCTACTCGGCAATACGGGCCTCACCCGTCTTGCCTTTGAAGAACACCATTGCTGCGGCCACATCGTTACGCACCTGCACATCGGTGACCGCCCCAACCACCAGATCATGGTCGCCGAATGTGTGCGTCTGATGCACCGTGCAGTCGACCGTCGCAACGACGCCCGGCAGCACGGGCGAGCCATTGTGCGACTGCTGCACCGCAATGCCGTCGAACCGAGAACCATCGACGGCATCTTTGGCAAAGCGCCAGCACCAATCCGACTGTGATGTGGCGAGCACATTGGCACAGAACTTGCCGGTCTCCGCGATGAGTGGCCACGAGCGTGATTTGCGGCCGATGAAAAAACCGGCGAGCGGTGGCTCGAGCGAAATGGACGAAAACGAACCGATGGTGATGCCCACATAGTCACCAGTCGTCGAGACACCGGTAACCACCACGACGCCCGTCGGAAGATGGCCGAAGACTCGGCGAAATTCTGTGGTCGATGCGACGGGCGGGTCGGCGTGCGTCACGCACTACACGTTACGACGTCGACAGTTTCACCCTCGCGCGCCGCAAACGACGGAACACGTGCCGAACGCGAGATTGTCGTAGCCATGGCTCGCAGCGCATCGTCGGCCCGCGACGGGTCGTGATGAAACAGCGCAAGCCGCTTGGCTCCGCAGGTTTCCGCAACCCACACCGCATAGTCGTAGGTCGAGTGGCCCCAGGTCGACTTGCGTGCGAACTCGTCATTGGTGAACTGCGCGTCATGAATGAGGAGGTCAGTGTCGTCGCACAAATCGCGCGCACCATTCGAAATGCTGAATTCGCCTTCGGGCTGCTGATGATCAGAGAGATAGGTCACGCTCACATCTTGATGGGTAACACGAAACCCGAGCGTTGGGCCGAGATGCGGCACGAAGCGACTTCGAATGCGCAGGTTGCCAACATTGAAGTCATCGTCGCCGATTTCGTGAAATGTGATTCGTGCGGCGAACTGCTCGAGCGGCACCGGAAACATCGGCGGCTTGATCTTCTCCATGAACAACTCGCGAATACTGCGACCGTCGGGCTGGCTTGGCGCATACACGTCGAACGTGGTGTCGCTGCACAACAGCGGTTCAAAGAACGGCAAGCCGAGTGTGTGGTCGTAGTGCAGGTGGGTCAACAGACAAACGGCGTGGAACGAGGGCGTTCCGTTGCATTGCTTACCGAAGTAGCGCAAGCCCGTGCCGAGGTCAAAGACCAGCGGAGTCTCACCTTCAGCACGCAACGAGACACACGAGGTGTTGCCACCGAAGTGATGCGTGTCATCGCCGTGACACGGAGTCGAACCGCGCACTCCGTGGAAGGTGACACTCAACATGATCGCCGCAAAACGCTATGACGCATGAGTTTGCCGTTCCCCAACGAATCGCGGTGACCTTCGTCTCGCGCCCGACATCGTCTCGCAGGGCGCATCGTCTACATTTGCCCCATGCCATCCCGTCGGGAAGCCAAGCACGACATCACGTCTCAGACGGTGCGTGCGGGCGAACTCGACGTCACCATGCTTTCGTGTGGCAGCGGACCCCTCGCCTTGTGCCTACATGGCTTCCCCGACTCGCCCCACACCTGGCGTCACTTGCTGCCCCGACTCGCCGACGCCGGCTACCAGGCGGTAGCTCCGTTCATGCGTGGCTATGCCCCGACCAGTGTCGCCCCATCAGGGGTATACCAAACGGCGGCGCTCGCCCGAGACGCCAACGCACTGCATGAAGCGCTCAACGCCGATGAACATGCCGTCATCATCGGTCACGACTGGGGTGCGCCGAGCGTATGTGGCGCGGCAATCGATGCCCCCCAACGTTGGAGCAAAGTCGTGAGCATGGCCGTGCCACCGGGGCCCGCGCTCGGTGCGGCGTTTCTTGGAAACCTCACACAGATTCAACGCAGTTGGTACATGTTCTTTTTTCAACACGGTCTCTCGAATCATGTCGTGGCGGCCAACGACCTCGCCTTCATTGACATGTTGTGGTCACAGTGGTCACCAGGATTCGACGCCAGCGCCGACCTCGGCCATGTGAAGGCCGCCTTAGGAACAACCGAAAATTTGACTGCTGCGCTCGGCTACTACCGCGCCACGCTCGGCGACGGCAAGCGCGACCCTGAACTCGCGGCACTGCAGCAACGAATGGGCGGGGAATACCCATCACAGCCGATGCTGTATCTACACGGCGAGAACGATGGTTGCGTCGGCAGTGAAGTTGCACGGGCCGCTCAGGCGATCTCGCCTGCCAATGTTCGCTACGAGTTCGTCGCGAACGCGGGCCACTTCATGCAGCTCGAGCAGCCGCAACGCGTGAACGACCTCATTCTCGATTTTCTCGCCACGTAGGTTGCAGGGCGGGCGCCCAAGCAGCGCCGTGCCGAAGCGACGGTGCCAAGCTACGGAAGCCGGCACCAGTCGCCATCGACCACCACCAGCCCGTCTTGCACCAGCGAAGCCAACAGACGTGTGGCCCGCGTGGTGTCGTGTTGCAAGTGCATCGCGCTCGAAACTTCGTTCACTCGAACGCCGCGTTCGGCGAGCATCTTCATCAAACGACCACGCGCCTGACGATCTGACCCGTCGAAGCGTGGTTGTGGCTTGCTCGTCAGGGCACTGGCTCGGGCCGGGTCAACGCCAGGGTTCCAACGTTCGCCGTGAACGGCGCGCGTCGCGCAACGATCTGCAACGACACATTCAGCACAACGTGGTGCGCGAGCCGTACACACTTGTGCCCCGAAGTCCATGATCACCTGATTCCACTCCCAGGCGCTGCCGCTCGGCAATGTCTCGTCGGCCAGCCGTTGTGCTTCTCGCGCGGCGAGCGGCGCACCACTCACTCGCGCCAACACTCTCGCCACGTTGGTGTCAACCACGGCCACATCAGCTGCATCTGCAAATGCCAACACCGCGCGGGCGGTGTACGGGCCGATACCCGGCAGAGCCTGTAGCGCCGCGAGGTCGCCTGGCACTTCTCCCCCGTGATTCATCACGATGTGTCGTGCCGCGTCATGCAGGTTCTTGCAACGTCGCGGATACCCAAGGCCGCTCCACAGTCGCAGCAATTCGGCGAGCGGTGCAGCCGCGCAATCTTGCGGTGTCGGATACCGCTGCATGAACTCGTTCCACTTCGGCACGACCCGGGCAACTTGGGTTTGTTGGGCCATCACCTCGCTGACCAGCACTGCCCAGCGGTCGCGGGTCGATCGCCAAGGCAGCTCACGCAGTTTCGGCAGGCCCCACTCGAGCAGAGTTTCGACGATTGGCAGCGGCGCAATCACCGCTGGACTGCTGACGGTGCGGGTCACTCCGCCCAGACGTCTTGGCCGTCGTATGGCCGCTCGCGCGAAGGTGCCGCGGCGCGCTTCCACACCATCACACGGCGACGGAAGTAGCACACCTCTTTGCCGTCTTGGTTGAACGCCTTCGTCTCGACCGTCACCACACCGCGGTCTGGCTTCGACTTTGATTCGGCGACGGCCAGTACGCGAGTTTCGGCATGAATCGTGTCGCCGTGGAATGTGGGGTGTTTGTGTTGCAGCGTCTCAACTTCAAGATTTGCGATTGCCGAGCCGCTCACGTCGGGCACGCTCATGCCGAGCACCACCGAATACACGAGATTGCCAACTACAACATTGCGACCTTGCACACTGCGTGATGCAAACCAGTCGTTGGTGTGAAGCGGATGATGATTCATCGTGATCATGCAGAACAGATGATCGTCGGCTTCGGTGATGGTCTTGCCGGGCCAGTGCTTGTAGATATCGCCGACGACGAAGTCTTCGAGGCTGCGGCCAAACGGGCGCTCGTGGGTCGTCACGGCATCAACAGTAGGTCACGAGTTGTCACGCTGTGTCTCAGGGCGCGGTGCGTCGTCACGACCAACCTCGGGCCTCTCCCCAGTGTCGTCATACAACGGTTGCGGATACATGCCCGTGCGGTCGCGCGGCGCGTATTTCTCGATCCAGCCGGCCTTCGACTCACGTTCTGCCGTGCCGGCTCGAGCCGCCGACTCGATGCGCGACAACCGCGACTGCGGTGCGGGTACGGGTGCAACTGCACCGATGCGCAGGCTGAGATACGCCACGCCACCAACGAGAATCGGCAGCCAGAACTGCGCGATGCGATACGTGAGCACCGTCACCGTTGCCGTCGCCACGGGCACGCCGAAACCCACAAGGGTGGGTATGTAGATGCCCTCGACGATGCCTAGACCACCGGGCGTGATCGGAATCGACGCCAGCACGTTCGCCAACCCGAATGCAACGAGCAAACCATCGGGCGCAACGGTGCCGCCAAACGCGCGAAGAAAGAGCCACAGTGCGAGCAAATCGAGTACCCAGTTGGCCGTACCCCACAGCACGACTCGGCGCAGCACGTCGCGTTCGGCGACCAACCCACGAATTCGTTCACCAAGATGGTCAAGCAGTGATGCCGCAGCCTCACCGTCGCGCCCAATGCGGTTGTACACCCAACGCACCGCGCGATGCAGTCGGCCTTTGTCGTCGATCAGTCCGAACACCACTGCGCCGGCGATGGCCATCAGGATTGCACCCGCAACCGCCGCGGTGCCATAAATAGGGCTCGAACCTCGCAGCGGTATCGACACGACGAGCCCAATCCACAACAAACCATTGAGGATGACTGCCGACCCGATGCCCGCCGTCGCGAGGGCGAAACCTGCGTCTGACTTCGGGATACCCGATGACGTGATGAGGCGAAACCCAAGGGCATTGCTCGCCGCACTACCTGCGGGCAAGACGCTGCCCAATGCCCGAGTGCTCAATTGAATGCGGAACAGATCAAAACGGGTCAGGCGGTTGGCCGCTGGGCCGAGGGCCGCGTGCGTGAGCAGGGTGTAGCAGTAGAGGGCCACGAACTCAAGGCCAATTGCGGCTGCGAGCAAGATGGGGTCGATCTGGCGTAAGTCAGCCACGGCATTGCGAAACGCAGGAATCAGCGGCAGCACGAAGAAATAGAAGACGACAGCGAAGAGCACCCACCGCAGGGCCTTCAGCATGAGTCCAGCGTAAGTGACGAGCGTGCCAAGCGCCACGCGCCAACCGGTAGCAACTTGCAGTTCGGCTGGCGCGACCACGGACATGGGTCAGTACCGTGGCATCGTGCCCGACGCGCAACGCGACCTCGCCACGGCTGCAGTCATCATCGAAACCGTTGGCAAATTGCTGCGTCGCGCCACCAAGCGACTCGCCGAAAGCGGTGGTCCCGAGCAACAACAGGTACTCGCCTACGACCTGGCGCACTCAAGCGCTGCACTCGAGACTGCTCGATCACTGATTGACTACGGCAACAAGGGTTCGGTCGAAGCCACCATCACCTGCGTGTTCGTTGCCGACATGGTGCATGACTTTGCGACTCGCCTCCTTGGTCGTGAATCGATGTGGACTGTCCACGTCTCTGAACTCTCCGACTTCGAGACGTTCGTTGGTGACTACCGTTCGCCGGCGGTTCTGGCTTCCCTCGCCACACAGGCCGGCCCCCGCCATCTCGATGGTGACTACGAGATGGTGCAAGACACCTTCCGTAGTTTCGGCAAGAAGGTGGTTGCTCGCCACGCCGAACATGTGCACCGCGAAAATGCCGACGTTCCCGAAGAAGTGATCGGCGGTCTGGCCGACATCGGCGCATTCGGCTTGTCGATACCTGCCGAGTACGGCGGCTTCAGCGAGGGCGGTGAAGGCGAATACATGGCGAGCTGTGTCGCCACCGAAGAACTCTCGCGTGCATCACTCGGTATTGGTGGGTCGTTGATTACGCGCCCGGAAATTCTCGCGCGCGCCCTCGTGAAGGGCGGCACCGAAGAACAGAAGCACGAGTGGCTGCCCAAGCTCGCAACCGCCGAGGTGATGGCTGCAGTCGCGGTGACCGAACCCGATTACGGCAGCGACGTTGCGTCGCTCAAGACCACCGCTGTTGCAGCGTCGCATGACGGTGTCGATGGCTATGTGATCAACGGAGTGAAGACTTGGTGCACGTTTGCCGCCCGCGCCAATGTGCTCATGCTGCTGGCGCGCACCGACCCCGATCGCAGCAAATCGCATCGCGGCCTCAGTCTGTTCATCGTGCCCAAGCCGCTTGGTGATGCGCACGGATTCGCCTTCACTCAACCCGGTGGCGGAAAGATGGAAGGCCGCCCGATCGACACCATCGGCTATCGCGGCATGCACTCATATGAAATCGCGATTGAAAATTGGTTCGTGCCCGCCAATCACCTCATCGGCGAGAACGCAGGTCTTGGCAAGGGTTTCTACTTCCAGATGGAGGGCTTCGAGAACGGCCGATTGCAAACCGCCGCGCGCGCAGTCGGACTCATGCAGGCGGCTTACGAGGCAGCACTTGACTACGCACAGAATCGCAGCGTGTTCGGCAAGAACATCGTCGACTACGAACTCACCCAGGTGAAACTCGGTCGCATGGCCGTGATCATTCAGGCGGCGCGCCAGTTCAGCTATGCCGTGGCCAAGATGATGGGTAAGGGCGAGGGCGCGATGGAAGCCAGCATGGTGAAGGCCTATGTGTGCAAGGCCGCCGAGTGGGTGACGCGCGAGGCGATGCAGATTCACGGTGGCTACGGCTACGCAGAGGAATACCCGGTGAGCCGCATGTATGTAGATGCTCGCGTCTTGTCGATTTTCGAGGGTGCAGACGAAACCTTGTGCCTCAAGGTGATTGCCCGCCGACTCGTCGAGTCGGTGCAGGGCTAGCCCGACTACTCGACGAACGCCAACAGCTCGTGTAGCGAGCCCAGCCGCTCGCAGTCATAGTCGGCGTGATCGTCGAACGGATCGTAAAGCAGCGGCACGAGCCCGGCGGCAGTCGCACCGCCAACGTCGTTCACATACGAGTCGCCCACGTATGCGACTCGCTCGGGTGGCAAGCCGAGCGTTGCCAACGCATCGGCGAAGATACGCGGATCGGGTTTGGCGATACCCACGACGTGCGAGTCGGTGACGATGCTCACTGGCACGCCTGAGCCTTCCCCCACCTGACAGATACACAGGTGCGCCAGGGTGGCTTCGATCTGACCGCTTGCATTCGACACCACACCAATCGGCACCTTGCGCAGGTAGAGCTGCCACAACGCCGCCACTGACTCCAACATCGGATACCGCCAATAGAACGGCGAGAACAACGCCCGCATCGCGCGTGACGCTGGCTCAATTGACTCTTCTTCGACACCTGCACTGCGCAGATACGCGTGTCGATAAATATCCCAGGTGATCTTGTCGATTGATTTGTCAGAACGCTTACTTGCGACGGCATCGAGTGCTTCCATTCCCGCGTAGTGGCAACGCACGAGCAAAGCGTGGTCGCTGGTGCCGCCGAATGGCGCAATTGCCATACCCGTTGACACCGGCTCGGGAATTACGAAGATGCCACCCGCGTCGAACAGCACCGCATCAAAACGCTTCGGCATGCGGTTGTGCTTACTTCGAGCGAGACAAGCCCGCGCGCTTGCCACGCGAGATGAACTTGAGCGCCATCTTGCGGCTCGCTTCGTCAATCATCTCGTCACCGAACATCACGGCACCTTTGCCTTCACCCTCGGTGGCTTTTTCGTAGGCATCGAGAATTGCGCAGGCGCGATCGAATTGTTCCTGTGTCGGCGAGAACACCTCGTTGAGCACCGTGACTTGGTCGGGGTGCAGCGCCCATTTGCCGTCGTAGCCCAGAGTTCGCGTGCGCTTGCAATAGTCGCGGAACCCGTCGTTGTCGCGTATGTAGAGATACGGGCCATCGATGACCTGCAGACCGTTGGCGCGACCGGCCATGAGAATCTTGTTGAACACGTAGTGGAAGTGGTCACCCGGATAGTCGGCAATCTGCACGCCACCAGTGAGCACCGGCATTTCCATGCTGGCGGCAAAGTCAGCGGGCCCAAAGATGATGGTTTCGATGCGCGGACTCGCCGCACATATTTCTTCAACGTTGATCAGACCACGCGCTGTTTCAATCTGCGCTTCGATGCCGATGTGCCCGACGGGCAGACCGCTCGCCACTTCAACTTGGCGCAGCAGCATGTCGGTGGCCACGATTTGAGCGGCAGATTCGACCTTGGGCAGCATGATCTCGTCGAGTCGCGCCCCTGCACCGCCGACCACTTCGATGATGTCGTAGGCGGTCCACTTGGTGCTCCAGTCGTTGACTCGCACACAGAGCACTTTGTCGCCCCAGTCTTGTGACTTGATGGCGTTCGCCACTTTTGCACGGGAAGCTTCCTTCTCTTTTGGCGCTACGGCGTCTTCGAGATCCAAGAACACCATGTCGGCAGGTATGCCAGGGCCCTTGCCGAGCATCTTGTCGGAAGACCCGGGAATCGACAAACACGAGCGACGCGGCAGGTCGCGTGAACGAGGAGACATGCCTTGCAGGCTAGATGGCGCTACGTCGCAGTAGCTCGGTCGAGGCCGGACACTCGGCCTCGAGCGAAGCGCTGGTGTCATCGGTCGAGCCGTGTGGTCCGATGATGCGTTCGAATCGTCGCACCTCCACCACATCAAGCCCGGCGCGCCAGTCATCGAGTGCCAACGCCGAGGTCATGCCACGCCACAACGCATCAGGAAGTCGAGTGCCCACGCCTGTGACCAGCCAGACCGGCGTGCCGAGCGCACGAGCAGTTTCGACCACTGTCAGCGACCCGCCGACGGCGAGTGCCTGATCTGGCCCGCAAGCCAGGGCTTCGATCACCACGACGCTCGCCTGTTGAACTGCCGCGGCAACGCACTCGAACGGCACGAGTTCGGCAGCAATCTCGGCGTCGTGTAGTCGATCGACGAGCGCCTCACCCTCACCATGACTGTCGACGACGAGCATCGTGGCGTCGCCACGTTGGGCGACACACTTCACCGTGGTGAACGGCCATCCGACTATCACCACTCGCGCGTCATCGGGCAGTGCGTCATCTAAATGACCAGGGGTCTCGTCACGCTCGACCACCATCGCCAACTCTCGGGCACGACGAAACGGTTCGGGCGACGCCAGCACATTGGCACACAGCCACCACAACTGCGCAGACGTGGGCTGTCGCTCGACGACACGACGGCACGCGAGCATCAGCGACTGCGGGTCGAATTCCATCGCGCAGAGGGCAAGCGCGGTTTCACGCACGAGTAACGCGGGCCCGGCACCGTCGGCGCGTGCCACATATCGCAGCCGTTCAATCGGGTGCATTGCGAAGAGAATAGTTGCGGGCTTGCTACCGTCGTTGGCGTGATCACGCCGTCTCCCGACACGGTGCTGCAGCCCCTCGACGGCGAGTCGCGACCGTTGCACGAATGGCTCACCACCTTCCATCTGCTGTCGGTGGTGATCGACCCGTTTACCAACGAGAGCGCCTGGGTGCTGCAGACCGCCCGTCGCGTGCTCGCCCAGTTCGCTGGCTCCAGCGTGCGCGCCAACTACGTGGTTACTGCCGATGCCAACGATGCACGAACCTTCCTCGGGCCGCTGACCAGCGAGGCGTTGGTCTTCAGTGACCCCGACCGCGTATTCGTAAAGCAACTTGCACTCACTCACCTGCCAGCCTTCGTCTTCCTGCGCATCGACGGCAACGTGGTGGCCAGCGCACAAGGTTGGAACCCGGTCGAGTGGCGCGCTGTCGCCGAAGAAGTCGCGCGCACGGTGTCGTGGAGTAAGCCGTTGATTCCCGCACCGGGTGACCCCGGGGCATTCGCTGGCACTCCGGCACTGGTGTGAACTCGGCTCGGGGCGTGTGATGGCCACACGAGGCGAGTAATGGCCGCTGCCGAACCGTTTCGTCACGTCGAACTGCTGCCGCTCGGCGACGACACCACCGAATACCGCCTGCTCACACGTGACGGTGTGTCGGTAGTCAAGACCGAAGCGGGTGAGTTCTTGCGCGTTGAGCCGTCGGCGATTTCTCGCCTGACGGCTGAGGCAATGCGTGACATCTCACATTTTCTGCGAGCTGCCCACTTGCAGCAACTTGCGAGCATTCTCGACGACCCCGAAGCCAGTGCGAATGATCGATTCGTGGCACTCGACCTGCTGAAGAACGCATCGATTGCTGCCGGGGGTGTGTTGCCGATGTGCCAAGACACGGGCACGGCAATCGTCAAAGCCAAGAAGGGCCAGTTCGTGTTGACCAGTGGCGGTGATGAAGCCGCCATTTCGCGCGGCGTCTACGACACCTTCCTCACCAGCAACCTGCGCTACAGCCAACTCGCGCCGCTCTCGATGTTTGACGAGAAGAACACCAACAACAACCTGCCTGCCGAGATCAAGATCTCCGCTGTTGATGGCGATGAGTACAAGTTTCTCTTCATCGCCAAAGGCGGTGGCTCAGCGAACAAGAGCTACCTGTTCCAAGAGACCAAGGCGCTACTCAACGAAAAGACTCTGCTGCCCTGGCTCTTCGACAAGATGAAGACACTCGGTACTGCGGCGTGTCCGCCGTATCACCTTGCCGTGGTGATCGGCGGAACCTCCGCAGAGTTCGCCGTCGAAACGGCCAAGCTCGCCAGCACGAAGTACCTCGACTCACTGCCGACGTCGGGCGACTCGAGTGGTCACGGCTTCCGCGATCTCGACCTCGAGGCCAAGGTGCTGAAACTCGCCCAACAGACGGGCATCGGCGCGCAGTTCGGCGGTAAGTATTTCTGCCACGACGTGCGTGTCATTCGGCTGCCGCGTCACGGTGCAAGTTGCCCGGTGGCGATGGCGGTGTCGTGCAGTGCCGACCGCCAGGCGCTCGGCAAGATCACACGTGACGGTGTGTTCCTGGAGCGTCTCGAGACTGACCCTGCACGATTCCTGCCCGATGTGTCGTTCGACGATCTCGCTGGTGATGTCGTGCACGTCGACCTGAATCGCAGCATGAGCGAAATTCGCGCCGAGTTGAGCCGCCACCCTGTGAAGACGCGCGTCATGTTGAGCGGACCGATGATCGTTGCACGGGATATCGCACATGCCAAATTGAAGGAGCGACTCGAACAAACCGGCTCGCTGCCCGACTACATGAAGAATCACTGCGTCTATTACGCGGGCCCGGCCAAGACACCGTCTGGCTATGCATCGGGTGCATTCGGGCCGACCACTGCCGGACGCATGGATTCCTACGTCGCCGAGTTTCAGCGGGCGGGTGGCAGTTTCGTGATGCTCGCCAAGGGCAATCGTTCGCGCCAAGTTACCGACGCCTGCCAGAAATTCGGTGGCTTTTACCTCGGGTCAGTCGGCGGGCCGGCTGCACGACTCGCACAAGATTGCATCACGAAGGTGGAAGTACTCGAGTACCCCGAACTCGGCATGGAAGCAGTGTGGAAGATCGAGGTACGCGATTTTCCGGCATTCATCGTGGTCGATGACAAAGGCAATGACTTCTTCGATCAAGTCGATGCGACGCAGGCGACGCCGATCAACATCCGCTCGTAAGCGTCGCCGCCGCGCGACGCAACGCACGAGCCGCCGCAGCACGAGCCGCCGCACCACAACGCCCCGACGTGTGACCCCCGCTGGCGAGTTGAGCGCACTCGCCCGCGAGCGCATCACCTGCTCGCTCTCGGCGTGGACCGGCGAGCCAAATTGTTGTCAGTGGTGCAATGTGGCCATCGAGTTGCCACGTCGTCGCACGTGGTGCAGCGACAAATGCGGCCGCGCTTGGCAGCGTCATCACATCTGGAGATTTGCGCGATCAGCGGCGAAGCGACGGGCGAAGTATTACTGCGAGCGGCCCGGTTGCAACGCCCAACGGCGAGACTGTGAGGTCAACCACAAAGCGGCACGTGACGGTGGCGGCTACGGGCCTGGTTGCCACCACCATCTCGACCCCGACGTGAATGGTCGTGGCGGTCTCGAGGTGTTGTGTCGGGCGCACCATCGCGAAGTGACTACGGCGCAAGCCAAGGCCCGAGCCGCTTCTCGACGAGCCGCTCGAGATGCCGCCAACGCAGCCGACCCCAGCGGCGCCGCCAATGCAGCCGACCCCAGCGATGCCGCTAGGGACTCGTCGTAGTTGTCGCTGCGTTGATGCCCGTGTCGTCGCGAAACTTCGGATCAAGACACGACGGTTCGCGGTACGGCGCATAGTCGAGCGCCCGCGCCACGGTTTGGGCGAGCACGGCACGACCCGTGTCAGAGAGATGCACCTTGTCCTTCCCTGTTACGCCCTTGAGTTTCATCACGCTCGCCCAATCGAGCACGTGCACATGGTCGTGCTCGGCAGCGGCTGCTTTGATGACGTTGTTCACGGTTTTTTGTGCGGTACGAAATTCGCCGGTGGTGAGCACCACGGTTTCGACACCCTGCGTGAGTGCGAACATTTTGTCGAACTGTTTGCGTAGCGAATCTTCGTTGCCTTCGTAGTTGGTACCGAGGTAGATGAACACCACATCCCACACTGCTTCGATACGTCGCTCAAGCACACGTACGCCAAACTCTGCAAAGCGACCCGGCTCGGCCTCCACCGCCACCTGCCAGCCGAGCGGCTCGAGGGCATCACACATTTCACCGCCGTAACGTTTCGCGGTCGAAGCAAGAATCGAGTCGCCCACCAAGAGCACACGATTGCCGTCGACTCGGCCACCGACGGGCCCGCCTTCAGGCAGTGGAAGTTCCAACTGCACACCATCGGGCAACGTGACGGGCGCCCAGAAGTCGTATCCGGGTAGACGACCGACGCCGTCGAGCACCCCGACCTCGTTGGCGGAGGTATCGGGCGACGAACAGCCAACCAGCGCGACGATGGCAATCAGCGACGCACTCCACCACTTGCCTCTGACCCGCGCGGACGAAGGGCGTCGCATCATGCGGGCTGCAAATCTTCGAAGCGATCGACGTTGCGCAACTGCTTGAACTTCACCCACCACACCCCAACGATGCCCAAGGTCATGACACCGCCACCAACCACGGTGGCCGGCACACCGACGGCCGCGGCGGCAACACCCGACTCGAAGGCGCCGAGTTCGTTGGTTGCACCGATGAACACGTTCTCCACCGCCGACACACGACCACGCTTGTCATCGGGCGTCACGAGCGGCACGATTGAGCCTCGCACGAACACACTCACCATGTCGGCACCGTGAATCACGAGAATGGCGACGAAGGCAATCCAATAGGTGCGAGTGAGACCGAGCACGATGGTGCCCGCACCGAATACGCCGACGGCAACGAGCAGCCACTTGCCGACATGGCGTCGCAGGGGTCGCACTGCAAGCAGTAGCGCGACGCCGCCTGCACCGATGCCGGCAGCCGCACGCAACCAGCCGTAAGCGATGTTGCCCACTCCGAGACGCTCTTCAGCGATTACCGGCAAGAGTGCAACCGCACCACCGAACAGCACGGCAAACAAATCGAGCGCAATCGCCGCAAAAAGAATCGGTGTACGCCGAATGTAACTGAGACCTTCGATTGCCGAGCGCAGTGTGGGTCGTTCGGTGGCACTGCCGGTAGTGCGACCACCAGCCTCATTGCCTGCGCCGCCTACTGCGCGCTTCGTGGGCGGCACCTGCACCGTCGAGAACGACGCGATGGCACACACGATGAGCGCCGAACCAACCAAATACGCGAGCACGGGCGACGCGGAATACAAGAAACCCGACGCGGCCGGCCCGACGATGCCGGCCGAAGTCCACACCGTGGAATACAACGCGATCATCTGCGGCAAGCGACCTTCTGGTGCGATATTCGCCGCGATTGGTCGCATTGAGGGTGCAAGGAACGCACGCGAACTGCCATAGAGAATCGCAATCATGAAGATCGGGAAGACTCCCGTCGGCTCGGTTGACGCGTACCACGCCAACAACAACGCCGACGCCAACTCGCCCATCATCGCCATCTGAGAAATGCGTTTGCGGTTGTAGCGATCCGCGACGGTGCCGGTAATGAAAACCAGCAACACGATGGGCAGGAACTCGGCCAAACCCAGCCAACCGAGGTCGAGTTCGCGCTTGGTGATGTCGTACACCTGCTTGGCGAGCGTCGTGACCTGCAGCGAAAGACCGACGTAGAGCAGGACGTTTGCAGAGATGTACGCCGCTACCGACGGCGCACGCAACACCTCAACGACGGCGGAACGCCCCGACGATTGTTGCGGCGTCACGACCTCACTAGGTTAGTGAGCAGTGGCACTTTCAAAACTCGCATCCGAAACACGATTCATGCCGGCTCTCGAACAAGCGGCTCTCGTTCGCAACAAAAAAGTTTCAGCACGCGAACTCGTCGATGCTGCAATCGAGCGATACGAGGCGTACAACCCGAAGATCAACGCCGTCAATATCGTTTGGCTCGAGCACGCTCGTGAACTTGCAGACAAGGCCGACGCCAAGCGAGCTGACGATGCATCCACTCGCGCTCCATTCCATGGAGTACCGACCTTGTTCAAAGATCTCGGACTCATGTATGCCGGCCAGCACCTCTCGCAAGGCAATAAGGCCCTCAAGGCGATGCACTACGTGCCGACGCAGACGTCTGAACTCGCGGCTCGATTCATCGCCGCAGGCTTGATTCCCTTCGGTCGAACGAACAGTTGCGAGTGGGGCAGCCTGCCGGCCACCGAGCCCGAAGCGTGGGGCCCGACGCGCAACCCACACGATCTCTCGCGCACGTGTGGCGGGTCGAGCGGTGGCGCAGGTTCCGCCGTTGCCGCAGGAATCGTGCCGATCGGGCACGCGAGCGACGGTGGCGGCAGCATTCGTATTCCGGCATCGTGCAATGGCCTCGTCGGGCTCAAACCCAGCCGCGGTCGTGTTTCTATGGCGCCGCTTGGCGACGAAGCGGGTTTCAGCGTGCAACTTGGTGTGACATACAACGTGGCCGACACCGCCGCCTTGCTCGACGCAGTGCATGGCCCCGGCGTCGGTGACGGTGTCGTCGCGCCACCACCGCAACGCCCATACATCAGCGAAGTTGGCGCAAAGGTCGGTTCGTTGCGCATCGGCTTGCTCGACCACGACCCTCTCGGTGTGCAGGTCGACGTTGAATGTCGCGACGCGGCACGCAATGCTGCCAAGTTGCTCGAAACACTCGGCCACAGCGTTGAAGAATCGTGGCCCGAAGCGCTGAATGACGCTTCGTTTCCACCGCGCTTTGGTGCGATGTGGGCGACACTCCAGGCCGTAAGTCGCGACTCGCTCTCGGCATTACTTGGTCGCCCCGCCACCAAAGACGACATCGAAGCCGTGAATTGGGAACAAGCCGAGCGCGCGTCGAAAGCCTCGGCCCTTGACTACGCAAAGTCGGTCGCTGCTGCCGCGATGTTTCGCCGGGCAGTGTCGCAATGGTGGAGCGACGGCTTCGACTTGCTTGTCACGCCGACGCTTTCACGAATTCCCTTCCCCATTGGATCGTTCACCAATGACCCGAGCAACCCGCTGAAGCCATCGCGTCTTGCGACGGAGTGGGTGCGATTCACGGCGCAGTTCAATATGACCGGCCAACCGGCAATCAGCCTCCCGTTGGGCCGCACCG
>CAYFNN010000012.1:0-19984 GCA_964344465.1 uncultured Bifidobacterium sp. | reverse complement strand
TCGAATCCGGCGTCGGTAAAAATGCGGTCGAGGCCTTCTTTTTCTGCTTGTTGCTTCACCGCGTGGCTGCCCGGCACCACCATCGCACGTTTCACTCTGACCTTGCGACCCTTGGCAACCTCGGCGGCGGCACGAAGGTCTTCAATGCGACTGTTGGTGCATGATCCGATGAAGACCGTGTCGACTGCGATGTCGCGAATTCGCGTTCCGGCCGTGAGCCCCATGTAGTCGAGCGCGCGGGCAACAGTGTCGCGTGCGGTGGCATCGGCGAAGTCATCGGGTGATGGCACGCTCGCGTCAATTGACGCAACTTGTGCCGGATTGGTACCCCAAGTGACGTGCGGCGAGAGTGAGCCAGCGTCGATGGAGACGCTCTTGTCGAAGTGTGCGGTGTCGTCGCTGCGTAGATTTCGCCAGTCGTCGAGAGCGGCCTCCCACTTTTTGCCGCGTGGTGCGTGCGCGCGACCCTCGAGGTAGGCGAACGTGGTGTCGTCGGGCGCGACGAGCCCGGCCCGCGCACCCGCCTCGATCGACATATTGCACACGGTCATGCGACCTTCCATCGAGAGTGCGCGAATCGCCGAGCCGCGGTATTCGATGACATGTCCGATGCCGCCACCGGTGCCGATGCGACCGATGATTGCCAAGATGATGTCTTTGGCGGTGACGCCGACAGGCAACGTGCCGTCGACCGAGACGCTCATCCACTTGGGTCGCGACTGCGGGAGGGTTTGAGTGGCGAGCACATGCTCGACCTCCGACGTACCGATGCCAAACGCAAGCGCGCCGAATGCACCGTGAGTGGCGGTGTGGCTGTCACCGCACACGATGGTCATGCCCGGCAGCGTGCGGCCCTGTTCGGGGCCAATCACATGCACGATGCCTTGGCCGGCGTCACCCATCTTGTAGAGCGTGATGCCGAACTCGGCGGCGTTCTTGCGCATGACATCGAGTTGTTTTGCCGAAATCGGGTCGGCGACTGGCAGGTGAATGTCTTTGGTCGGCACGTTGTGGTCTTCGGTGGCAACCGTGAGATCGGGGCGGCGCACGCGCCGACCGTTGATGCGCAGACCATCGAACGCCTGCGGACTCGTTACTTCATGCACCAAATGCAAGTCGACGTAGAGCAGTTCGTTGCCGTTGCCGTCGCGGTGCACGACATGGCGGTCCCACACTTTTTGCGGGAGGCTGGCCGACGTCACGGTTCCATTCTGCCTGCGTGGTCGGCAGCAACCACCGGTGATGACGAAGCGCCGGCGGGTTTCAGTGCAAACCATGCACCGACGTGTGTCAGAACGACGACAACCAGCACACCCGCCGTGCCGAGTGGCGGTGTCCAGGCGGGGCTGCGCAGGAATCCAAGCCAGTCGTCGCCGACGGCACCGACGGAATAGCGGCGCAGTGCGACCAACACACACCAGGCGTGCAGCGCCAGCACGACGGCGACGAGAAAGTTGTCGCGACGCGAGGTGCGTCGAGTGAGAATTGCGGCCAACGGCACGCCGACAAGTAGCGGGGCGACGTGGCGACCTTGTGCACCGAAAGTACCGAGCAGTTCCTGATAGTTGGCATTCAGCGCTACCAGCCACACCGGTGCCGCAACGAGGGTGACGAGCATTGCCGCGCGTACACGCTGAACAGATGCCGTTGCCGCATGCCAGATGAGCGCGGCCCAGAGGGCAACGAAGGCCCAGACGACGAACGTTGGGCTCGGCGTGTCGAGCCAACCAAAATTACCGACCCACTCGGCGGTAAGCCGCGGCAGGTCGCTGAGCGAACGCGAGGCGATCGTGCTCAAACTCGAGACCCGTGCGTCTACTTCGAGTCGCACATCAAAGTTGGTGTCATACACCGTGAAATACCACAGCGCGCTGAGGCTGGTGGCTGCGACCAGCGCAATTGGCACCTGCCACGCGCGACGCAAGGCCGCGACCAGTGATGTGTGATCAGCGAGTACGGCCACAACAAGCATCACCGCGACGGCGACAAGGCCGGCAGGTCGCGCGACGATCAGGAGTGCAGCACTCAGCGCGAAGGCGGTAGTTGCAAATCGATCAGTCCAGCCCTCGCGAACGGCAGACCACAAGGCAGACCATGCGGCGATCGCCGCGGTGATTTCCAGGCCGCTCGGGCTGGCAACCGACGACCAGAACATCACGCCAGGGGTTGCCACTGCCAGCAGCGGGACGAGCGAGCGTTGCTGACGGCGCAACGTGACGGCGGCGAGTGCGAGCAGTGCGGCGCAGGCCAAAGCAGTGGTGGTGCGGGCTGCCCGTGCACCGGCATCACTTGCACCAACGAAAGTGCCGATACCTGCGGGGATGAAACCAAGCGGCGGGTATCGCCCCATGTCAGTGCGTGATGGTTCCACCGGTGTCAATGTCTCGATGGGCTTCTCGCAGGCTGGCACCGTGGGCTGACCGACGAAACACCACGGCACGAGTTGCGCGGTGCCGAATTGTGGATCGATGTCGACGTAGGTCGACCAGAACGAAGTCGAGACACTTGCGGCGATGGGCTCGCCGACGAACTCACCGCGCACCACAGCAGCCGACTTGATGAAGTTCGCAGGCTCGTCGGGCCCGGCGAAAAGTGGCATGGCCAGCATCCAACTGATGAGCAGCAGAAGGAAGCCACCACACAGTCGGGTGAATTCACGCCATGACTTCACGCTTCCGACTGTAGGTCGCACGCGACGGCGATGCGGGGTGTCTGAGCACGGCGAAAAACTGCGACCACTTCGTGCGCCGTGCGCACACCTAGGGACATGGAAACTTCAACCACACCCGAACCCACATCCGCCGTCGATCTGGCATCGTGCGTCGAGCACAGCCTGCATCTCTCACTGCCAGGTTTTGATCTACGCCGTGCCCGTCTGTATGGCATCAACATCGTCGATCGAGACGGAGTCGCTGCCAACGCCGATGGGGCGTTGCGGATCTCATTTCTTGCCGAGCATGGAGATGTCTATGAGCTGCTCGAATCGCGCAGTAGCTCGGTGGCGCGCATGTTTGATGCTGCCGCGGTGCTGACCTGCGGCTGGGCGGCACCCATCAACGATGACGGTGACGATGACACCGCGCCGAGTCAGCACCCCAAGCGTCGTCGTGTGCGACTTGTCGTCGTGGTGGCCGACAACGGTGTTGGCTCGGTGCTGCGATTCGCCGACACACCCGACGAGACGATCACCGATCCGGGCAAAGCGACTGGTTCGCTGGCCGAAGCCGTCGAGCGTCTCTGGCGCGATGCGATTCAGGCGAGCGAACAGCACTAGCCGTAGCGCGGGTGTCACGCTGCTGCGACACCCCGCATGTCACGCTGCTGCGACACCCCGCGTCACGTGATGACAGGCATCGATGAGCAACGGCACAAAGTGCTCGCGCGCCGAGAAGACGGCGTCGTGACCAGCATCGACTCGGTGTGTCACCGTCGGGTATCGAAACGTCGCCGCAAGTTCTTCTTGGCGACTCGTCGGTACGACTTGATCCTTCGTGGTGATGATCATCGCGGCGGGCACTTCAATCTCACCCAACCAGCGGCGCGAGTCGAATGCCCCAATCTCGCTACCTGCCTCGAGTACGTGTCGCCAGTCGTGGCTGGCAATTTGTCGCGCCGCCCAGTCGGCAAGTGCTTGAGTCTTGCGCTGCAGGTAGATCTGTTCGGTCACCCACGCCCGTGTCTGGGCGCTCAACAGCCTCGAGAGACGCGCCAGACCGTTGAGCCCGAGGAAGTTGAGTCGCTCGTCGCGTGACGACGCGAAATATCCGGCGGTGGCGGCAAGCACGAGTCCACGCACGCGCGACTCGTGTCGTTGCGCCAACAGCTGTGCGATAGCGCCGCCCATCGAATAGCCGACAGGAATGAAGGTGTTCACGCCGAAGACGTCGGCGATGGCTGCAACGTCGTCGGCACAGTCGTTGAGGCGGAAGTTGCCGTTCGGCCGTAAGCCACGGCCATGACCACGGTGATCGGGTGCCAGCACTCGGAAGTGTTCGCCGAGCGGGGCAAAACAGGTGAACCAGTTGAGGTCTGCCGTGGCTGTCCAGCCATGCAAGAGCACAACGGTAGGTGCACCCTGGGGGCCCTTGACTTCGCGCACGAAGGTGCGCCCACGTCCGGGGAGATCCACTTCGTGGCCGTCGGGGAAGTCTCCCGATGCGGGATGTGTGCGTCGAATCACGTGTGGCTCGCGCGAAGAGAGGGAGTCAGAACTCGATGCTTACGACGCGCACGGTCAAGGTGCCGTTCGGTGCCTGGTAGCTGACGGTGGCACCGGTAGCCGAGCCGATGAGCGCGGCGCCGAGCGGCGAACTCGGGCTCATCACCGACACGCGGGGGTCGGCCGGCTTCTCTTCCACATGGCCAATGAGGTAGCGCTCGGCCATGTCGTCGTCATCGCCTTCGTAAACGATCGCAACGATGCAGCCCAAATCGACCGTGCCCGACGCCGACGCTTCGATGATTTCGGCGTTCTCGAGCATCGACTCGAGCTGACGAATGCGACCCTCCATATGGCCCTGCTCATCTTTGGCGGCGTGATAGTCGCCGTTCTCTTTGAGGTCGCCCATCTCGCGCGCACGCTGAATCTTCTGTGCAACCTCGATCCGCCCGCGCGTGGTGAGGTCGAGATGTTCGGCCTGCAGGCGTTCGAACGCGCTGCGTGAGAGACGATGCGTCGGCACGGCGTCAGACTACCGATGCACTCGTAGCCTGAAGATGATGACTCGCGCCACATCAGCTCGTTCGCATCGTGTGGCGGTAATCGGCGGTGACGGCATCGGCCCCGAGGTGCTCGCTGAGGCGCTCAAGGTGGTGCGTGCAGCCGGTGTCGAGCTCGACACCACGTTCTTTGATCTCGGAGGTGCGCGATATTTGCGCGACGGCGAAGTCTTGAGCGACGAAACGCTCGAGACACTGCGCGGTTTTGATGCGATTCTGCTTGGTGCCGTCGGCACTCCGGGTGTGCCGCCAGGCGTCATCGAACGCGGTCTCTTGCTGAAGTTGCGTTTCAGCCTCGACCTCTACATCAATCAACGACCCTTTGCTGGTACGGCACCCGGACACACTGCACCACACGACTTCGTGGTGATTCGTGAGAACACCGAGGGGCCCTATGTCGGCGAGGGTGGTGTATTGCGCAAGGGCACGGCCCAGGAGGTTGCGACGCAGGGCAGCGTGAACACGCGACACGGGGTCGAGCGATGTATTCGCTATGCGTTCGAGTTGGCGAGTAAGCGGTCGCGTAAACACGTGACACTCGTGCACAAAACCAACGTGCTGACTTTCGCTGGCGACCTATGGCAGCGCGCATTCGATGCGGTGGCAGCAGAGTTCCCCTCGGTTGGCACGGCGTACAACCATGTTGACGCTGCGTGCATCTACTTCGTGCAGGATCCGCACCGTTACGACGTGATAGTGACCGACAACTTGTTCGGTGACATTCTCACCGACCTCGGTGGGGCAGTGAGTGGCGGCATCGGTCTCGCATCTTCTGCCAACCTGAATCCGGCCCGCACTGGGCCATCGTTGTTCGAACCCGTGCACGGTTCGGCGCCCGATATCGCCGGCAAAGGTGTCGCCAATCCCGTCGCTGCCATCTTGTCGGCGGGGCTGATGCTCGACCACCTCGGCGAAACTGCCGCTGCAGCCAAGATTCGCGCCGCATGCATTGATGCGCCGACGGGTTCGACAATTGCTGTCGGCGACGAAATCTGTCGTCGTCTCCACAGATAGCGTCACATAACACCGCAGGGGGCCCCGGATGCCGATTACGACGACTCCGAAAATCTGGATGAACGGCTCGCTCGTCGACTGGGCAGATGCCAAGGTGCACGTGCTCACCCACACTCTGCATTACGGCACCGGCGTGTTCGAGGGAATTCGCGCCTACGAAACCGACAAGGGTCCAGCAGTGTTTCGCCTGACCGACCACATGGTGCGACTGCACAACTCGGCCAAGATTCTCGGCATGCCGATGCCGTATTCGGTGGAGGAGCTCGTCGAAGCCACCAAGGCGACGGTGCGCTCAACGGGTTTGTCGTCGTGCTACGTGCGCCCGATTGCCTACTACGGCTACGGCGAGATGGGCCTCAACACACTGCCGTGCAAAGTTGATGTCGCGATTGCATGTTGGCCGTGGGGGGCTTACCTCGGCGACGATGCGGTGGAAAAGGGTGTGCGGATGAAGATTTCATCGTGGACCCGCCACGACCACAACACGATGCCTCCAGCTGCAAAGACGATCGGCAACTACGTGAATTCATCGCTCGCCAAGGTCGAAGCATTGAAGGCCGGCTACGACGAGGCAATCATGTTGGCGCCGAACGGTCTCGTCGCGGAGTGCACCGGTGAGAACATCTTCGTCGTGCGCCACGGCAAAGTGCTGACGCCACCGCTGTCGGCAGGTGCTCTGGAAGGCATCACGCAAAACAGCGTGATGACCATTGCTCGTGATCTCGGCCACGATGTGCGCGTCGACAACATTGCCCGCAGCGACTTGTACATCGCCGAAGAAATCTTCGTGTGCGGCACTGCTGCCGAGGTGGGCTCAGTGCGTTCGGTCGACGAACGCGAAGTTCCGTGCCCAGGGCCAATCACGCGTGCCGTTGCCGCGACCTATGCCCGTGCGGTGCGAGGTCAAGAGAAGAAGTATGCCCACTGGTGCGAGCTAGCGAAGTAGAGACCAAGCGAATCGTGCCTGCCCGACTCGTGCTTCCCGCGAATCATGTGGAGGTCTTCGACACCACGCTGCGCGATGGCATGCAGGTGGAAGGAGTATCGGCCAGCGTCGTCGACAAACTCCGCATTGCCGAGCAGCTCGACCATCTCGGTGTGCACTACATCGAGGGAGGTTGGCCCGGCGCCAATCCGAAGGATGAAGAGTTCTTTGCCCGCGCGAAACGCGAACTGAAGCTCGGCACCTCGCGTCTTGTCGCGTTCGGCAGCACGCGACGCCCGGCAGGCAAGGTCGACGACGATGCGACGCTGCGCAATTTGATCAATGCCGAAACTTCGGCGGTGTGCATCGTGGCCAAGTCGTGGGACTACCACGTCGAAACCGCCCTGCAAACCACGCTCGACGAGGGCGTCGCAATGGTCGCTGATTCGGTGAAGTACCTCGGTAGTCATGACCGCATGGTGCTGGTTGATTTGGAGCACTTCTTCGATGGCTACAAGAACAACCCCGAGTTCGCATTGCGTGTGATCGAGGCCTCGGTGGTCAATGGTGCCACTCACCTCGTGTTGTGCGACACCAACGGCGGCTCATTGCCCTATGAAGTGGAAACCATCGTCGCCGCGGTCGCCAAGCACGTAGGCAACGATGCCATCATCGGCATCCACTGTCATGACGACACGGGGTGTGCGGTGGCGAACTCACTCGCTGCCGTGCGTGCCGGTGCGCGCCACGTACAGGGCACGCTCAACGGTCTCGGTGAGCGCACAGGTAATACCAACCTGACGACGATCATCCCGAACCTGCAATTGAAGATGGGCTACACCTGTCTGCCTGACGGTCGCCTTGAGCGTCTCACCGCGGTGAGCAATCACGTGGCGGAAGTCTTGAACCGACCGCTCAACCCGCAGGCGCCGTATGTTGGCGCATCGGCATTTGCCCACAAGGCCGGCTTGCATGTGTCGGCCATCGCGCGCGCCAAGGATGCGTACGAACACGTATCGCCCGACTTGGTAGGCAACGGCACGCGCTTCCTCGTGTCAGAGATGGCCGGACGTGCGACGATTGCGATGAAGGCCGAGGAACTGGGTTTGAAGGCCGATGGGGCAGTGCTGAGTGCAATCCTCGATGAATTGAAGCGGCTTGAGTTCGAGGGCTACCACTTTGAGGCGGCCGATGCGTCGCTCGAGCTGTTGATGCGTCGCGCCACGGGCTGGCAGCAGGAGTTCTTCAACGTCGAGTCGATGCGCGTCATCACTGACGAATCAACCAACGGCACGTTCACCACTGAAGCAACCGTCAAAGTGTGGATCGGAGAGCAGCGCGAGGTGCACACGGCCGAGGGCAATGGTCCGGTGAACGCAATCGACACGGCATTGCGTGCATGTCTCGCCAAGCAGTTTCCGCAGCTCTCGCGCGTGCACCTCACCGACTACAAGGTGCGCATCTTGGATTCGTCGTCGGCCACTGGGGCTGTCACCCGCGTGTTGATTGACGCCACCGACGGTGACCGCACCTGGACCACCATTGGCGTGTCGCCCAACATCATCGAGGCCTCATGGCGTGCGCTTGAAGAGTCGCTCGTCTACGGCCTGTTGCACGTCGCGAAGTAACCCCGTCTGCAGCCCCTCGTGGGGGCGAACACCTGTTCGCTATGGTGAGGGGGTGACCACCGACCTGCGAACCCGTCTTGGCGCCCCAACCGTGCGCGCCCCGTTGCCCGTTGCCACCCCGCTTGCTGCAGTGTTTGCCGAGGGCGGCTTGGTGCGCGGACGCACCGTTGCCTGCAGTGGTGATGCCGCATTAAGCACTGCACTCGCCGTGAGTGCCGCCGCGACGCGTGCCGGTTCGTGGTTGGCCGTGGTTGGTGTGCCGAACCTCGGCATCGCGGCGGCACTCGAGGCTGGTGTTGCCGTCGAGCGAATCGTGTTGGCACATCCACCACGTGCCAGCCGTGAATGGGTCGCTACCGCTGCTGCGCTCGTTGAGGGGTTCGATGTGCTCATCGTCGCACCACCGGCATCGTTGAGCATCAGCGATGCGCGGCGTCTGCAGACCCGCGTCATGGCGCGCCAAGCGGTGCTGATCGTCGTCGACCTGCCCGCACTGTCGTCAATGGGCTCGGCGAACGTATTCACCGCCGATCTCGATGTGCGCGCCGACACTGCGGCGTGGTCGGGCATCGAACGTGGCGGGGCACATATCACGCAACGCAGCGTGCAGGTGCGAGTCACAGGCCGACGGTGTGTATCGCCACGCGAACACACCATCACGCTGCCGTGCTGACATCAGCGCAATGACCTGGCGCCCATGCTCGATGTCCCCACGCGTGTCGTAGTCGTCTGGTTTCCGCACTGGTCGTCGTTGGCTGCGACGCTCGGTCGCAGTGCCCGCAGCGCGTTTGAGCCGATTGTTCGTGCAGTCGTCGCACATGCGCCGCTCGTAGAGGTAACTGCACCCGGGGTCGTCGTCGTTGCCACGCGCGGGCCGTCGCGCTATGTCGGTGGCGATCAACCCCTTGTCGAGCTGTTGTGCTCGGCGGTGAGCCGCGCGGTTCACGATGTCATCGACAAGATGGCGCACGTTGAGCGCCACGAGCATGCTGTGCGCCACGAGCATGCCGCATTCGGCATCGGTATTGCCGATGGCCGTCTTGCTGCTGCGATTGCCGCACAGCATTCTTGTCGCTCGGCCACACCGCTCGTCGTGCCATCGCAAGCGACGATCGAGTGGCTCGCTACTGCGCCGGTGCGTGCACTCATCGACTGCGTCGACATCATTGGCGCAGTCGGTGCAGGTGTACCTGGTGCCGATGATGTGGCGTCGTATCGCGACATGGTGTCGTTGCTTGAGCGTCTCGGTTTGTACCGCTTCGGTGACATCGCAGCGCTTGGCGAAGCAGACCTCATTGCCCGATTCGGTGCTTTCGGCCGCGACATATCGCGTTTGTCGCGCGGGCTTGATCGTCATCCACCACTCGCAATCGAGCCGCCGCCCGATCGTGTCTGTTTGGTGCAGTTCGACGCCCCGGTCGAATCACGCGATGCAGTGGTGGACGCCGCCGACGAACGTGCAGCACGGTTAATCGAACATCTCCGCACTCAGGGGTTGGCGATGGTGCGCCTGCACGTGCTGATCGAATCCGATCACGGCGAACGCAGCGAGCGAATGTGGTATCGCGCCGAGGGCTTTTCGGTGCGCGCAGTGGTGGAAAGTTTGCGTTGGCAACTCGATGCGTGGATTCTGCATGAGGCGCCGACGAGCGGTGTCGTGGCGGTGCGATTGTCGCCTGAGCAACTCATCGTCGATGCAGGCCGCCAGTCGGCGCTGTGGGGCGGTGAGCGTGACGGCGACCGCCACGCACAGCGAGCGGTGCGTCGTGTGGCCGATATGAACGGCGCCGACTCGGTCACCGTGCCGGCCTGGCGCGGCGACCGCGACCCAGCCCGCACGTTTCAGTTCGTGCGTAGCGACGCAGTTGACTTTGAGCGCCGTACCGCAGGCGATGCTGTTGATCTCGCGGCGGGACGGTGGCGTGGTGCGCTGCCTTCGCCGTCGCCCGCACTGGTCTTTGATGTTGCAGCCAATGCGACGGAAGTTCGTGTGCTTGATGCACTCGGTGGTGCGGTGTCGGTTGACGCACGCCACGCGATGAGTGGTGAACCTACGCGCGTGTGCATCAACCGCGACATCTACGACGTGGTCGCTTGGGCTGGGCCGTGGCCGGTGGAAGAGCGCTGGTGGGATGCGCGTCGGGCGCGTCGGGCGGTGCGGTTGCAGTTGTTGGTTCGGCTGCGTGACGACACATCACCACAGGCGGTAGTGGTGGTGCTTGAACGACGTGTCTGGCGACTCGCCGCCTGGTATGCCTGACCACTACCTTTTCAGCCGTGGTCGGCGACACACCTCGCACGGCGAGCGACTTGTGTGCACACTTCGCGCATGCCACACCGGTCGACGAACGCGAACGCGAATCAATCGCCGAGTTCGTTGCGGTGGTGCCTACGCTCTCTGACCCGTTCAACGAACACAGCGATGTTCGTCATGTCACCGCTTCGGCAATCGTGGTAGGCGAGCGGGGCGTGGTGTTGCACCTGCACAAACGACTTGGCTTGTGGTTGCAGCCCGGTGGGCATATCGATGCCGGAGAAGAACCCGCTGTGGCTGCGGTGCGCGAAGCGCATGAAGAACTTGGCCTCGCCGTCGCGCATCCGCACGATGGTGCGCAACTGATTCATGTCGATGTGCACCCGGGGCCCCGCGGGCATCGGCACTACGACGTGCGGTATCTCTTGCTCGCGGGCGACGACGATCCGCACCCAGGTGCCGACGAAAGTCCGCACGCACGATGGTTTTCGTTCGCCGAGGCGTATGCCGTGGCCGACGCGGGCTTGCATGGTGGGCTCACCATCGCTGAGCGAACATATGTTCGCTATCGTTCATGAGTGTCGCTCACCCCGCCAGCTGACTACGCCGAGCTCCACTGTCGTTCGCAGTTCTCGTTCTTGCATGGCGCATCGTCGCCTGAACGACTCGTTGAGGTCGCCAGCCAACTTGGATTGAGCGCGTTGGCGCTGACCGATCGGCACGGGTTCTACGGGGTCGTGCGCTTTGCGCAAGCGGCGCGTGAATTGGGTGTGCGCACGGTGTTTGGTGCCGAAGTTTCGTGTGGCGGAACGGACATCGTCGTCATCGCCGACGGTCCAGCGGGATATGTGGCGCTCTCGCAGGCGTTGACAGACGGCCAACTGCGTGGGTCGAAGTCGCAACCGGTGTTCGATCTTGCATCACTTGCACAACGTGTAAACGGTGAATGTTTCGTGCTCACGGGGGCCCATGACGGCCCGTTGACGCGTGCGCTGCATGAGTCGGGGCCGGCAGCGGCTCGGCGCGAATTGCACTTGCTCGTCGACGCATTCGGTCGCGATCGGGTGCTCGTTGAAGTGTGGCATCACGGCGAACCCGACGATGTATGGCGCAATGATGCCCTCGTTGCGCTTGCCGCAGACAGCGATGTTGCAGTGGTCGCCACCAACGATGTGTCATACGCCGTGCCTGCCGATCATTCGCTCGCCAGCGCACTCGCCGCGGTGCGCCACCGCTGCAGTCTCGACGAACTTGACCCGCGCCTTCCGCCCGCTGCTGGCGCGTGTCTGCGCAGCGCGTCAGAGCAGCACCGTCGTTTTGGTCGGTATCCGGGTGTGGTTGCGCGCGCCGGTGAGATCGGTCGCATCGCTGCATTCGATTTGTCGCTGATTGCGCCGCGCTTGCCGCCGTATCCGTGCCCCGATGGTCTCAGTGAAATTCAGTTCCTGCGTCGTGTTGCCGAGGCGGGCGGTCGGCGTCGTTACGGTGAGCGTCCGCTTGGCGCGCACGAGGATCTCTCGTTGCGGTCACGAGCCTGGCGCACCATCGACCACGAACTCGCAGTGATCGAGCAACTCGGTTTCGCCGGCTATTTCCTCGTGGTGTGGGACATCGTGCAGTTCTGCGAACGCAACGACATCCTCTGTCAGGGTCGCGGCAGTGCAGCAAACAGCGCAGTGTGTTTTTCGCTCGGCATCACCAAGGCCGATGCCGTGTCGCTTGGGTTGCTGTTCGAGCGTTTCTTGTCGGCCGAGCGCGATGGGCCGCCCGATATCGATCTCGACATCGAAAGTGACCGCCGCGAAGAAGTGATTCAGTACGTGTACGAGCGCTACGGGCGCGAACGTGCCGCACAAGTTGCCAACGTGATTACCTATCGCGCGCGCTCGGCGGTGCGCGACATGGCGCGGGCTTTGGGATACTGCGCCGCCGATCAAGACGCATTCAGTCGTCGGTTTGATTCGTGGAGCCCGGTCAAGGATCAACGCGAGGTGACGGTGCCTGATGTGGTGGTGAATCTGGCCCAACGCGTGCAGGATGCGCCACGCCACCTCGGTATCCACTCTGGCGGCATGGTCATTTGCGACCGCCCGATCAGCGAGGTATGCCCGGTCGAGTGGGCGACGATGCCTGGTCGCAGCGTGTTGCAGTGGGATAAAGACGATTGCGCAGCGGTGAACCTCGTCAAGTTCGACCTGCTCGGCCTCGGCATGTTGTCGGCGTTGCATCGCGCCATCGACTACGTCGCCGAGTTTCGTGGAGAGCGCATTGACTTGGCGACGATTCCGCAAGAAGACGAGGTGTATGCGATGTTGTGTCGCGCCGACAGCGTCGGGGTATTCCAGGTCGAGTCGCGTGCGCAGATGTCGACGTTGCCGCGACTCAAGCCGCGGCGGTTCTACGACCTCGTCGTCGAAGTGGCACTCATTCGTCCGGGCCCGATTCAGGGCGGCTCGGTGCATCCGTACATTCGTCGTCGTAACGGTCAAGAGCCCGTCACCTATCTGCATCCGCTGTTGGAAAACAGTCTCGGCAAGACGCTCGGTGTGCCGCTGTTTCAAGAACAACTCATGCAAATGGCCATTGATGTTGCCGGCTTCACGCCTTCGCAGGCCGACGAGTTGCGTCAAGCGATGGGGTCGAAGCGTTCGCGTGCGCGCATGACGCGGCTACGTGACCGGTTGTATGCGGGCATGGCGCAACGCGGCATCACTGGTGGAATCGCCGACGAGATCTTCGACAAGATGGCGGCCTTCGCCAACTACGGGTTTCCCGAGAGTCATTCGGTGAGCTTTGCCTATCTCGTGTATTCGTCGGCATGGATCAAATTGCACGAGCCGGCGATTTTTTGTGCCGCACTGATCAATTCGCAACCGATGGGGTTCTGGTCGCCGCACACCCTGGTGCAAGATGCGCGACGCCACGGTGTGGTGGTGCGCACCCCAGACATCAACGCGTCGCGTGCTGGTGCCTGGCTTGAACCCGACGCACAGTCGACTGGTGGGTTGGCTGTGCGACTCGGCATCGGTTCAGTGCGCGGCATCGGTGACGATCTCGCGAGGCGTATCGAAGCAGCTCGACCGTTCAACGACACCGAAGACCTCGTGCGGCGTGTCGCAGGAATCTCCGTGAAACAACTTGAGGCACTCTCGACTGCCGGCGTGTTCGGTGAAGCGTTTGAGGTGTCGCGTCGCACGGCGTTGTGGAACGCCGGCGCCGTCGTTGAGTCGTCGCCCGATCGTCTGGCGGGCGTTGTCACTACCTCCACACCGCGATTGCCCGGTATGCAACCCGTGGAAGAGGCAGTTGCCGACCTGTGGGCAACCGGAGTGTCACCCGATGGTCACCCGACCACTTTTCTGCGCGAGTCGCTGCGTGAACTCGGCGTGATTACCGCCGACGAACTCGAGATGCTCGCCCGCAGTGGTGCAACCCGCGTGCTCGTTGCCGGTGTCGTCACACATCGACAGCGGCCGATGACCGCCAAAGGCACTACGTTTTTCAGCCTTGAAGATGAAACCGGGCTGATCAATGTGTTGTGTTCACGTGGCTGTTGGGCGCGTCACGCCGAGGTGTTGCGTCGGGCAAGTGCACTCCTGGTGCGCGGCCATCTGCAATATGCCGAAGGCGTGGTGAACGTGATTGGCGAGCAGTTCAGCGAACTGCGTGTGCCGATTCGCATCGCGTCGCGCGACTTTCGCTAGTCGCCACCAGCCGCCGATCGCTCTAGTCACCTGGTGTTTCGTGCAGACCGTCATTGAAGACCCGGTAGGTGTCGTAGATGTCCTTGCATTTGGCACAGAGGGGAAGTTGTTTCGGGTCGCGCGACGGAATCCAGCGATGGCCGCATAACGCCTCGAGCGGTGTGCCTTCGATGCGTGCTTGCAGCACTTTTGCGGCGGCAGATTCTTCGCCGTCGGTCTTTACGATGTGCGAACACTCGGGGTCGCCCGTCTGAACGGTGCCATCAACATCGGGGCGCGTCGACTCACGCGGCGCGCTGATCGGCGTGCTCGCTACGGCGGCCGGCTGCAGGCTCATCGCATCAACCCTGCACGAACGCCACCGCGACGGCGACGCACGCTGCGCTTGCGACGATGGGCACCACGATGCCCGCCCACGACGGCACGCGCCACGATCGTGGCGCCAAAGACAAAAAGCCGACGATTGCACCCACCGCAGCCCCTCCGAAGTGACCACCCACCGACACATTCGGGATGGCGAGCGTGAACAGCACGTTGATGGCAAACGTAACGCCCAGCCCAGTGCGCAACGGGTTGATGCCGCGTTGGCCGACACCGACGACGCTGGCGGCCATCAAGCCAAAGACCGCGCCAGATGCGCCGCCAGTTGCGGCGTCCGGTGACAAGAGCAGCGCACCGAGTGAACCACCGAGTAGTGACGCCAGGTACAACAGACTGAATCGCCACGGACCGATGACGGGTTCGATCAGTCGGCTCAGTTGAAAGAGCAGCATCATGTTGAACCCGACGTGAATCACGCCGAAGTGCACGAAACCGCAGGTGACGAGCCGGTACCACTCGCCTTGTTCGAGGAATATCCGCGCGATGACGAACTCCATCGTGCGGTCGCTCTCGGTGGTGCCGAACATCACCGAACCAACCTCGCCGAGCGTCATCCAGATGAAGAGCCCAACGTTCACTGCAATCAACAGATTGCTGGCGAAGAATGGTGGCGTACGGTTGAAGCGCGCCGACGGACGACGGAACTCGAACGGCACGCGGTGTTCGGCTCGCGGTGGTCGCGAGGTCGGTGCGTCACGCCGCGGGTCGGGTGGCGGCAACTGCGGCGGGGGAAGACTCACGTCAGCGGGGTGGCGCTTCGGCAACGGCGCGATTGGCGAGGTACCACGCCACCGTTTCTCGCAGACCGTCTTCGAACGTGGTGCTCGCATGCCACCCGATGGCCGACTCAGCTCGAGAGGCGTCGACACGGCGCCGTGGTTGTCCATCGGGCTTGCTCGCATCCCACACCAGGTCACCGTCAAATCCCACGATGCGCGCGATGGTCTCTGCCGTTTCGCGAATCGTGATTTCGCGGTTGTTGCCGAGGTTGAGTGGCTCGGTGTCGTCGTGCAATTCGGCGGCAAGCACGATTGCCGCTGCGGCGTCGCCCACGTAGAGATAGTCACGACTTGCCGCACCAGTGCCCCAGACGTGCACTTTGTCTACGCCGTGCTCCTTGGCTTCGACGCACTTCTTGATGAGTGCGGGAATCACATGCGACACCGACTCGTGGAACTTGTCGCCTGGGCCATACAAGTTGGTGGGAATCACGAATGCGAATCGCTGACCGTATTGTTTGCGATTCACTTGTGTGTGCACGAGCAACGCCTTCTTGGCGATGCCGTACGGTGCGTTGGTTTCTTCGGGGTAGCCGTCCCAAATTGACTCTTCGCGAAACGGCACCGGTGTGAACTTCGGATAGCTGCACACGGTGCCGAGGATGGTGGTCTTTTCGACGCCCATCGCACGTGCAGCTTCAATCACGTTCACGCCCATCTGCAGATTGTCGAGAAACAACGGTGCTGGTTCGACTTGGTTGTAGCCGATGCCGCCAACTCGTGCTGCGAGGTGAATCACCTGGCTCGGTCGGTGTGTAGAGAAGAACCGTTCGGCAACACCGTGCTTGGTGAGATCGTGTTCTGCATGGCGCGGCACGACGACCTTCGCCCCGAGTGAGGCCAGTCGAGCCACGACATGGCTGCCGAGAAACCCAGCGCCGCCGGTAACCACGACGACGCGCTGCTGCCAGAACCCTGATTTCGTTGCTGCAACGCTCATCGGTGACTCCAGCGTATGCGGGTGATCACCGACAGAATGGAGATGATGAGTCGGCTGCGTGCGGCATTGACTTTCGAGCACTGTTGGCGGGCAACGCCGGGTGGAACGGGAGTGGCGTCAGTCGAACTCGCGCGAGCACTCGACGCGCGCGGCGACCTCGATGTTGTCGCAGTGGCAGGCAACCATCGACGGGCGCCCACCGAGGGCTTTGCCCCACCTGTCACCACCGCCCATCTGCCGTTGCGCGGTGCGTTATTGGTGGAGTCAACGCTGCGATTCGGTTGGCCTCGCGTCGAGCGTGCGACCGGCCCGCTTGATGTCGTTCATGCAACGAGCATCATTCCCGTCGCGACTCATCGCGAAACGCCACTCGTCGTCACGGTGCACGACCTCGCATTCCTTCATCACCCGGGATATTTCACCGCTCGTGGCCGCCGTGTGTTTTCGCGTGCTCTTGCAGCAGTCATCAGTCACGCCACGTTGATCTTGTGCTCGTCGCAGGCGACGTTGCGTGATTGCGTTGCCAGTGGTGCCGATGTTTCGCGATTGCGACTCGTGCCACTTGGCGTGCGAACGTCGACAGTGTCACCCGAAGTGGGCCAGGAGGTGCGTCGCCGATTGGAGCTCCCAGAGCAGTACCTATTGTTCGTGGGCACACGTGAGCCGCGTAAGAACCTGCATCGCCTACTGGCGGCGCATCAGACCTTGGGTCGTGATGTGCCACCAATCGTCGTAGTGGGTGCACACGGCTGGGGCGATGATGCCGCAGATTCGTATGAGGCGAGCGACCGGGTGTTCTTTGCTGGCCATGTGGCAGGCGACGATTTGGCTGCCATCTATGCCGGGGCAGCCGCACTGTGTTATCCGTCCGTGATGGAGGGCTTTGGCCTGCCCGTGCTCGAAGCCATGTCGCATGGCACACCCGTGCTCACGAGCCGCGGTACTTCTACCGAAGAAGTCGCTGGCGGTGCAGCAGTGCTCGTCGACCCACTCGACACGGCAGCGATTGCAGCCGGAATTCGTGAAGTGCTGGCCCGTCGCGACGAATTGTCTCACGCCGGGCGCCAGCGAGCCAGTGCTGCGACATGGCAGAACACCGCCGAGCTGGTCGTGCAGGCGTATCGCGAAGCTGTGCACATGGGCGGCCGCCGTCGATGAGTCGCATCGTTGTGAACATGTTGTGGTGTCTGCCGGGGAGCGTCGGCGGTTCAGAGCAATACCTCGTGCGTCAACTCCTCGGCGTGCACGAAGCTGCCGGTGGAGGGTTCAAGGTTCAAGTGGTTGCTCCGCGTGGATTTGCCGCTGCCCACCCAGACCTGGCGTCGTTGATGCAGATCATTGAGTCGCCCTCAACCGAGACCAGCCGCCCGCGACGTGTCTGGCGAGAAATGACGTGGGTCGCAGGGCTGTCGCGAGGTGCACAGCTGGTGCATCACGGTGGCGGCACGATGCCGCTGCGACTGCAGCACCAACCTCCCGCACTGCTCACCATCCACGACGTGCAGTACCGCGAGTTTCCGCAATATTTCTCACGCACGAAGCTGCGCTATCTCCGTGCGCGCGTGCCTGCGTCGGTGCGGCGCGCGGCGCACATCGCCGTACCGAGCGAATTCGTCAAACGAACGGTGGTGCAGCAACTTGGAGTTGCCGACCAGAGAGTCAGCGTGGTGCGTCACGGCGTTGAGCCCTCACTGGGTGGGCGAGCGACACCCGCAGACGAAATTCGACGTCGCCTCGGTATCTCGGCAGCGAGCGTGCTCGTGTATCCCGCGATTACGCACCCGCACAAGAATCATCATTTTCTGCTTCGCCTCATCCGTGATGGTCGCCTCGGTGATACACAAATCGTGTTTGCGGGTGGCGCTGGTCGGGCGCACGGCGATGTGCTCGCGGCGATTGCGGAACACGATCTGTCGGGTCGAGCACTTGTCGTCGGGCGGCTCGGCGATGCCGATCGTGACGGTCTGCTTGCGCTCGCCGATGCACTCGTATTCCCGAGTACCTACGAAGGTTTCGGTGCGCCGGTCATTGAGGCAATGGCACTCGGTACTCCGGTGATCACCAGTGATTGCGCGGCGCTGCCCGAGGTGGTGGGTGATGCCGGCCAGGTGGTGCCACTGGAGGTGGATGCGTGGGTTGCAGCCGTTGAACGGGCGCGGGCGCAGCGCGCCGAATGGCAGACGCGTGGCCGACGACGAGCCGCACAGTTTCGTTCGATCGACTCCGGTCGCGACCTCGCGGCGGTCTACCGCGCGGCGATGGCAGGTGGCGACGTTGAATAGCGCGAGCCGTGCCGTGGAGGTTCAACGGCTGAGACTCGTCGTGCTGTGCCCGCACTTTGCGCCCGACATTGCGCCGACGGGCCGTGTAATGACACAGCTGGTTGCGCAGTGGGCGGCACTCGGCCATGAAGTGCACGTCGTAACTTCCTTGCCGTGGTACCGCTCGCATCGTGTGGAAACCGGTTGGTCTGGTCGTCTCGTTCGTCGTGAGACGACTGAGTGGGGAAGCATCACACGCATTCACCCGTTGACGTCGGCCGACAAGTCGAATCTGTTCGCTCGCGCCGCCGCGTTCATCGCTTTCAGCGTGATTGCCGGCGTCTGCGCGGTCGTTGCGACACGCCGTCGCGTGCATGCCGTGGTGGCCATGTCGCCGCCGCTCACGCTTGGCACTGTCGGTTGGTTGGCGGCTCGGCTGCGGCGCACGCGTCTCGTATTCAACGTGCAGGATGTCTTTCCCGACGCCGTGATTCGCACGGGGGCGATTACCAACCGTTTCGTGATTGCTGCTGCGAGCTGGTTGGAGCGTTTCACTTACCGACGCTCGCACGCCGTGGTGGTGCTGTCGCAAGACCTGCGTGCCAACGTGGTCGCCAAGTTGCCCGTCGCCCGATCGTCGACGGTGCGAGTCGTGGAGAACTTCGTCGATGTCGAGGGCATCAAGCCGCGCGACCGGATGACGCCGTATCGTCACGAACTCGGTCTCGGCGACGAGCCCGTGGTGATGTATGCGGGCAACGTCGGCTACTCACAGGGTCTCGATGTGCTCGTTTCTGCGGCACGTCGCAACCCCGATGTTTCGTTCGTCATCAATGGCGATGGTGCCGCGCTCGCAGACTTGCGGGCCCAGGCTGCAGACCTCGCGAATGTGAGATTTGGCGCCTACCAGCCCGACGATCGTCTGGCCGAAGTGCTCGCTACTGCCGATGTGCACCTCGTGTCGCTTCGTGCCGGATTAGCGGCAGTCAGCGTGCCCTCGAAGGTGTACTCGATACTTGCTGCGGGTCGCAGTGTCATAGCCGCCGTCGACCCAGGCAGTGAGATCGACCGGCTGGTCACTCAATCTGGGGCGGGCCTCGTGGTGCCGCCAGGCGATGTCAACGCGTTGTCGCAGGCAGTTTCGTCGCTGGCTCGCGATTCGGCACGACGCATGACGTGTGGCACCGCAGGGCGTGCATATATCGAGCGTCACCCGTCGAGCCGCGACGCGGCGCAGGCATACGTGGCGATTGTCGGCGATAGCCTTTCACGACCGTGACGTCGTCTGCCAAGAAAATCGCCCGTCTCGCCGAGAAGAGCAAGACCCGCACACCGCGTGGCATCAAGTTGCGTGGTGGGCTCGTCTTCCCGACGGTGAT